>NZ_MJGQ01000006.1:0-31468 GCF_001865095.1 Curtobacterium sp. MCBA15_013 | reverse complement strand
CGCTCGCGCCGGCCGCGCGCTGCCGCCGGCCGTTCGCACAAGCAAAACCCGCCCGAGCCACGTGATCGCGTGGTTCGGGCGGGTTTCGGTTGTGCGGGAGCAGCTAGAGCTTCGTCGTGCCGCCGATACCGGGACCCTCGGGAGCGGTCGACGGCGCCACGTGCGCACCGCCACCGGTGTTCGCGGGCACGCCGTTCTGCGAGCGGAGCAGGTCGCGGATCTCGAGCAGCACCTCGACGTCGGTCGGCGGGACGTCCTGCGGCGTCTGCTCCTCGTCGTTCTTGACCCGCTCGAACGCGACCTTCTTGAGGTGGTTCACGGGGAGCACGAGGGCGAAGTACACGACGGCCGCGACGATGACGAAGTTGATCACCGCACCGATCACCGAGCCGAACATGAGGGTCGCCGGCTTGCCGCCCGCCACGGTCGGGATGTCGACCTTGAGCGCGTCGTCGAGGCTCGACGCGTTGAACACCGCGCCGATCGCCGGGTTGATGATCGCGTTCACGATGACGGTCACGATGGCGGTGAACGCTGCACCGATGACGACTGCGACGGCCAGGTCGATGACGTTGCCGCGGAGCAGGAACTCCTTGAAGCCCTTCACGGGACTCCTTCCGGGTCGAGGACGGCCGCCGGACGGCGACCCCATCAACCTACCGAGGAGTCCGGACCCCGGTCAGGACCCGGCGGGCTTCGGCGTGGTCGAGGCAGCGGGCTTCGCTGCTGCGGGCTTCGACTCGGACTTCGCCGGCGTCGAGGACGACGACGACGAGGACGACGACTCGGACGAGCCCGACGACTCCGACGAGCCCTTCGGCGCCGCCCGGGAATCGGTCCGGTAGAAGCCGCCCCCGTTGAACGTCACCCCGACCGGCGAGAAGACCTTGCGCAGCACGTCGCCGCACGCCGGGCACTCGGTGAGCGTGGCGTCGGAGAACGACTGCTTGATGTCGAAGGCGTTGCCGCACTCGGTGCAGCGGTACGAGTAGGTGGGCACCCTAGCTCCGGAAGGTGATGATGCGCGACGGCGTGATGATGCCGTCGACGGGTTCGTCGTGGGTCTCGCGCGGGACCTCGTCGAGGTACTCCGCGTCGAAGATCACAGCATAGACGGGCGGGCGGTTCGCCATCGACCCGAGCGTCTTGTCGTAGTAGCCGCGTCCCCAGCCCATCCGGACGCCGTCGTGTCCCACCGCGGCGGCGGGGGCGAGGATCGCGTCGACGTCGTTGATCGCGAGCGGGGAGAGCACCTCGCCGACGACCTCGGGCACGCCGGCCAGCCCCTCGGCCTCGGAGGCGCCGTCGCCGACCGCCCAGTCGAGCAGGCCGTCCTCGCGGGTGATCGGCAGGAGCACCCGGATGCCGCGCTCGAACGCCCAGTTCAGGAACGGGCGGACGTCGGGTTCCTCGGGTGCGGAGAGGTACAGCGCGATCGACTCGACCTGGCGCTCCTCGGCGAAGCGCTGCAGGGTCGCGGTGAGCGCCGCGGTGTCGGTCTCGCGTTCGGTCGTGGTCCGGGTGCGCCGCCGCTGCCGGAGCTCGGCTCGCAGGGCGCGCTTCTCGTTCCCGAGATCGGCGATCATGCCGAGGAGTCTACCGAGGGCACGTCTTGCGGCTTTCCGCCGCCGAGCGCGAGAAGCCGTGTCCTCCGTAGCGACGACATGCCCCCTCCCGGGGTCATCCGATACCGTCCAGGCATGGGCTTCCAGATTTCGAAGGCCGTGATCCCCGCCGCAGGCCTGGGCACGCGCTTCCTCCCCGCCACCAAGGCGATGCCGAAGGAGATGCTCCCCGTCGTCGACAAGCCGGCCATCCAGTACGTGGTGGAAGAGGCCGTCGGCGCAGGGCTCACCGACGTGCTGATGATCACGGGCCGCAACAAGAACGCGCTCGAGAACCACTTCGACCACGTGTCCGAGCTCGAGGAGACCCTCAAGAAGAAGGGCGACCACGAGAAGCTGCAGAAGGTGAACCAGTCCACGGACCTCGCCGACATGCACTACGTCCGCCAGGGCGACCCGCTGGGCCTCGGTCACGCCGTGCTCCGCGCCAAGATGCACGTCGGCCGTGAGCCGTTCGCCGTGCTCCTCGGTGACGACATCATCGACGCCCGCGACCCGCTGCTCAAGCGCATGATCGAGGTCCAGGGCGAGAAGAACGCCACCGTCGTCGCCCTGCTCGAGGTCCCGGAGTCGCAGACCCACCTCTACGGCATCGCCACGGTCGAGGAGACCGACACCGACGACGTCGTGAAGATCACCGGCCTCGTCGAGAAGCCCCCGCAGGGCGAGGCACCCTCGAACCTGGCCATCATCGGCCGCTACGTCATCCGTCCCGAGGTCTTCGACGTCCTCGAGAAGCAGGAGCCGGGCAAGGGCGGCGAGATCCAGCTGACCGACGCGCTCATGAAGATGGCGAACGCCGAGGAGTGGACCGGCGGCGTGTACGGCGTCGTGTTCCGTGGACGCCGGTACGACACCGGTGACAAACTCGACTACATCAAGGCGATCGTCCAGCTCGCCTCGGACCGCGAAGACCTCGGCCCCGACCTCAAGTCGTGGCTCAAGGAGTTCAACGCGGGCGAATAGACGACCCGTCGCCGAACGGGTCCGGGGAACACCTCCGGGCCCGTTCGACGCTCCCGGAGGAACCAGCGCGATGACGACGATCCCGACCCTGTCCCACGGGCGGGTCACCATCCGGCCCCTCCGACTCCGCGACACCCGCGACCTCGACGTCGCCCTCGCGAGCAACCGCTCGTGGCTCCGCACGTGGGAGGCCACGAACCCCTCCGGTCACGCCTCCACCGACGTCCGCGGCAGCATCCGCGCGCTCCAGGCCAACGCCCGCGCGGGGCTCGGGCTCCCGTTCGCGATGGAGCTCGACGGCCGCTTCGTCGGGCAGCTCAACGTCTCCGGCATCACGTACGGCTCCCTCGCCAGCGCCTCGATCGGCTACTGGGTCGTCGAGGACGCCGCAGGCCACAACGTCACGCCGATCGCCGTCGCGATGGCGGTGGACCACTGCTTCCGCGTGGTCGGCATCCACCGCATCGAGATCTGCATCCGTCCCGAGAACGCCCCGTCGCTGCGGGTGGTCGAGAAGCTCGGCTTCCGGTACGAGGGGCTCCGCCGCCGGTACATCCACATCAACGGCGACTGGCGCGACCACTTCTGCTTCGCCCTCGTCGCGGAAGAGGTCCGCGAGGGCGTCCTCGAACGCTGGGTCCGCGGCCAGGTCCCGCCCGGCGTCGGTTCGGTCCCGCTCGCGGCACGCGACGAGGCCGCGATGCCGCTGCACACCACGCCCCGCGTCTGACCCGCGGGTCCGGTCCGTCCGGCGGGGCGGCCCGGGAGGCGCGGCTCGCCCCCGGCGATTTCGTCACGACACGCGCAACACGCGTCCGGCAATCACCGGCCGGGGGAACGCCCACCCCTACCGTGTCCCCATGGCAGGTATCGGCTCCTGGGGCGGCGGCATCGTCCTGCTCATCGCGGCCGTGCTCTGGCTCGTCTACCTCATGCCGTCCTGGGCGGCCCGTCGGCAGTACCTCGCCACCGAGCGGAACGCGATCCGGCTGCAGCAGACCCTCCGCATCCTCGCGCAGACCGCCGAGCTGCCGGACGAGGTCCGCATCGAGATGAACGCGAAGTCCCTCGCCGAGGCCCAGCGGGTCGCGAAGTCGGAGGAGGCGAAGCGCACCGCGATCGTCCGCGCCCACGAGGCCGCCCGGCAGCGGGAGATCACCCGCCGACTGGCCGAGCAGGCACCCGTGCTCGAGCGGGCCTCGGCGGTCCCGGCACTCACCGCGATGCGCATGCGTCGGTCCCGACTGGGGGCGACCCTGCTCGGCACGCTCGGCCTCGTCGTCGCGGTCGTCGTGTTCGTCGCGGCCCCCGCCGCCTGGCTCGTCGGTGTCGCCGGCCTCGTCGCCGCCGGTGGGTCCGCAGCGGTCCTCGCCCAGCTGCACCAGGTGGCGAAGGCGCGGAAGGCCCGGACCGCGACGGTCGTGCCGGAGTCGAGCCGCGCCTCCAGGCCCGCGAGCGAGTGGACGGACCCGGCGCCGCCGCTGTCGACCGAGCAGCCCGCCGAGCGCGCTCGTGACCGCAGCTGGACGCCGAACCGCGTCCCGAAGCCGCTGTACGTCGAACGCCCGAAGGTCCCGGCGGCCACGCCGGAGTCCTCGGCGGAGCTCGCCGCCCGCCTGAAGGAGCGGGTCGCCGCGGCCAAGGCGGAAGCCGAGGCCGAGGCTGCCGCGATCCGTGCTGCCGAGACCGACCCGTCGCTCGCGCGGGTGTCGCCCATGCGCCCGGACGTCGAGGAGGCCGTCGCGTCGCTCTCCGCGCACGACCAGGGGCGGCTCGCCGAACGGCTGGGTCTGCGCGCGCCGGCCGGGACGGGAGCCCCCGTTGCGCAGGCCGCTCCCGCTCCGGAACCCGCTGCTCCCGCCGCTCCCGCCGCGCCCCCGGCGCCGCCGAGCAAGTGGGCCGGCATGGGTGTCCTCGGCGAGGACGCGTACGAGCAGGCGGACCTCGACGCCATCATGCGTCGCCGCCGCGCCGTCTGATCGCTCGATTTCGGATCGGGCCGACGCGGGTGCTAGTGTGGACGCGTTCTCGGGGCTATGGCGCAGTTGGTAGCGCGTCTCGTTCGCAATGAGAAGGTCAGGGGTTCGAATCCCCTTAGCTCCACTCCGAGACAGAAGGCCACCCGATCGGGTGGCCTTCGTCGTTCCCAGGGCGGGCCCGGGTCAGCCGGGGACGCTCTCCGTCAGGATCCCGGCCTGGGCGAGCTCGCCGTGGATCGCGTTGGCGGCCTGCTCGAAGGCGCGGTTGCCGCGCGAGATGCCGAGCGCACCGCCCTTGAGCGCCGACTTGCCGGCACCGCGCAGGAGCCGCGCGACCGTCCGACCGTCCGGCGTGACCATGATCTGCACGTCGAGCCGGGTGTGGAAGGTCCGGTCGTTCGCCATGCCGCCGATGAGCAGCGTGAGGCCCATGCTGCCGCGGGTGGCGCGGAGGGCTCCCTGGTCGCCGTCGTCGACGGTGTAGCCCTCGCGGACGAGTGCGCCGCGGACGAGTGCGCGGACGTGGTCGGGGGCGGCTGCGACGAAGAAGTCGTGGCTCTCGGGCATGGGTGGTCTGATCCTCTCGACGGTGGTTCCTGCCAGAGATCATGCCGTGTCGTCGCCTACCCTGGGAAGCACCATGACTGCTTCCCTGACGCGCCGCTCCCTGCTGTCCCTCGCCGGCGTGACCGGCATCGGGCTCGCCGTCGCTGCGTGCTCGTCGGGGGACGGCGGAACGGGCAAGGCGTCCGGTGGTGGCACGAGCAACGGTGGCGGTTCGTCCACGCCCACCGCGAAGCCCGTCGCGAAGTCGCTCAGCCCTGCGCACGTCCCGCTCGCCGGCGGTGTGACGATCACCGTCGCCGGCTCCGGGCTGGCAGCGGTCGCCGGCGTCACGGTCGGGGGCATCGCCGCGCGGGACGTCAGGGCGACCGCCACGAAGGTGACCTTCACGGCACCGCACCAGGCGATGTACACGGCGGGTTCGGCGGACGTCGCGCTCTTCACGACCGCGATCGAGCCGTCACCGTCCGCCAACCAGTCCTCGGACGGCAACGGCAGCGCCGCGAACGACGGGCAGACCGGGGCGACGCAGGACTCCGCGACGGCCACGCCGACACCGACCACCGCGCCCGTCCCGGACGCCTCGACGGCGGTCGCGACCTCGACCCTGGCCTACGCGGCACTGACCGACGTCGACCGGCAGCTCGAGTACGCGATGGCGCACTGGAAGGACTACAACCTCGCCGAGTACGGCACCATGAACCCGATCGGTGGCGACTGCGCGAACTACGTGTCGCAGACCTTGATCGCCCGCGGCTGGCAGCAGCGCTCCGACTGGTACAACCGGTCGGCCGGGGCGGAGCACTCGGCGACGTGGACCTACTGCCCGACGATGGACCCGTGGCTCACCGCGAACGCCGCGGAGTTCGGGCTCACCCGTCGCTCCCTCGACGAGCGCGACAAGGTCAAGGTCGGCGACATCGTGTTCTACGACTGGAACGACAACGACTCGCCGGACCACACCACGATCGTGTCCGAGGTGTTCACCGAGCCGGACGGCACGGTCCGCATCAAGTCGGCGAGCCACAACCAGGACGGGCCGTACCGCGACCTCGACGAGATGATCACGGTGCAGCACCCGGGCGGGACCGCCTGGTTCCACACGTTCGACGCGTAGCGCTGGCGCGCGCCGGCGGCGCGCCGCGGGGCCGCGTTCGCGTTCGCGTCGAACCACGAAGGCGACACCGAACCACCGACCCGCGCTGGTTCGGTGTCGGTTCCGTGGTTCGACGTCGGCCCGCCACGCCGGGCCGTGCCGCCGCGCGTCAGGGGTACCCGAGGAACCAGAGCAGCACGACGGCGACCGGCTGCAGGCATACACCCACCACGAGCCACACGACCGCCCGCCGCCGCGTCCGTACGAACACGTCCGACCCGAGCAGTGGCGCCGTCGGCATGAGCAACCGGGGCAGGGACTGCTGGGGCAGGAACACCGCCACGAGGTACAGCGCGTACGCCGCCGTGAACGCCCACACGTCCACCCCGAGGGCCCGGACCGACCTCCGCGTCCAGAACCACACCGCCCCCGCGAGCACGGCGACCACGAGCACGATCCCGAGCGGCCCGAGCCACGTCCCCGCCATCGTGAACCACGGCGTGAGCGGCGCGAAGTGCTGCCGCCCCACGAACCCCACCCACCACGACAGTTCGGTGTCGAGGTAGGCGTTCGGCCGACCCGTCACGGCCGAGGCGATCACCGGCCACGCCAGCCCCGCCGCAGCCACCACCAGCCCCGACACGACGATCGCCACGGCGTCCCGCACCGGGAGCGCCCGACGCTCCTGCACCCACCGCACGACGAGGTGCACCGCGAGCGCCACGGCCAACGCCAGCACGCCCGGCTTCGTGAACGCGGCCACGAGCCCGAGCGGCGCGACCAGCCAGTAGCGCCGACGGACGAGCGCCAGCAGCGCCCCGAACAGCAGCAGCAGGAACGTGCTCTCGGCGTAGGCCACCTGCAGCAGGAACGCGGTGGGACCGAACGCGAACAGCGCCGTCGCCCACCGCGCACGGTGCGAGCAGCCCACGGCGAGCACCAGCCGGTAGAGCAGCACGCACGCCCCGGCCCCGGCGAGCGTCGCGACGAGCACGCCCGCGACCCAGAACGACCCGCCCGTCAGCGGCATGACGGCGCGCACGAGCGTCGGGAACACCGGCAGGAACGCCCAGGCGTTCGGGAGGACGTGCCCCGAGTCGTCGAGCGGCAGCGTCGTCGGGTACCCGTGCTCCGCGATGATCCGGTAGAAGGACGCGTCCCACGACCCCGAGAACGTGAAGAAGGACGGATCGCGTCGGGACGACGCGAACGGCCAGCCGTTCGCCGTCGCCACGGCGTAGACCGTCGCGAGCAGGACCGTGCTCACCACGCGCGAGGCCAGCCACAGGAGCAGGGGAGTGGTCCAGCCGCTGTGGCGCGCCTCCAGGGCCGGCCTGGAGGCGCCGCTCGTCTCCCCGGCGCTCGTCACCGCCCGATCCTCGCACGTCCACGGCACGTCACCGGTGTCCGCAAGGCGTACGGTTTCAGCCTCGGTGCGGGCCCACGGCGTTGCATGGTCGGCGTTCCCTGGAAGACGCAACCACCGGAGGCACCATGCCGTTCATCACCGTCGGAGCCGAGAACGGGCACGACATCGACCTGCACTACGACGACTTCGGATCGGGCGACCCGGTCGTCCTCATCCACGGCTGGCCCCTGTCCGGCCGCTCGTGGGAGGGCCAGATCCCGGCCCTCGTCGAAGCCGGGCACCGTGTCGTCGCGTACGACCGTCGCGGCTTCGGGCAGTCGTCGCACCCGTGGGGCGGGTACGACTACGACACGTTCGCCGCCGACCTCGACACCCTGCTCGACCAGCTCGGGCTGACCGAGGTCACGCTGATCGGGTTCTCGATGGGTGGCGGTGAGCTCGCGCGCTACGTGTCCACCTACGGCACGGGCCGGGTGAAGAAGCTCGTGTTCGCGAGCGCGGTGCCGCCGTACCTCTGGAAGTCGGACGACAACCCCGACGGCGGGGTCGACCAGGACCTCGCGGACTGGTTCTCGAACGGGATCACCGGGGACCGCCCCGCGTTCCTGCACGAGTTCGTCGACCTGTTCTACACGGCGGGCAAGCCCTCGCTCGTGAACAAGCCCCTGGTGTCGGGCGACCAGCGCGCGTACGACCTCGCGATCGCCGAGCTCGCATCGCCGAAGGGCACGCTCGACTGCACCGTCGCGTTCGCCACGACGGACTTCCGCGACGACCTCACCAAGGTCGACGTGCCGACGCTCGTGATCCACGGCGACTCCGACGGCATCGTGCCGTTCGAGGTGTCCGGCAAGCGGACCGCTGCGGCGATCCCGAACGCGCAGACCCACGTCATCGAGGGCGGGCCGCACGGGGTGCTGGCATCGCACAAGGACGAGTGGAACGAGGCCGTCCTGCGGTTCCTCTCCTCCTGACCCGCGCCTCCTGATCCGCGCCGAGACGCTGCGTCGGTCTCGCACCGATCTCCGCGTCTCGTGAGCAGCAATGGTCGGGTCCGTTCGTCGGACCCGACCATTCCTGCTCACCGAGGACGTGCCTCCCGGCTCCTGCGTCGCGTCAGCGACCGGTGACCGCGCGCCGGATCTGCTCGATCGGCACCTTCGGGGTGCGGTCCGCGTTCAGCAGGCCGTTCGTCTCCTGCATCGTGTCCGTGAGCTGCGTGTAGCAGGACCCGGCGAGGAACGAACTCGCGCGGATCGCGTCGTACAGCGCCGTGATCCGGGCGATCCAGTCGTCGCCGTCGGCCGCGGTCGTGTAGCCCCAGCCGTCCTCGCGCTGGGCGCCGGGCTGGTAGTTCACACCGCCGAACTCGGTGAGCATGACCGGCTGCCCGCGGTCGACCGCTCCACCGACCAGCACCCAGCGGTCGGACGGGCCCATGCCGTGGAACAGTGCCGTGCGCGCCGCGTCGTCTGCGTAGGTCGCCGCGAGCCGGGGCCCGTCGCCCTCGTAGTCGTGGATCGTGATGATGTCCGAGTCCGGGTGCTCCCACCCGTCGTTCGAGATCACCGGCCGCGTCGGGTCGATCGCCCGCGTGACGTCGGCCAACGACCGCGCGTAGGCCTGCTGCGCGGGAACGGTCGCGATGTGCTGCACGCCCCAGCTCTCGTTCGCCGGGACCCACGTGACGATCGACGGGTGCGAGGCGTCGCGCTCGACGGCGTCCATCCATTCGCGCATCAGTCGCTGCACGGCCCGCGGCGAGAACGCGTACGCACCCGGCGCCTCGCCCCACACGAGGATGCCGAGCCGGTCCGCCCAGTAGAGGAAGCGCGGGTCCTCGATCTTCTGGTGGTTGCGTGCGGCGTTGAAGCCGAGCTCCTTGATGAGCTCGACCTCACGGCGGAGCGCCTCGCGGGAGGGGGCTGCGATGTGCGAGTCCGGCCAGTACCCCTGGTTGAGGACGCTGCGGACGTCGTAGCTCCGGCCGTTGAGGAGGAACGCGCCGCCGTCGACGCCGACGGTGCGCACGCCGAAGTAGGACGCGACGGCGTCGATCGGGGTGCGGTCGCTGCCGGATCCCAGCAGGGTGACCGTGGCGTCGACGAGCCGCGGTGCCTCCGGCGACCAGTGCAGTTCGTCCTCGGCCTGCCCGTTCGCCTGCCGGGCGATCGGGACGAGCACGTCGAACTCGTTCGCCGTCGCGCCGAGCGTGGTCTCGATCGTCGCGAGGTGTTCGTCGCGCTCGTCCCAGCGGGCGTCGACGCGGAGGCGCTCGCCGCCGGTCCGGACCCCGGCGAGCCGGACGGTCAGGCGGAGCGTCTGGTGGTCGAGGTTCGTCCAGCGGAGGTACTCGATCGACGTGGTCGGCACGGCCTCGAGCCAGACGGTCTGCCAGATGCCGGTGGTGCGGCGGTACCAGATGGCGTGCGGGTCCTCGTGCCAGTCCTGCTTGCCGCGGGGCTGGGTGAGGTCGTGCGGGTCGTCCTCGGCGCGGACGACGAGGGTGTGCACGGCGTCGGAGGCGGTCAGGACGTCGGTCACGTCGAACGAGAACGGCGTGTGGCCGCCCTCGTGCTCGCCGATGAACTGCCCGTCGATCCAGACCCGGGCGCGGTGGTCCACCGCGCCGAAGTGCAGCAGGAGCCGGGGTGCCGCGTCGCCGTGTCCGGCGGCCTCGAGCTCGGCGCGGCCGATGGTGCGGGAGTACCAGACGACGGGGTGGAAGCCCGGCTCGTCGATGCCCGACGCGACGGACTCGGGCGGGAACGGGACGACGATGTCCCGTGCGTCGGGGAAGCCGGTCCGCCAGGCGGGGTCGTCGCCGTCGTTGCGGAAGGACCACGTGCCGTCGAGGTCGGCCCAGTGCGGGCGGAGCATCTGCGGCCGGGGGTACGTGCCGTCCTGCCGGGAGGCGATCGGGAGGGCCTGCGGGGAAGCGGTGTCAGGTGCGGCGACGATGCCGTCGAGCGTGCTCATGCCTCCATGCTGGCGCGGCTGGTACATCGTTGTAAAGAGCGCGGCAACGATTCCGGGCGAGTGCCCGCCCGGCCTGTCAGGCGATCGCGGCGTCCCGCGTCAGGACCATGACGTCCATGCGCCCCTGCTGGACGGTCTCGCCCCGCTGGTTCCGGAGCGACACCGTCCGCTCGACGATGCCCGTCGTCCCGGAGCTCGTCAGTCGCGTCGACAGGATCTCGACCTCGCACGTCAGGGTGTCCCCGATGAACACCGGCGCCGTGAAGCGCCACTGGTCGATGCCGAGCAGCGCGACGGCCGAGCCCTCGAACACCCCGGTGCGGGCGATCAGTCCGAGGCAGAGCGAGGTGCCCAGCAGCCCGTGCACGACCCGCTGGCCGTAGCGGGTCCTGGCGGCGAACTCGACGTCGGTGTGGACCTGGTTGTTGTCGTTCGTCCACGAGGCGAACGACACGACGTCCGCCTCGGTGATGGTCCGGCCCGGGGTCGTGAAGGTCTGTCCGGCGGCGAGGTCTTCGAGGTAGTGCGGCACCCGGTCATCCTCGCAGACCGGTCGCCACGCGCGACCGCAGGCGGGCGACGAGGTGCTCGGCCCGGTCCCGCTCGCGCTCGACGACGGCGTGCTCGGTCGTGGCGAGGACCCCGGCGCCGAACGTGTCCGCCCCGCTCCTCGCCGCGAGGGTCGCCAGCTCCCGGTGGGCCGCGGTGGCGTGCGCCGCGTCGAGCACCTCGCCGAGGCCGTCCTGGACCCGCCGCAGCAACCCGAGGCGCCGCTTCCCGAGGTCCGTCGCCTCGTCGGCGGCCTGCAGGGCGTAGCGCAGGCGCCGAGCCGCCTTCCGGATCTCGTGCAGGTCGTCGAGCGTCTCGGTGCCGCCGTCGATCGCCTTCGCGACCCGCTTCCGCTCGCGCGCGATACGGCGGACGGCGAACGCCTGGGCGTCGTCGTCGGCGTGCGGTCCCCGCGGCGCCCGGGCGACGAGGTCGTCGAGGCGGTCCAGCGCCCGGAACCACGTCGCCGAGCGCAGGGTGTGCCGGAGGTCGGCGGCCGCCGCCGCGCGGGACTCGGCGACGTGCGCACCGATCCGGTCGAGGGTCTCGGCGTCGACGAAGCCCTCGGGAGCGCGGCCGGCTGTGCGGAGCAACCGGTCGCGCAGGACCTCGGCGTCGCGGGCGACACCGGCCACCCGCGAGACCTCGGCCAGTTCGGCGCGCAGGGGTTCGGTGGCGTCGCGGTCGAGGGCACCGCGGTACGCGGCCAGCACGCTCCGCAGCCGACTCAGGACCTTCCGGAGGTCGTGCACCGACCCGTGCTCGTCGGCACGCACCCTCGGATCGACCGCGACGAGGTCGGCGCGCAACGACCGGAGGACCGCTCGCAGGGCAGCGGCCGCGGAGCCCCGTCGTGGGCGTGCCGCCGACCCCTTCCGACGCTCGGGTGCGGCACGGAGCGCAGGGCGCCCGGCCCCACCACCAGCGCGCCCGGCCCCGCCCCGGGCGCCACCACCCGCCCCGGGTTCCGCCGCGTCCGCCAGCGCCCGCTCCGCAGCCCGGGACACCGTCCCGCCCCGCCCGTCGTCGCTCAGCGCCCACCACCGAGCCGACCGGAGCACCGCGGCGTCGGGCTCGCCCTCGTCCACACGGACGTCGGCCACCTCGGCGCGGAGCCGCCCGTCCCGCCCGCGCAGCTCGACGAGGGTCGTCGCCGTGTCCCGCACCCGGACGACCCGGACCGGGCGGCCGCGCAGGAAGACCTCGACCACGTCGCGCGGAACGTGGTCCGCATCCTGGTCGTCGCCGCCGTCGAGGTCCGGGGGCACCTCGACCGGTCCGTCACCGCGGTCGACGCTCCACCCGGCGTCCGACCGGAGGAGCTCGACGCCCTCGGCCGCGAGGACCCGGTCGTCGGTGTCCCACAGGTGCTCGCGCAGCACCACGGGACCGTGCCGGAGGACGCGGTCGGCGAAGGGTTCGAGGGCGGGCAGTCGCCGGTCGTCGGCGATGCGCCACGTGCGACGGGGGTCGGTGCGGCCGAGCGGCTCCGGGTGCGGGGTCTGCATGCCGTCAGTGTCGTCCGCCCCGCGGCCCTCGTCACCGGGTCCGCCGCGTTCTGTGGATGCCGCACCCGGAACGACGCCCTGTGGAGGACAGCGGACGACCCGAACCAGCGCCCCACGACCCCAGCGCCCCACGACCCCAGCGCCCCACGACCCACGACCCACGACCCAGCGCACCACCCTCAGCCCCCGGCGCGTACGGTTCGCCCCATGAGCGACGAGGCACCCGTCCCCGCCCCCGGCGAGCCCACCGACCGCACCCTCGAGGGCTGGATCGCCCACCAGCGCTGGTACACGGCGAAGGGCACCACCCCGCGGCTCCGCACCCTCGCGCACCCCGCCGGTACCCGCCTCGTCCTCGACGACGCCCCGACCGGCCCCGTCCTCTACCAGGCGCCGGTCAGTCCCGACGCGGCCGGGGCCGTGCACGACGCGACCGCCGATCCGGACTGGATCCGGTCCCTCGCCGCGCGCATCGACGCCGACGACGAGAGCCTCGTCCCGATCGGCGCCGTCCGGCGGTCCCGGGTGCTCAGCGGCGAACAGTCGAACACCTCGGTGATCTGCGAGACGGACACCGGCGCCGAGGTCATCGTGAAGGTCTTCCGCGTGCTGCACCACGGCGACAACCCGGACGTCACCACGCAGCTCGCCCTCTCTGCCGCGGGCAGCGCCCGGGTGCCGCGCGTGTACGGCGCGCTCCGCGGGAGCTGGCCGGACCCGGGGCGCTCCGACGGCACCGCGAGCGGGCACCTCGCCTTCGCCCAGGAGTTCCTGCCGGGGCTGCAGGACGCGTGGCGTGTGGCACTCAGCGACGCCCGCGAGGGCATCCCCTTCGCATCCGACGCCGAGCGGCTCGGGCTCGCGCTCGCCGAGGTGCACCGCACCCTCGCCGACGCCCTGCCGACCGAGCCCGCCGACGACGACCGCCGTGCCGCCGCGATCGCGACGATGCACGGCCGGCTCGACGCCGCGGCACGCGAGGCCCCGGCGATCGGGCCGCACGTCGATGCCGTCCGTGCGGTCTACGCCCGGGCCGCCGACGCCGACTGGCCCGACCTCCAGCGCATCCACGGGGACCTGCACCTCGGGCAGGTGCTCGCCGCTCCGGAACCCCGCGGCTGGGTCTTCCTCGACTTCGAGGGCGAGCCGCTCCGCCCGCTCACCGAGCGCTCCCTGCCGGACGTCACGCTCCGGGACGTCGCCGGCATGCTGCGCTCGTTCGACTACGTCCAGGGTTCGCTCGCCCAGGACGCCGAACCCGTCGATGCGGGGGAGTGGGCGCAGGAGGCCCGGTCGGCGTTCCTCGACGGCTACCAGCAGGGGACGGGATCGGACCTGCGTGCCCACCGGGAACTGCTCGACGCGTTCGAACTCGACAAGGCCGTCTACGAGGTCGTCTACGAGACCCGGAACCGTCCCGACTGGGTCGGCATCCCGCTCGCCGCGGTCACGCGCCTGGTCGCGCGCAGCGCGGCCTGACCGACGGACCGAGGGCTGCGGCCCTGGACCGGACCGGATGACGGACGGGAGGCGCGGTGCCAGCCGGCACCGCGCCTCCCGTCCGTCATCGGGTGACGCCCGTCAGTTGACGGGTCCGGTGTACTTCTCACCCGGACCGGCGCCCGGCGCGTCCTGGATGCTCGACGCCTCGCGGAACGCGAGCTGCACCGAACGGAGTCCGTCGCGCAGCGGGCGGGCGTGGTGGTCCCCGATCTCCGTCGCCGCGGCGGTGACGAGCCCCGCGAGCGCCGTGATGAGCTTGCGCGCCTCGTCGAGGTCCGTCTGCTGCTCGGGGTCGTCCGCGAGACCCACCTTGACGGCGGCCGCGCTGAGGAGGTGCACCGCCACGGTGTTGATGAGTTCGACGGCCGGCACCTCCGAGATGTCGCGTGCGGCCTCGTCGGGCTCGGGGGAAGGGGTGTCGGTCACGGTGCTCCTCTGCTAGACTCATCCGCGGCAGATGCTGTCAGTGTGCCCGGACTCGTGCGAACGAGGCCGATCACTCCCGCAGCGTCACGAAAGAGGAGTCTCTCCCACCCGCGGCCGCGCACCACAGGCTACCGGGTCCACACCGCTCCACCGGCGTCCGCGTCGGTCGGCCGTCCCGCAGGGGTCGGCGTCGGGCGGCTGCCGAACGGGTCACGATCCGTGCGTCAGATCTCCTCTCTCGTGCCGTCGTCCAGGGCAAACGCCCCGGACGGCCACCACCTGATTGAAGGAGCTCCGCATTCCCGATCCCCGTACCAACGACCGAATCCGCGTCCCCGAGGTCCGACTCGTCGGCCCCCAGGGCGAGCAGGTCGGCGTTGTCCCCATCGCCGTCGCACTGCGCCTCGCGCAGGAAGCCGAGCTGGATCTGGTCGAGGTCGCGCCGAACTCGAAGCCGCCCGTGGCGAAGATCATGGACTACGGCAAGTTCAAGTACGAGGCCGCTCAGAAGGCCAAGGAAGCGCGTCGCAACCAGGTGAACACGGACCTCAAGGAAGTCCGTTTCCGTCTGAAGATCGACGTGCACGACTACGAGACGAAGCGCAAGCGCGCCGAGGGCTTCCTCCTCGGTGGCGACAAGGTGAAGGCGATGATCCTCTTCCGTGGCCGCGAGCAGTCGCGTCCGGAGCAGGGTGTCCGTCTCCTCCAGAAGTTCGCCGAGGAGATCGCCGAGTTCGGTGTCGTCGAGTCGCGTCCGACCCAGGACGGCCGCAACATGACGATGATCATCGCCCCGCTCAAGAACAAGTCCGACGTCAAGGGCGAGCAGAACGCCAAGCGCGCTGCTCAGAAGGCCGAGCGTCGTGCGTCGGAGCACGCTGCGAAGGGCAAGGACGAGACCACCGACGTGGCTCCCGAGCCCGCGCAGGCCGAAGCTCCCGCCGAATAGGTCCCACCGACCGATCCCGCAACGACGCGGCTCCCCATCCATCCCACGGAAAGGCACCACCATGCCCAAGCAGAAGACCCACTCCGGGTCGAAGAAGCGCTTCAAGGTCACCGGCAGCGGCAAGATCATGAAGCAGCAGGCCGGTATGCGTCACAACCTCGAGGTCAAGAGCGCCAAGCGCAAGGCCCGCCTCAACGAGGACCAGGTCCTCGCCAAGGCTGACGCGAAGAACGTCAAGAAGCTCCTCGGCCACTGAGCCCCGCAGAACGTAAAGGAATAGATCAATGGCACGAGTAAAGAGAGCGGTCAACGCCGCCAAGAAGCGCCGCGTCATCCTCGAGCGCGCCGAGGGCTACCGCGGTCAGCGTTCGCGTCTGTACCGCAAGGCCAAGGAGCAGGTCACCCACTCCCTCGTCTACGCGTACCGCGACCGTCACGCGAAGAAGGGCGAGTTCCGTCGCCTCTGGATCCAGCGCATCAACGCCGCGTCGCGTGCGAACGGCCTGACCTACAACCGCCTCATCCAGGGCCTCGGCCTTGCCGGCGTCGAGGTCGACCGTCGCATCCTCGCGGACCTCGCGGTGAACAACCCCGAGACGTTCGCGGCGCTCGTCGAGACCGCCAAGAAGGCGCTCCCGGCCGACACCTCGGCCCCGAAGGCTGCGTAGTCAGTTCTTCTGCTCGCGAAACCCCCGCCGGTCCGGCGGGGGTTTCGTCGTTCCTAGACTTGTCCCGTGAGCGATCTCCTCGAGAACCCCAAGGCCGGCCGCGTCCGTGCCGTCGCAGCGCTGTCGAAGAAGGACGTGCGTGCCGACACGGGCCTGTTCCTGCTCGAAGGGCCGCAGGCGGTGCGTGAGGCGATCGAGTACCGCCCGGAGCTCCTCCGCGAGCTCTACGTGACCCCGACGGCGGCCGCGCGCTACGGCCTCGACGACGCGCCGGTCGACACGTGGTTCGTGACCGAACAGGTCCTCGACGCGATGGCGGACACCGTGACGCCGCAGGGCGTCGTCGCGGTGTGCCAGCAGTTCCCGACGTCGGTGAAGGACGTCTTCCCCGACGCCGGTGCCGCCCAGGAGGCGCGTGGCGGCCTGCCGGGGATCGTCGCGATCCTCGAAGAGGTGCGTGATCCGGGCAACGCCGGCACCATCATCCGTGCGGCCGACGCCGCCGGCGCCGACGCGGTGGTCCTCACCGGGCGCAGCGTCGACCCGTACAACCCGAAGGTCGTGCGGTCGACCACGGGCTCGCTCTTCCACGTGCCGGTGTCGGTCGGCGTGACGCTCGCCGACGCGGTGTCCCGTGCCCGGGGCCTCGGGTACACGATCCTGGCCGCCGACGTCTCGGGCGACGACCTGCCCGAGGTCCGCGCCGACGGCATGCTCGACGGTCCGACCGCGTGGGTGTTCGGCAACGAGGCACGTGGTCTGACCACCGAGGACCTCGCCCTCGTCGACCGCGCCGTGAAGGTACCGATCTACGGCAAGGCGGAGTCGATGAACCTCGCGACCGCGGCGTCCGTCTGCCTGTACGAGTCGGCGTTCGCGCAGCGCACGGCTCGTCCCTCCACAGGCGACTGACCAGGGGACTCCTCCCCAGACCGTCCGGTACCGGACGGCGGTATCCCACGGGCCGGTAGGCTTGGGTCTCGTGTCAGAACCTCTCGAGATCAGCGAATCGGCCGTCGCCGACGCCGTGGACCGGGCCCTCGCGGCGGTCCGTGCCACGACGACCGTCGCCGAGCTGAAGCAGGCCAGGGCCGAGCACACCGGCGAACAGTCCGCGCTGGCGCGGATGAACGCGTCGATGCGCAGCGTGCCGAAGGAGCAGAAGGCGGCCGCGGGCAAGCTCGTCGGACAGGCCCGTGGGCAGGTGAACGCGGCGATCGCCGAGCAGGAGTCCGTGCTCGCCGAAGCCGAGGAACGTGCACGCCTCGACGCCGAGCGCGTCGACGTCACCGCGCTCCCGGTCCGCCGCGCGCCCGGCTCGCGGCACCCGCTGTCGCTCCTCAACGAGACCGTGGCCGACATCTTCGTCGGCATGGGGTGGGAAGTCGCGGAGGGCCCCGAGCTCGAGCACGAGTGGTTCAACTTCGACGCGCTGAACTTCGACCCGGACCACCCGGCCCGGGCGATGGCCGACACGATCTTCGTCGAGCCGGTCGAGCGCCACCTCGTCATGCGCACGCACACCTCCCCGGTGCAGGTGCGGTCGCTGCTCTCGCGCGACCTGCCGCTCTACGTCATCGCGCCGGGCCGGGTGTACCGCGCCGACGAGCTCGACGCCACGCACCTGCCGGTCTTCACCCAGGTCGAGGGCATCGCGATCGACAAGGGCCTGACGATGGCGCACCTGCGCGGCACGCTCGAGCACTTCGCGCGCCAGATGTTCGGTGCCGAGGCGCAGATCCGTCTCCGCCCGAACTACTTCCCGTTCACCGAACCCAGCGCCGAGATGGACGTCTGGCAGCCGAACGCCAAGGGCGGCGCCCGGTGGGTCGAGTGGGGCGGCTGCGGCATGGTCAACCCGAACGTCCTGCGCGCCGCCGGCATCGACCCGGCCGAGTACCAGGGCTTCGCGTTCGGCATGGGCATCGAGCGGACGCTGCAGTTCCGCAACGGCCTGAACGACATGCGTGACTTCCTCGAGGGCGACATCCGCTTCTCGCAGCAGTTCGGAACGGTGGTCTGATGCGCGTCCCACTCCGTTGGCTCGGCGAGTCCGTCGACCTCCCCGACGACGTCACCCTCGAGCACGTCCACGCGGCGCTCGTGTCGGTGGGCTTCGAGGAAGAGGACGTCCACACCTACGACCTCACGGGCCCGATCGTCGTCGGCCGCGTGCTCGAGCGCGAGCCCGAGCCGCAGAAGAACGGCAAGACGATCAACTGGTGCCAGGTGGACGTCGGCGAGCCCGAGCCCCGCGGCATCGTGTGCGGCGCGCACAACTTCGACGTCGGCGACCTCGTCGTCGTCACGCTCCCCGGCGCCGTCCTGCCCGGGCCGTTCCCGATCGCCGCACGCAAGACCTACGGGCACGTGTCCGACGGCATGATCGCCTCGGCACGCGAGCTCGGTCTCGGCGACGAGCACGACGGCATCCTCCGCTTCGCGGACCTCGGCATGGAGCCCGAGGTCGGCGCGGACGCCATCGCGCTCCTCGGTCTCGACGACGCCGCGGTGGAGATCAACGTGACCCCGGACCGCGGGTACGTGCTGAGCATGCGCGGCGTCGCTCGCGAGTACGCCCACGCCACCGGCGCGACCTTCCACGACCCGGTCGAGCGGGTCACCCCCCGCAGCGCCGAGGGCTTCCCGGTCGTGATCGACGACCAGGCCCCGGTGCGTGGCCGGGTCGGCGCGCACACGTTCGTCACCCGTGTCGTCCGTGGCATCGACCCGACCGCGAAGACCCCGGCGTGGATGGTCTCGCGTCTCGCCCTCGCCGGTGTCCGGTCGATCTCGCTGCCCGTCGACATCACGAACTACGTCATGTTCGAGCTCGGTCAGCCGCTGCACGGGTACGACCTCCGGGCGCTGCAGGGCGGGCTCGGTGTCCGTCGTGCTGCTGCCGGCGAGACCCTGACGACCCTCGACCACGTCGAACGGACGCTCGACCCGGAAGACCTCGTCATCACCGACGACTCCGGTCCCGTCGGCCTCGCCGGCGTGATGGGCGGCGCCCGGACCGAGATCTCCGACGCCACCACCGACGTCCTGATCGAGGCGGCCGGCTTCGACCAGACCTCCATCGCCCGGACCGCGCGTCGGCACAAGCTCCCGAGCGAGGCGTCCCGACGCTTCGAGCGCGGTGTCGACCCGCTCGTGGCCGAGGCTGCTGCGAACCGTGCGGTCGAGCTCCTCGTCGAGCTCGCGGGCGGCACCGCGGACCCCCTCGGCTCGACGCTCGTCGACACCGAGCCCCGTCCGACGGTCACGATGCGCATCGCCCGTCCGGCCGAGCTCGTCGGCGTCGACTACACCGACGCCGAGGTCATCGACACCCTGCGCGCGATCGGTGCGTCGGTCGACGTCGACGGGGACACCCTCGCCGTCGTGCCGCCGACCTGGCGCCCCGACCTCACCGACGACACCACCCTCGTCGAAGAGGTCGCGCGCATCGTCGGCTACGACCGCATCCCGAGCGTCCTCCCCGTCGCGCCGCCCGGCCGTGGGCTGACCGGTCACCAGCAGGCGCGTCGTCGCGTCGCCGCTGCACTCGCCGCCGACGGCCTGGTCGAGGTCGTCACCGCACCCTTCGTGTCGCAGACCACGCAGGACGCCTACCCGGGCATCGACGGTGCGGGCGGGCCGAGCGTGGTCCTCGCGAACGCCCTCGACAGCGAGCAGAGCCTCCTCCGACGCAGCGGGGTGCCGGCACTCGTCGACGCCGCCCGCCGCAACGTGTCGCGCGGCCTCGTCGACGTCGCGCTCTACGAGACCTCGCGGGTGTTCCTGCCGATCGCGGGCGAGACGCTCGGCACCGACACGGTCCCGGCCGGCGCCGTGCTCCCGGACCGCGACACCCTCGCCGCGCTCGACGCGTCCCTGCCGCCGCAGCCGTTCCACGTGTCCGCGCTGCTCACCGGCAACCGGGTCGTGAAGCAGCCCGGCGTACAGCCCGAGCCGTACGGCATCGCGGACGCCCTCGACGTCGCGCGCGCCGTCGCGTGGGCGGTCGGGGTCGAGCTCACGGTGGCGCAGACGACGCACCCGTCCCTGCACCCGGGCCGTGCGGCATCGCTCCTCGTGGACGGAACCGTCGTCGGCGTCGCGGGGGAACTCCTGCCCGAGCTGACCGAGGCAGCGGTCCTGCCGCGCGTCGTCGCGGTCGTCGAACTCGACCTCGACGCCATGGTCCGGGCGGCGCCCGAGCTGGTGTCGGTGGCACCGATCGTGTCCTACCCGGCGGCGACGCAGGACCTGTCCCTCGTGGTGGATGCCGACGTACCGGCGGGTGACGTACTGGATGCGGTGCGCACTGGTGCCGGAGAGCTGTTGGAGTATGCTCGCCTCGTGGATGACTACCGGGGCTCCGGCGTGGACGAGGGACAGAAGTCCCTGACGTTCGCGCTGCGCTTCCGCGCCACGGACCGCACGCTGACCGCTGCCGAGGCCACTGAGGCCCGTGACGGCGCCGTCCGACGTGCCGGCGAGCGATTCGGGGCGACCCTGCGCGACTGATCCCATCGGGACCAGCACCGCCCGGGGCCGCCGCCTCCGACTCTCTCGACGACCAGTCCGACCAAAGGTGGAATCCCATGTCCGTATCCGTCGCCGTGGCGGGAGCCTCCGGCTACGCGGGCGGTGAGCTCCTGCGCGTGCTCTCCGCCCATCCCGAGTTCGACGTCAGGACGGTGACGGCGTTCTCGAACGCCGGACAGCCGCTCATCGCGACGCAGCCGCACCTCCGCTCGCTGTCGCACCTGACCCTCGAGCCGACGACGGCGGACAACCTGCGCGGACACGACGTCGTGTTCCTCGCGCTGCCGCACGGCCAGTCCGGGGCCATCACCGCGGAGCTCGGCGACGACGCCCTCGTCGTGGACTGCGGCGCGGACCACCGGCTGACGGACCCGGCGGCGTGGGAAGCGTTCTACGGCGGCGACTACCACGGCGCGTGGACCTACGGGCTGCCGGAGCTGCTGCACGCGGCGCCGACGCCCGGGTCGGCGGACGAGTGGCGTGACGTGGACGACATCCAGACGCAGAGCCGGCAGCGGGCGGCGCTCGTGGGGACGAAGCGGATCGCCGTCCCCGGGTGCAACGTGACCGCGGTCACGCTCGGCATCCAGCCGGGCATCCAGGCCGGGCTGATCGAGTCGGACGACCTCGTGGCCGTGCTGAGCGTCGGCCCGAGCGGTGCCGGCAAGAAGCTCGCGAACACCTACCTGGCGTCCGAGATCATGGGCTCCGCGAGCGCGTACGCGGTCGGCGGGAAGCACCGCCACATCCCGGAGATCCAGCAGAACCTCGTGGTCGCCGGCGCGTCCGACGTGACGATCTCGTTCACGCCGGTCCTCGTCCCCATGTCCCGCGGCATCCTGGCGACGACGACCGCGAAGCTCGCGCCCGGTGTGAGCGCCCGTGACGTCCGGCTCGCCTGGGAGCAGGCGTACGCCGACGAACCCTTCGTGCACCTCCTGCCCGAGGGCGAGTTCCCCCGGGTCGCCGACACCATCGGCGCGAACACCGCACTGATCGGGCTGGCGGTCGACGAGGCCGCCGGTCGCGTCGTCGCGGTGAGCGCACTGGACAACCTGGCCAAGGGCACCGCCGGTGCCGCGGTCCAGTCGACGAACATCGCCCTGGGCTTCCCGGAGACCCTCGGCCTCAGCGTGGACGGAGTCGCACCGTGACCGACGCAAGCCAGTCCACCCATACCGACCCGGGCCTCCAGGGCGTCACCGCGGCAGCGGGCTTCCGCGCGGCCGGCGTGACGGCCGGTCTCAAGTCGAGCGGCAAGCCCGACGTGGCCCTCGTCGTCAACGACGGGCCGGACGCCGCAGTGGCCGCGGTCTTCACCAGCAACCGTGCCCAGGCGCACCCCGTGATCTGGTCGCGCCAGGCGGTCGGTGACGGCACCGCCCGAGCGGTCGTCCTGAACTCCGGCGGCGCGAACTGCTTCACCGGTCCGTTCGGCTTCCAGACCACCCACATGACCGCCGAAGCCGTGGGCGAGGCGCTCGGCATCGGCGCCGGCGACGTCGTCGTCTGCTCGACCGGCCTCATCGGGGTCGGCGACCAGACGTTCCGCGACAACGTCCTCAGGGGCGTCGACCTCGCGAGTGCGGCACTGTCGGCCGACGGCGGTCCGGACGCCGCGACCGCCATCATGACCACCGACACGAAGCCGAAGCAGTCGGTCGTCACCGAGGACGGCTGGACCGTCGGCGGCATGGCCAAGGGCGCGGGCATGCTCGCACCCGGGCTCGCGACGATGCTCGTCGTGATCACCACGGACGCCGTCGTCGGCTCGGACGAGCTCGACCAGGCGCTCCGGGCCGCCACCCGCGTCACCTTCGACCGGGTCGACTCGGACGGCTGCATGTCGACGAACGACACCGTGGTGCTGCTGTCCTCCGGCGCGAGCGGCGTCACGCCCGAGGTCGGCGACTTCCAAGAAGCCCTGACCGCGGTCTGCGCCGACCTCGCACGGCAGCTGCAGCAGGACGCCGAGGGCGCGAGCCACGACATCGCGATCCACGTCGTGAACGCCGCGACCGAGGACGACGCCGTCACGGTCGGCCGGAGCGTCGCCCGGAACAACCTGTTCAAGGCCGCGGTGTTCGGCAACGACCCGAACTGGGGCCGGGTGCTCGCGGCGATCGGCACCACCGACGCCGAGTTCGACCCGTACGCCGTCGACGTCTCGATGAACGGGGTCCGTGTCTGCCACGCCGGCGCACCGGACGAGCCGAGCGACCGCGTCGACCTGACGCCGCGCGACACCGACGTCCTCATCGACCTCGGCGTCGGACCGTTCTCGGCGACGATCCTGACGAACGACCTCACGCACGACTACGTCCACGAGAACAGCGCGTACTCCAGCTGATGGCCGACGACAGCATCCTCTCGAAGGAAGAAGAGCACGAGCTCGCGACCGTCAAGGCCGCGACCCTCATCGAGTCCCTGCCGTGGCTGAAGCGGTTCTCGGGCAAGATCGTCGTCGTCAAGTTCGGCGGCAACGCCATGGTGAACGAGGACCTCAAGCGTGCGTTCGCTGAGGACATGGTCTACCTCCGGTACGCCGGCCTCCACCCGGTGGTCGTGCACGGCGGCGGCCCGCAGATCTCGGCGGCGCTGAAGGAACAGGGCATCGCGTCCGAGTTCCGCGGCGGCTACCGCGTCACCACGACCGAGGCGATCACGGTCGTCCGCGACGTGCTCGCCGGCGAGGTCAACCGCGAGATCGTCGACCTGGTGAACGAGCACGGCGAGGGCCTCGCGGTCGGCGTGTTCGGTGACGGCGGCTCGCTGTTCACCGGCGAGAAGAAGGGCGTCGTCGTCGACGGCGAGCACTTCGACCTCGGGCACGTCGGCGACATCACGCACGTCGACCCCTCCGGTGTGCTCGCCGCGATCGAGGCCGGCCGCATCCCCGTGGTGTCGAGCATCGCCATCGACGACGCCCACCCGGACCAGGCGCTCAACGTGAACGCCGACGCCGCGGCGGGCGCACTCGCGATCGCCCTCAAGGCGTCGAAGCTCATGATGCTCACCGACGTCCCCGGTCTGTACCGCAACTGGCCGGACCGCGACTCGATCGTCGACCTCATCGCGGTCGAGGAACTCCGCGCCCTGTTGCCGTCGCTCGAGTCGGGCATGATCCCGAAGATGACCGCGTGCCTCGACGCCGTGGTCGGCGGGGTCGGCGGCGCGACGATCATCGACGGGCGGATCCCGCACTCGATCCTGCTCGAGGTGTTCACCCTGCGCGGCGCGGGCACCGAGGTGATCCCGGACCCGAGCCGACGCACCGAGAACCAGATGACCCACGCCGAGATCGGCCGACGCGTCGCAGCACCGTCGACGAGCAGCACCACCGGCCAACACGTGGCCAGCACGACCGAGAAGGGACAGCCGCAGTGAGCACCGAGACGCAGACCGAGACCTGGAACGACCGGTTCGGGGCGTCGCTCATGCGATCCCTGACCCCGCCGAAGATCATGCTCGAGCGCGGCGAGGGCTGCCGCGTCTGGGACGTCGACGGCAACGAGTACCTCGACTTCCTCGCCGGCATCGCCGTCAACTCGCTCGGCCACGCGCACCCCGCGCTGGTCGAGGCGATCAGCGACCAGGCCGCCAAGCTCGTGCACGTCTCGAACTACTTCGCGACCCCGCCGCAGCTCGAGCTCGCCGAGCGGCTCAAGCGCATCACGGGCGCAGGTGAGGCCGGCCGCGTGTACTTCGGCAACTCCGGTGCCGAGGCCAACGAGGCCGCGTTCAAGCTCGCACGCCTGAACAAGGGCGCCGACGGGCAGAAGACCCGCATCCTCGCGCTGAAGCAGGGCTTCCACGGCCGCACGATGGGCGCGCTCGCGCTCACGGGCAAGCCCGCACTGCAAGAGGACTTCCTGCCGATGGTCCCCGGGGTCGAGCACATCGACTCCACGGTCGCCGCGCTCGAGGAGTCGATCGACGACACCGTGGCCGCGCTCATCGTCGAGCCGATCAAGGGCGAGGCCGGCGTGGTCGACCTGCCCGAGGGGTTCCTGCTCGCCGCTCGCCGCCTGACCGCGGAACACGGCGCGCTGCTGATCCTCGACGAGATCCAGACGGGCGTCGGCCGGACCGGCAACTGGTTCACCTACCAGGGCCACGGTTTCGAGCCGGACGCCATCACGATCGCGAAGGGCATCGCGGGCGGGTTCCCGATCGGTGCCCTCGTCACCTTCGGCTGGGCGTCCGAACTGTTCTCGGCCGGCCAGCACGGCTCGACGTTCGGTGGCAACCCGCTCGGCACCCGGGTGGCGAACGCCGTCCTCGCCGAGATCGAGCGGGCTGACCTCGTGTCCGGTGCGGTGACGAAGGGGGAGCGGATCCGTGCGGGCATCGCGAGCATCGGCTCGCCCCTCGTCGAAGAGGTCCGTGGCACCGGCCTCCTCATCGGGGTCGGTCTGACCGGCCCGGTCGCCGCCGCCGTCAACGCCGCCGCGCTCGAGCGCGGCCTGATCATCAACGCCCCGAACGAGTCGAGCCTGCGCATCGCGCCGCCGCTCGTCGTGTCCGACGCCGAGATCGACGAGTTCGTGTCGATCCTCAGCGAGAGCCTGGCCGCAGTCGCCGCCGAGCAGGGCACCACCACCCAGGAGACCTCCGCATGACCCGTCACTTCCTTCGCGACGACGACCTCAGCCAGGCGGAGCAGTCCGCGATCCTCGACCTCGCCGAGCAGATGAAGGCCGACCGGTGGGGTGCCAAGCCCCTCGCCGGACCGCAGAGCGTCGCCGTGATCTTCGACAAGTCGTCCACCCGCACGCGGGTGTCCTTCCACGTCGGCATCTCCGACCTCGGCGGCAGCCCGCTCATCATCTCGACGGCGAACAGCCAGCTGGGGGGCAAGGAGACGCCGTCCGACACCGCACGCGTCCTCGAGCGCATGGTGTCGGCGATCGTGTGGCGCACCTACGGCCAGGCCGGGCTCGAGGAGATGGCGGCGAACACGAGCGTCCCCGTCGTCAACGCCCTGTCGGACGACTTCCACCCGTGCCAGCTGCTCGCTGACCTGCTGACCATCCGCGAGCACCGCGGAACCCTGGCGGGGCAGACCGTGGCCTTCATCGGCGACGGTGCGAGCAACATGGCGCAGTCCTACCTGCTCGCCGGGGCCACCGCGGGCATGCACGTCCGCGTCGCGGCACCGGCCGAGTTCTCCCCGGCGGCCGAGGTCGTCACGGACGCCGAGCGTCGTGCTGCCGTGACCGGCGGTTCCGTGCTCGTCGTGACCGACCCGGTCGCGGCCGTCGCCGGAGCGGACGTCGTCGTGACCGACACCTGGGTGTCGATGGGCAAGGAGGACGAGAAGCAGGCGCGGCTCGACACCTTCAACGGGTACCGCGTGGACGACGCGGTGATGGCACACGCCGCCGACGACGCCGTGTTCATGCACTGCCTGCCCGCCGACCGTGGGTTCGAGGTCACGGCCGAGGTCATCGACGGTCCGCGGAGCATCATCTGGGACGAGGCGGAGAACCGTCTCCACGCCCAGAAGGCGCTGCTCGCCTGGCTCCTCGCAGCGAACGCGACCGGCGCTCCCGCCGCGACCAGCGCCCCCGCGACCGCCTGACCCAGGGAGACCACCGTGGCAGACCGCGTCGTCCTCGCGTACTCCGGCGGACTCGACACGTCCGTCGGCATCGGCTGGCTGCGTGACGCCACCGGCAAGGACGTCGTCGCCCTCGCTGTCGACGTCGGCCAGGGCGGCGAGGACATGGCGGCGATCCGGCAGCGCGCGCTCGACTGCGGCGCCGTCGAGTCGATCGTCATCGACGCGAAGGACGAGTTCGCCGACGACTACCTCGTCCCCGCGCTGCAGGCCAACGCCCTGTACCAGAAGCGCTACCCGCTCGTCTCCGCGCTGAGCCGTCCCCTCATCGCGAAGCACCTGGCGCTCACGGCGAAGCAGCTCGGTGCCGACAGCGTGGCGCACGGGTCCACGGGCAAGGGCAACGACCAGGTCCGCTTCGAGGCGGCGGTCGCGGCCCTCGCCCCGGACCTGACGAGCGTCGCACCGGTGCGGGACCTCGCGCTCACCCGCGACCGAGCGATCGCCTACGCCCAGCAGCACGGCCTGCCGATCGAACAGTCGGAACGCTCGCCCTGGTCGATCGACCAGAACGTGTGGGGTCGAGCGGTCGAGACCGGTCACCTCGAGGACCCGTGGAACGCCCCGGCGGAGGAGCTCTACGCCTACACGCAGGACCCGACCGTCCCGCGTGCTCCGGACGAGGTGACGATCACCTTCGAGCAGGGGGTCCCCGTCGCCATCGACGGACAGCGGTTCAGCGTGCTGCGCGTCGTGCAGGAGCTCAACGCACTCGCGGGCAAGCACGGTGTCGGTCGGATCGACGTGGTCGAGGACCGGCTCGTCGGCATCAAGTCGCGCGAGGTGTACGAGGCGCCGGCCGCCGTCGCCCTGATCGCCGCGCACGAGGAGCTCGAGAACCTGACCCTCGAACGCGACGTCAACCGGTACAAGCGGCAGGTCGAGTCGGACTGGGCCGACCTGGTCTACGACGGGCTGTGGTTCAGCGGCCTGAAGCGGAGCCTCGACGCCTTCATCGCCCACACCCAGCAGCACGTCTCCGGCGACGTCCGACTCCGGCTCCACGCGGGCCGAGCCGTCGTGACCGGACGCCGCTCCAGCCAGAGCCTCTACGACTTCGACCTGGCGACCTACGACACGGGCGACGCCTTCGACCAGTCGCACGCGAAGGGGTTCATCGACATCTGGTCGTTGCCGAGCAAGATCTCCGCCCGCCGCGACCTGGCGAACTGAGCGCCCAGGCACCCCGCCCCCAAAACCCACGACCGGACGACGAGAGAACCATGACCGACGCGAACCAGCCCGCCGCCAAGACCGACGCCACGAACACCGGCGCCCTCTGGGGTGGCCGCTTCGCGGACGGCCCGAGCGCCGAGCTCGCCGCCCTCTCCCGATCGACCCACTTCGACTGGCAGCTCGCCCCCTACGACATCGCCGGCTCCCGCGCCCACGCCCGCGCCCTCAACACCGCCGGGTACCTGACGGCCGACGAGCTCGAGCGGATGATCGCCGGCCTCGACCGCCTCGAGTCCGCGCACGCCGACGGCGCGCTGCAGCCCGCCGACAGCGACGAGGACGTGCACGGCGCCCTCGAACGACTCCTCATCGCCGACCTCGGTCCCGAGCTCGGCGGGAAGCTGCGCGCCGGCCGGAGCCGCAACGACCAGATCGCGACGCTCGGTCGGATGCACATGCTCGACCACGGTCGCCGCATCGGGCACCTCGTCATCGACCTCGTCGACGCGATCTCCCAGCAGGCCAACGAGCACCCCGGAGCGATCATGCCGGGTCGCACGCACCTGCAGCACGCGCAGCCGGTCCTCCTCGCACACCACCTGCTCGCGCACGCGTGGCCCCTGGTCCGTGACCTCGAGCGGCTCCGCGACTGGGCGGACCGCGCGAGCGTGAGCCCGTACGGCGCCGGCGCCCTCGCGGGGAGCTCGCTCGGCCTCGACCCCTCGGCGATCGCCCACGAGCTCGGGTTCGCCCGCCCCGCGGACAACTCGATCGACGCCACGGCGGCTCGTGACGTGGTCGCCGAGTTCGCGTTCGTCCTCGCGCAGATCGGCATCGACGTCTCCCGCCTGGCGGAGGAGATCATCCTCTGGAACACGAAGGAGTTCGGCTTCGTCCGGCTGCACGACGCGTTCTCCACGGGGTCGAGCATCATGCCCCAGAAGAAGAACCCGGACATCGCCGAGCTCGCCCGGGGCAAGTCGGGCCGGCTCATCGGCAACCTGACCGGCCTGCTCGCGACGCTCAAGGGCCTGCCGCTCGCCTACAACCGCGACCTGCAGGAGGACAAGGAGCCCGTCTTCGACTCGGTCGCCACCCTCGAGGTCCTGCTCCCCGCCTTCACCGGCATGGTCGCGACCCTCTCGTTCGACACCGACCGCATGGCCGAGCTCGCGCCGCAGGGATTCTCGCTCGCGACGGACGTCGCCGAGTGGCTCGTCCGCCAGGGGGTGCCGTTCCGTGACGCGCACGAGGTCTCCGGCGCGCTGGTCCGGTACTGCGAGGAGCGCGGGATCGAACTCGACGACCCCACCGACGACGAGTACCGGACGGTGTCCGAACACCTCACACCCGAGGTCCGCGGCGTCCTCACCATCGAGGGTTCCGTCGCGTCGCGCGCCGGCATCGGCGGCACCGCGCCGGACCGCGTCGCCGAACAGCTCGCCTCGCTCACCCGTCGCGTGCACGACCTGGCGGAGGGCGTGCCCTTCACCCGATGACCGACCCCACGCTCGCGCTGCTGTCCGAACCGGCGCCGGTCTCAGCGCCGGCGTTGCTCGGTGCGACGATCGCGGGCAAGGGCGTGACCCTGCGCATCACCGAGGTCGAGGCATACTTCGGCCCCACCGACCCCGGCTCGCACGGCCACCGCGGTCCGACGCCGCGCAACCGTCACCTGTTCGGACCGCCCGGAACGCTCTACGCCTACCGCTCCTACGGCATCCACACGTGCGTCAACGTCGTGAGTGCGCCGGAGGGCACGTCGTCGGGATCGCTGCTGCGGGGCGCGCAGGTCGTCGAGGGCCTCGAGACGGCCCGTTCCCGACGCGGCGGCTCCGTCACGGACGTCGCGCTCGCGCGCGGTCCCGGCAACCTCGGCGGCGCGCTCGGTGCGGTGCTCGGCGAGGACGACGGCAGCAGACTCCTCGACGGCTCCGGCCCGTACGTGCTGACGTTGGCTCCCGGCCTGGAGGCGCGGCTCGCCGCCGTCGGACCGACCCGCGTCGTCGAGGAACTCCTGTCCGAGACCGTGCCCGGTCCGGCGGCGACCGGTCCGGTCCCGCGGATCTCCCGAGGGCCGCGCACCGGCGTCGGCGGCATCGCCGGCGGCGCGCGCTTCCCCTGGCGCTTCTGGCTCACCGGTGACCCGACCGTGTCGGCGTACCGGCGGCACAAGGGCGCCCTCGATTGACGGAGTCGACCCGCGCCTCCTGGACCGCGTGCGCCGCTACGATGGCTGGGTGTCCAGTGAATCCGCTCACGATGTCCTGACGCGCCAGCAGAACGACCCGACCTTCGCCTCGGTCTGGGACGAACTGCGCTGGCGTGATCTGGTGCACGTCTCCACCGACGAGACGGCACTCAAGGAGGCCCTCGACGGCGAGCCGATCACGTACTACTGCGGTTTCGACCCGACGGCGCCGTCCCTGCACTGCGGGAACCTGCTGCAGCTGCTCACCATGCGCCGGATCCAGCTCGCCGGGCACAAGCCGCTCGCACTGGTCGGTGGTTCCACCGGGTTGATCGGCGATCCGCGGCCGACAGCCGAACGGACGCTCAACACCCGCGAGACCGTGCAGGAGTGGGTCACGCGGTTGCAGGGCCAGGTGTCGCGGTTCCTCAGCCCCGACGGCGAGAACGGCGTGCGGCTGGTGAACAACCTCGACTGGACGGCACCGCTGTCCGCGATCGACTTCCTGCGCGACATCGGCAAGTACTTCCGCGTGAACTCGATGCTCAAGAAGGACGCCGTCGCCGCGCGCCTGAACTCCGACTCGGGCATCAGCTACACCGAGTTCAGCTACCAGATCCTGCAGGGCCTCGACTACCGCGAGCTCTTCCGCCAGTACGGGTGCACCCTGCAGACGGGCGGCTCGGACCAGTGGGGCAACCTGACCTCGGGGACGGAACTCATCCGTCGTGCCGAGGGGGCGACGGTGCACGCGCTGGGGACGCCCCTCATCACGAACTCCGACGGCACGAAGTTCGGCAAGAGCGAGGGCAACGCGATCTGGCTCGACCCGGACATGACCTCGCCGTACGCGTTCTACCAGTTCTGGCTCAACACGACGGACGCCGACGTGATCGCCCGGCTCCGCCAGTTCACGTTCCTGTCCCGCGCCGAGATCGAGCGGCTCGAGCAGGCCGTTGCCGACGAGCCGTTCCGGCGCGAGGCGCAACGGACCCTCGCGTTCGAGGTGACGGCGGTCGTGCACGGGGTCGAGGCGACGCAGGCGGCGATCGATGCCTCCGCGGCGTTGTTCGGCAACGGCGACCTGGGCGCGCTCGACGCCACCACCCTGCGGTCGGCGATCGCGGAGCTCCCGGGGTCGGTGGCGCTGCCCGGTGATGCGGACGTGGCCCGAGCGCTCGTCGACACCGAGTTGGTGAAGTCCCTCGGCGAAGCCCGTCGCGCCATCGACCAGGGTGGTGTGTACGTGAACAACACCCGCGCCGAGGACCCGACCGCGCCGCTGTCCGACCTCGCCCTGCCCGGGGGAGTGCTCGTGCTCCGTCGTGGCAAGAAGACCCTGGCCGGCGTGACGCTCTCCTGATCGCCGCCGCTCGTCGATGCCCGGTTCCCCTGGTGGGAGCCGGGCATCGCTGCGTCCGGGCCGCACGTGTTGCACAACGCGACACGCCCGGGATGTGGCCCGTCTTGGCGCACCCGCTGAACGCTGCGTATAGTTCTTACTCGTCACCCCAAAGGTGCGGCGGAGCGGCTGGAGCGAAAGCCCAGAGCACGCCGGCCCTCAAGCGGGACCATCCTCCACTGAAGTTCAGATCTGGCCTTGCGCTGGATCGCTTCGACGCCTAGGATGACTACTCCACCGGTTCTCTCCTACGGGATGAGCCACTAGGCCTCAGGGTCCGACGACACACCGGTGGTCAAACCAAGAACGAAAGCCTCTCTGGCGGAACCTCTTTCGGGGTCGAGTGGGGAGTGCGTCTG
>NZ_MJGQ01000005.1:46206-95681 GCF_001865095.1 Curtobacterium sp. MCBA15_013 | reverse complement strand
AGCCACGTCGCGACGTGGCTCGGGTCGTCTTTGGTTGTGCGGCCGCCTGCCCGCGCGTCACACGCCGAAGTACTCCCGCACCACCGGCGCGATCCCGCGGAACGCCTTGCTCCGGTGCGACAGCGCGTTCTTCTCCTCGCGCGTCAACTCCGCCGACGTCCGGTCGGCGTCGTCCGGCCGGAAGACCGGGTCGTACCCGTGCCCACCGTCGCCGATGGGCTCGGTCGTGACCTCGCCGTTCCAGACCGCCTCGACCACGTGCTCGGTGCCGTCCGGCGTGACGAACGCCGCGGCGCACACGAACGCCGCCGTGCGCTCGACGACCCCGTCGAGGTTCCGCAGCAGCAGCGCGATGTTGTCCGCGTCGACCCGCGTGCCGGCGTACCGCGCCGAGTGGATGCCGGGAGCACCGTCCAACGCGTCCACAGCGATGCCCGAGTCGTCGGCGAGCGCCGGGAGCCCCGTGTGCGCGACCGCCGCCCGGGCCTTGATGAGGGCGTTCGCGGCGTAGGTGTCCCCGTCCTCGACGGGCTCCGGGCCGTCGTACCCGACGAGCTCGACGCCGTCGCCCAGCGCCGACCCGAGGATCTCGCGCAGCTCGACGACCTTGCCCTTATTGTGCGTCGCCAGGACCACCGTGCGGGAGGTCACGCGAGCCCCAGCACGGACTTCTGGATCGCCGCGAGGGACTGGTTGCCCGCGAGCCCGAGGTCCAGCAGCACGTTGAGCTCGTCGCGGTCGAAGGGTGCGTGCTCGGCGGTCCCCTGCACCTCGATGAACTTGCCCGAGCCCGTCGTGACGATGTTCATGTCGGTGTCGGCGGCGGAGTCCTCGGTGTACGCGAGGTCGAGCATCGGCTCGCCCTTGACGATCCCGACGGAGATGGCCTGCACGCTGTCGAGCAGCGGAGTCGCCTTCTTCGCCACGAACCCGCGGTCGCGCCCCCACTCGATCGCGTCCACCATCGCGACGTACGCGCCCGTGATCGACGCCGTGCGGGTGCCGCCGTCGGCCTGGAGCACGTCGCAGTCGATGACGAGCGTGTTCTCGCCGAGACCCTTCGTGTCGACGACCGCGCGCAGTGACCGGCCGATCAGGCGGGAGATCTCGTGCGTGCGCCCGCCGACCTTGCCCTTGATCGATTCACGCTGCATGCGCTCGTTCGTCGAGCGGGGCAGCATCGAGTACTCGGCGGTGACCCAGCCGGTGCCCTTGCCGGCGAGCCACCGCGGGACGCCGTTCGTGAAGGACGCGGTGCAGAGCACCCTGGTGTTGCCGAACGAGATGAGCGCGCTGCCCTCGGCCTGCGTGCTCCACCCCCGCTCGATCGTGACGGGACGGTGGTCGGTCGCGGTGCGGCCGTCGATGCGGAGCGTGTCGCTCATGGGGTCCTTTCGATGCGGGGCAGCGTGATGGCCCCGGTCTGGAGGTGGCCGACGCTGGAGACCTCGGGGCCGAGGAAGCGTCGGGCGAGTCGGATGAAGCCGTTCTTGTCGTCGCCGGTCGCCTCGAACGAGTAGGTCGGCGGCTCGGTGGCAGTGCGTTCGAGCCCGTGCTCGACGAGTCGTCGGTACACGTCGTTGGCGGTCTCCTCGGCGCTGGAGACGAGCGTCACGTCCGGGCCCATCACGTACTGGATGGCGGCGGACATGAGCGGGTAGTGGGTGCACCCGAGGACGAGCGTGTCGACGTCGGCTGCGCGGATCGGTGCGAGGTAGCCCGCAGCGACCTCGCGGAGCGCTGGGGAGGAGGTGTCCCCCGCCTCGACGAACTCGACGAAGCGCGGGCATGCCGCGAGGCTCAGACTGATGTCCGACGCGACCGCGAAGGCGTCCTCGTACGAGCGCGACGCGATGGTGCCGACCGTGCCGATCACGCCGATGCGTCCGGTGCGGGTCTGCTTGACGGCGGCGCGTGCAGCGGGCTGGATGACCTCGACGACGGGGATGCCGTAGGCCTGCTCGTACCGTTCGCGGGCGTCCCGGAGCACCGCGGACGAAGCGGTGTTGCACGCGATCACGAGGGCCTTCACCCCCTGTTCGACGAGGTCGTCCATCACCTCGAGCGCGTAGCGACGGACGTCCGCGATGGGCTTCGGGCCGTACGGCGAGTGCACGGTGTCGCCCACGTACCGGATGCTCTCGCGTGGCAGCTGGTCGATGATGGCGCGGGCCACCGTGAGTCCGCCGACCCCGCTGTCGAAGACTCCGATCGGTGCATCCGTCACGACACCAGCGTACCGAGCGCGCGGGCCCGCCCGCCCGCCCCACGGGCGGGCGAAATACGCACCGACCCGACGGAATCCGCCCGCTCGCGAAAGCCGCCGGTCCAGGAGGCGCGACCCGCCCCCGCCAGGCCGCCCCGCGCCTCCAGGCCGCCCCCACCCCGCGAGCGGGCGGAACACGCACCGCCCGCCGCGCCGACCCGGCACGTACCGCCCGCTCGCGCGCGCCGGCCGTCGGATCCGTACCTCCGAGCCCGGGCGACACTAGTGTCGGAGAGGTGACCAGCGCGCTCCTCACGGACCAGTACGAACTCACGATGGTCGACGCGGCCCTCAAGGACGGCACGGCCGACCGCCGGTGCGTGTTCGAGGTCTTCGCCCGCCGCCTGCCGGACGGACGCCGCTACGGTGTCGCCGCGGGCCTCGGCCGGTTCCTGACCGCGCTGACGGACTTCCGGTTCGGCGACGACGAGATCGCGTTCCTGCGCGACCGCGGCGTCATCGACGCCGGGACGGCCTCGTACCTCGCTGACTACCGGTTCACCGGGGACATCCGCGCCTACCGCGAGGGCGAGGTCTTCTTCCCGAACTCCCCCGTCCTCCAGATCGAGGGCACCTTCGCCGAGGCGGTCGTGCTCGAGACCCTCGCGCTGAGCATCTTCAACGCCGACAGTGCGATCGCGAGCGCCGCCGCACGCATGGTCTCCGCTGCCGACGGTCGTCCGCTCGCCGAGATGGGCTCCCGGCGCACCGGCGAGTGGAACGCCGTCGCCGCCGCCCGGGCCGCGTACATCGCGGGCTTCGGGGCGACGAGCAACCTCGAGGCCGGGCGCACCTGGGGCATCCCGACGATGGGCACCGCGGCGCACGCGTTCACGCTCCTCCACGACTCGGAGGAGGACGCCTTCCGGTCGCAGATCGACGCCCTCGGGACCGGCACGACGCTGCTCGTCGACACCTACGACATCGAGGCCGCCGTCGACACCGCGGTCCGGCTCACCGACGGCAAGCTCGGCGCCGTCCGCATCGACAGCGGCGATCTGCCTTCCGTCGTGGCGTCGGTCCGCGCACAGCTCGACCGGCTCGGGGCGACCGACACGAAGATCACGGTCACGAACGACCTCGACGAGTACACGATCGCGGCACTCCGCGCGGCACCGGTCGACTCCTACGGCGTCGGGACCTCCGTGGTCTCCGGATCGGGCCACCCGGCCGCGGGCATGGTCTTCAAGCTCGTCGCACACCGCGACGCGAGCCACCGCGACGCGAGCCACCGCGACGCAGCCGACGGCGGTGCGGCCGACGACGGCTGGGTCCCGGTCGCGAAGAAGTCGGCCGAGAAGGCCACCGTCGGCGGACGCAAGCAGGCCGGCCGCCGCCTCCGCAACGGCATCGCCACCGCCGAGGTCGTGCTGACCACGGGTCAGGTCGGGCCGGACGAACGCCCGCTGCTCGTCCCGGTGGTGACGAACGGCGAGGTGGACCCGGCGTTCCTCGGCGTGCAGGGCGTCGAAGCGGCCCGCGCGCACCACAAGATGGCGAAGGCCGAGCTGCCCGCCGACGCCTCACGCATCGGTCGGGGCGACCCGGCCATCCCCACGCTCGTCATCTGAGCGTCGGCGTCACTCCGCCTTCATCTTCTCGTAGATCGCCTTGCAGTCGGGGCAGACCGGGAACTTTGGGGTCCCGCCCGGGGATCCACTTCTTCCCGCACAGCGCCTTGACGGGCTTGCCGGTCAAGGCCGACTGCAGGATCTTGTCCTTCTTGACGTAGTGCGAGAAGCGCTCGTGGTCGCCGGGCTCGATCGCCTCTTCCTCGAGGAGCTTCTCGAGCTCGCGGTCCATCACGTCGAGGCCGCCACCGGGTTCCGTCATGCTCATGCGTCCAGGGTACGACGACCGGGCGCGCGCCGCGACGGTCCGCAACGCGCGGGGGGCGTGGCCGACCCGTGACGGCCTGGAGGCGCGGGGCGGGGTCGACCCGCGCCTCCAGGCCGTCAGGTGGTCACCCCGGGAGGCGACCCGGCTCAGTTGCGCTGCGCTGCGGCCAGCAGGTCCGGCCCGTGGCGGTCGAAGAGGCGACCGCCGATCGCGACGCCCGCCACCAGCACGACCACGCCGACCAGGACCCCGACGACGAGGGTCAGGATCCCCCACGGCTCCGGGCCGTCGACGAAGGCGAGCACCGCGAGCCAGGCCGCGGGGACGGAGCAGACCAGGATCCCGACCACCATCGACGACTGCGCGACCGAGGCGAGGACGCCGGCGGCCTGCGGCTGCTGGAAGGGGTGGTCGCCCGGTCGGACGGTCGGGTACGGCAACAGGACGGACACGACGCTCGACAGCCCGAGGCCGGACAGGAGCGCGCTCGTGCTCACGCCGACCAGCAGCGGGAAGGCCGTCCAGTCGCCGAACAGCCACGCGGAGACCCACGAGCCGGCGACGAGTGCGGGGATGCCGACCGTGAGCACCGGCACGAGGCGACCGAGTCGGTCGCTCCAGCCCGGGGCTCCCGAGGCGACGTGCAGCCACACCGCGGTGTTGTCGTACGAGACGTCGTTGTGCGGCAGGAAGCCCGCGATGAGCGCCATCAGCGGCAGCGGCACCAGGGCGGTCCAGTGCCACGGCACGCCGGCAACCCCGAGCGGGATGACGACGAGCGGGACGAAGACGATGATCAGGTAGGACGCGCGGTACCGCGGGTCGCGTCCCCAGTAGGTGAGGGCCCGTGCCGCCACCGCGCCGACGGGCGTGGAGCCGAGCGTGTCGAACCATCCGAGGCCCCGGTACCGACGGGTCCGCGCACGGCCGTCGACGGTCTCGAGCGCCCGGCCGACCACGGCCCACCAGGCGAGGCCGAGCAGGGCCACGACGACCACCGCGACGACGAGCTTGACGATGCCCTCGCCCACACGGCCGCTCGCGACGTCGGCCGGGACGGCCCAGGCGGCGCCCCACGGCGTCCATCCGGCGACGTCGGCGACGCGCTGCATCTCGGCGCCGGCCGGGTCGAGCCAGTCGACGCGGAGCAGGAGCGACACGGCCGGGATCGCCAGCACGACGATGACCAGCGCGACCAGCCAGCCGGCGTCCCGCGACCGGTGCGGACCGATCAGGGACGCACCGACGGCGCTGCCGACGCGGATGAGCAGGGCGCACGTGGCGATGGCGAGGAGGGCGGCGACGACGCCGAGGACGCCGACACCCGCACCGCGCATCCACGCGACCGACTGCGCGACGGCCACGACGGCGACCGCGACGACCGGGACCCCGATGAGTCCGGCGACCCCGAGCCCGACCGCCAGGTCGCGTCGGCCGATGCCGAACACGGTGAAGCGCCGCGGATCGAACTGGTCGCCGCGCCCGACGACGAGCGGGACGACCGTGAACGCGAAGGCGATGAGCGTGCCGACCGGGACGACGACCGAACGCGCGACCTCGGGTGCGGCGTCACGGAGCCCGACGACCTCGATCGCGACGAGCACCGCGGCGACGAGTCCCGCGACGCTGCCGAGCACGACGAGGACCGACCGGCGGGCGCTCCCGCGGACCTCGCCCGCGAGCAGGTCCGCCCTCAGCCGGAGAAGCTGTGCAACCATTCCATGCTCTCTGCCACGACGCGGCCGCCCGCGAGTTCGACGAACTTGTCCTCGAGGCTCTTGCGCCCGCGGACCTGCGCCATCGTGCCGGAGGCGAGGACCTTGCCGCCGACGATGATGGCGACGGAGTCACACGTGCGCTGCACGAGCTCCATGGAGTGGCTGGAGAGCACCACCGTGCCGCCCCCGCGCGTGTAGCGACGGAGGATCTCGGTGATGGTCGCTGCGCTCACCGGGTCGACGGACTCGAACGGTTCGTCGAGCACGAGCACCCGGGGCGAGTGGATGAGCGTCGCCGCGAGGGCGATCTTCTTCGCCATGCCCACGGAGTAGTCGGCGACCTGACGGCCGAGCGCCTCGCCGAGACCGAACGCCTCTGCCAGGTCACTGCTGCGCTTGCGCGCGGTGGCACCGTCGAGCCCGCGGAGGGTCGCCGAGTAGTACAGCAGCTGCGCGCCGGTCAGCCGGTCGAACAGCCGGAGCCGGTCCGGCAGCACGCCGAGGTCCCGCTTGGCGGCGGTCGGGTCGGCCCACACGTCGTGGTCGAGCACGGTCACGCTGCCGGCGTCGGGGCGCAGGAGTCCGGTGACCATCGACAGGGTGGTCGTCTTGCCGGCGCCGTTCGGGCCGACGACGCCGAAGATCGAGCCCTGGCGGATCTCGAGGTCGACCTCGTCGACGGCGAGGGTCTGGCCGTAGCGCTTCACGAGGCCGTCGGCACGGAGGACGACGGGCTGCTGGGGCTGCTTGGCCGTGGGCGCGGGGCGCTTCGTGCCGCTCGGGCGCTTCTTCGCGGACTTGGTGTCGGGCGCCGCGGTGTCCGCTGCGGTGTCGGCTGCTGCCGTGTCCGCTGCGGGGTCCGTGGCGGTTGCGGTGTCCGTCGGGGTCGCGCGGTCGGTCGGGGTCGCGCGGTCGGTCGCGTCCGTGCCGGCGGTCGCGTCCGTCTCGTCCGCCCGGTCGCGCGGGCCAGGAGGCACGGTGCCGGTCGTCCCCGCCGTCTGCGTCGGGCGGGTGGCACGTCCCTTGCCGCCGCGCGCCTTGGCAGGGCGGTGACCGGTGGTCGTCGGCGCCACCGCCTGCGCGGCGACGCGGTCCACCCCCGTCTCCGTCGTCTCGGTGGCCGTCGTGTCGTCGGTCATCGTGTCCTCAGCGGAGGCGTCGTGTGCATCCCCGTCCCCCATGTCGTCGTCAGCGGCGTCTCCCGCCGCGGTGGCGTCGTCGTCCTCGGTGGCCGCGTCGTCCGCGGTGTCGTCGTCGCCGTCGGCGGCCGCTTCGGCCTCGGTGTCGGCGTCCGCTTCCTCGGTCAGCCAGGCAGCGTCCGACGTGGCGTACACGTCGTCGTCGTCCCCTGCTGCTGCGGCCACCGCCCCACCGTACCAACGCTCACCGGACAGCGGGGGACGCCTCGGGCGCAGTGTCCCGAATCCCCGGCGCTGTGTCACGAATTGAGCACGAAGCGGCCGAGACCGTACCCCGGTGGAGGGTCGTTCCGTATCATTCACCGAGGCACGACGAAGTGTTCACCACTTGGAAACCTGCCCCGGCCGGTGTCCCCGTGACGATCCCTCCCTGCGAATGCGCGCAGAGACGGCGGTCTTCCCGGGCAGATCGGATCTTCCGGGAGCACACTCGACGAGGCCCGCCCGTGCCCCAGGGCGCGCGGGCGGACACCAGAAGGGACCAGCATGACCACGCAGATCGTCATCCTCGCAGCGGGGATGGGCAGCCGCCTCGGGCGCAGCCTGCCGAAGCCGCTGACCGAACTGAGCGACGGCCGCACCATCATGCAGCAGCAGTTCGACAACATCCGTGCGGCGTTCGGTTCGAGCGCACGCGTCACGATCGTCGTCGGCTACAAGTCGGAGTACATCGTCGAGGCCTTCCCCGAGGCGAACTTCGTCTACAACGAGTCCTACGACTCCACGAACACCTCGAAGAGCCTGCTCCGCGCCCTCAAGGCGACGGGCAAGGGCGGCGTGCTCTGGATGAACGGTGACGTCGTCTTCGACCCGCGTGCCCTGGTGCGTGCGGCCGACATGATCGACGAGGACCGCTCGTTCGTCAGCGTCAACACCGACAAGGTCTCCGACGAAGAGGTCAAGTACACCGTCGACGCCGAGGGCTTCATCCACAAGCTGTCGAAGCAGGTCGTCGGTGGCCTCGGCGAAGCCGTCGGCATCAACTACGTGTCCTCGAAGGACAAGCAGGCGCTCATCCGCCAGCTCGGTCGCGTCGACGACCAGGAGTACTTCGAGGGCGGCATCGAGGCTGCCATCGCCGAGGACGGGCTACTCTGGAGCCCGATCGACATCTCCGACCTCTACGCGGTCGAGATCGACTTCGCCGAGGACCTCGAGCGCGCGAACAACCTGTTCGCCTGAACCAGCGTCAAGACCCCCTCGGCAGTTCCGCCCGAAGGGAAACCGTGACCACAGCGAGTGCGCCGACCGCGCCCGCGGCTGCCGCACCAGCGGCGTCCCGGAGCGCCGGTCGGCGCTATCGTCATGCCCTCTGGCTGCTGACGATCCGAGACCTCCGCGTCCGCTACTCGACCTCAGCGCTCGGCTACTTCTGGTCGATCCTCGACCCGCTCGTGATGTCGGCGATCTACTGGTTCGTCTTCACGCAGGTGTTCCACCGCGGGTCGGTCGGCGAAGAGCCGTACATCGTGTTCCTGCTGTCGGCGCTGCTGCCGTGGATGTGGTTCACCGGTGCCGTCTCGGACTCCACGCGGGCGTTCATCAAGGAGACCAAGCTCATCCGGTCGACGACGATCCCGCGCAGCATCTGGGTCGCCCGGGTCACGGCGTCGAAGGGCATCGAGTTCCTCCTCAGCCTGCCGGTCCTCGCCGTGTTCGCGATCGCGACGGGGGCGCACTGGCACTGGGAGATCGCGCTCTACCCGCTCGCGATCGTGCTGCAGTGCGCGCTCGTGTACGGGCTCGGCCTGATCGTCGCGCCGCTCGTGGTCTTCTTCCGTGACCTCGAGCGTGCGGTGAAGCTCGTGCTCCGCTTCCTCTTCTACGCATCGCCGATCATCTACGGCACGTCGGCACTGCCCGACAAGCTGCACGACCTCGCGGCCTTCAACCCGCTCAGCGGCATCTTCGGCATCTACCGCGCGGCGTTCTTCCCGTCGCAGCTGAACTGGTTCGAGGTCGGGGTCTCCGTCGTCGTCACCGTCGTCGTCCTCGCGATCGGACTCGTCGTGTTCCGCCGCAGCGAGCACCGCGTCCTGAAGGAGCTGTGATGACCGCCACCGAGCAGACCAGCCGCAGCGCGACGGTCGCCCCCGTGATCTCCGTCCGCGACGCCGGCATCCGGTTCAAGCGCAACCGTCGGGCGAGCCGGAGCTTCAAGGACCTCTTCGCCGGCAGCAACCGCCGCAAGCGCGCGGACGAGTTCTGGGCGCTCCGGGGTGTGTCGTTCGACGTCCGCCCGGGTGAGGCGATCGGGGTCGTCGGCCGCAACGGTCAGGGCAAGTCGACGCTGCTGAAGCTCGTGGCCCAGGTCATGCTCCCCGACGAGGGACGCATCCACGTCGGCGCCGGGGTCGCACCCCTGATCGAGATCACCGGTGGCTTCGTCGGAGACCTCTCGGTCCGCGACAACGTCTACCTCACTGCGGGACTGCACGGCATGTCCCGGGCGGAGATCCGCGACGCCTTCGACGAGATCATCGAGTTCGCCGAGATCGGCGACTTCGTCGACACCCCGTACAAGCACCTGTCGAGCGGCATGAAGGTGCGCATCGCGTTCGCGGTCATCTCGCGCCTCGACGAACCGGTGATCCTGGTGGACGAGGTCCTGGCGGTCGGCGACAAGGGGTTCCGCGAGAAGTGCTACAAGCGGATCGAGGAACTCCTCGCCGGCGGCCGCACGCTGTTCTTCGTCTCGCACAGCGACAAGGACCTCCGCCGCTTCTGCGAGCGTGGGCTGTACCTCGACAGGGGTCGCCTGCAGCTCGACGGCACGATCGAGGAAGCACTGCAGCGGTACTCGTCCGACTACGCAGTCTGACCACCGATCCCCGTCCACAACCAGGGTCCCCCGGGCCGCTCTCCACAGCCGCCACTCCCCCGAGCCGAACCGGCCGCCGGACGTCAGACCCTCACCCTACGGTGACGGCATGCACCACCCGACACCGGCCTACCCCGTCCCGTTCTCGATCGACCGTTCCCGTGCCCCGCGCCGCTACGACCTGCTGAACACCGGCGACGAACCCGTCGACGGCATCACGCTCACCCACCTCGGCACCGGCTACTGCCCGCCGCTCGCCGTGCACCGGCTCGAACCGGGTCGGTCGCTCTCGATCGCCGTGTTCGGCGCCACCACCGACGACACGGGCGTGGTGATCGTCCGCTGGCGTCGACCGGACCGCTCCGAGTACCTCTGGCGGATGTCCCTCGTGGGTGACGCCCGTGCTGCCTGACCGTCCTCGTCGTGCCACCGCCGACCGGTGGGTCCGGGTCGGTCCCTCAGTCCTCGCCGCGCGCCGCCGCGACGGTCTGCCAACGGGCGAGCAGCCGTTCGACCGCGTCGTGCAGCCGCTTCGTCGCCGCACCGGGCGTCGTGTCCCCGAAGTACCGCTCGACCCAGTGCTGCAGCTTCGCGAGCTCGGCGGCGTCGTTCGCCGCGGCGTCGACCCGCGCGACGACGTCCTGCGCATCGGACGCCGTCAACCAGTTGGCGTCGCTCAGGTACCCGCGCTCGTCGACGTCCGCCTCGGGCGAGACCGGCCGGGTCACGATGAGCGGCTTGCCCACGGCGAGCCGGTCGTAGATCATCGCGCTGATGTCCGTGATCGCCACGTCCGCTCCGGCGAGCTGCCACCCCAGCTCGGCACCGTCGTCGTACACGTGGTGGGCGCCCGGGTCGGCGGCGTTGGCGCTCGCGATGGCAGCGACGATCCGCTCGTGCGCCGCCTTGTACGCGGCGTCGCGCACACCGCTGCGGGGGTGCGGCCGGTAGACGAGCCGGTGCGTCGGCGACGCGAGCACCCGTTCGGCGATCGTGGTGCCGTGGCTCGCGATCGACCCGTAGGCGGCCGCTGCGCGGTCCCCCTCCCACGTCGGCGCGTAGAGCACGACCGTGCGGTCGTCGGCCGGGTACGGCGGGGCGCCGGCGAAGTGGTCGGCCTGCGGGCGACCGATCGAGATCGTCCGGGCATCCAGGTCGTAGTCCCACAGGGCGTCCGACAGCCGTCCACGAGCGGCGTCACCGGCGATCAGGGCGTAGTCGTACGCCTTGAACTGGTTCGTCGTCATGTACATCTTGTCGCTCTCGCCGTGGTTCACGAAGACGTGCCACATGCGCCCGTACCGCATCATCTGGAAGTTGCGGGCGTTCTGGTTGACGTAGAAGACGATCTTCGGGGCCTGCTGCTCGACGAACTGCTCGAGGTCGACGACCTGGCGCGCGTAGACCACGGGCACCGGGGACTCGTCGAGCAGGGTGAGCATGGTGCCGGGGCTCCGCGCGATGATCGCGACCGGGTGGGTCGCCGCGAGTTCGGCGAGGGGGGCGTACCACTGCCGCACCTGGTACATGTTCACGGGGCCGTCGGCGAAGTAGACGGCGATCTCCACGGTGCCCGGAGCAGGGGCCGCCACCGACGGCAGTCGGCGTGCGAGTTCACGACGGCTGCGTCGCGACTTGAGCAGGCGGTCGGCGAGCCGCAGGGCCGTGCGCGCGTCACTGATGATCGGCATGGTCTCTCCTCCTGGGTCCGGGGACGGTTCGGTGCGGGCGGGTCAGACGACGGGCGGACGGCCGGCGAGCGTCATGCGGCCGATCGTGAGCCAGCCCATCACGTGCACGGGACCGCAGTCGCTCCGCCAGCCTTCACGGACGCCACCGAACCAGGTGGCGAGCCGCTGCGGGTGTCGCCACCAGCGCGCGACCTGGATCGCCGCCCACGACCCGACGTACAGCGGTCGGAGCACCGCCGGCAGGTTGCGCCGAGCCAGCCAGACCCGGTTCCGGGCGTTCAGCCGGTAGTACTCGGTGTGGCGTGCCGGGTCGATCGCGGGGTGGTGCGCGACGAGGTCCCCGGCGTACCAGGTCCGTCGGCCGGCATCCCACACGCGCCACGCGAGCTCGATGCCCTCGTGCGCGTAGAAGTACTCCGCTCCCCAGCCGCCGGTCGCGCGGTACACGTCCATCGGCAGGACGACCGCCCCTTCCCACACCGAGAACACCGGCGACGAGTGGTCGGGCTCGCCCTTGCGGATCCGCGGGATCCAGCGCGTCGGGTTCGCAGCGCCGGTGGGGTCGACGACCCGGGGTTGCACGAGACCGAGCGACGGATCGCGCTCGAACCGGCCGATCGCGTCGCGCAGGAACGTCTGCGACGGCACCGAGGCATCGTCGTCGAGGAAGAACACGTAGTCGCCGTCGACCACCTCGGCCCCGGCGTTCCGCCCGGCGGGGATGCCCACGTTCTCGGGCAGGGCCAGCGCGCGGACGCCCTCGGGCAGACCGGTCGGCTCCCAGCCGTTGCCGACGCACACCACGTCGAGGTCGACGTCCTGCTGCGCGAGCACGCTCTCGAGTCCACGACGCAGGTCGTCCGGGCGGGTCCCCTGCGACAGGCTCACCACGGCGACACGGGGCCGCTCGCGGTGCGGGACCGCGTGACGACGGAGCGTGCCCGGGGTCACCCGCGGACCCGCTTCGACGAGATGATCGCCACGAAGTGCCCGAACGTCGCCAGGACCGCCAGCGGCAGGAGCGCCCCCACCAGGATCCGGTCGGCCAGGGGATGACCGATCACGAGCGCCAGCAGCGCGAAGACGAACGCGAGGATGCTCAGCTCGACCGAGTGGTACAGGCGGTGGAACGGCAGGAACCGCGCGGCGCGACGCAGCGTCGCGAGCCGTCGTCCGGACGGGGCGGTGCCGGCGTCGCGACGGTCGACGAGCTTGTCGAGCCCGGCGTTCGCCCGTGCGACGTGCACCATGTCGTTGAGCGCCTTGTTGAGGACGATCACGAGTCCCAGCGCGCAGCCGATCGTGGTCCACATCCAGTCCGCGCCGTGGATCGGCCACGTGGCCGCACGGACGCCGAGTGCGATGGGGATGAGTCCCTCGGTCGTGTAGTGCCCGACCTTGTCGAGGAACACGCCGGCGGGCGACCGGGTCCCCCGCCACCGGGCGACCTCGCCGTCGCAGCAGTCGACGAGCATCTGCAGCTGCCCGAGCACGAGCGCGAGCGCCGCGCCCCAGATGCCCGGGATGAGCAGGGCGGCCGCGACGCTCCACCCGACGAGGATCATCAGGCCGGTCACCTGGTTCGCCGTCACGCGGGTCTTCAGCAGCACCCACGTCAGGTACGGCGAGACGTCCCGCAGGTACAGCGACGCCGTCCAGTGCTCGGCGTTCGCCCGCGACCGGACCTCGTCCGGTTGGGCGACGGCACGGAGTTCGGCGATCGAGGTCGGGCGGGCGTTCCCGCGGCCGGTCGTGTCATCGGTCAAGAGGTCAGGTCACCGTCCCGTGTGCGTGGTCAGCTCGGACGTCCGGGTCAGGAAGCCGATGATGAAGCCGAGTCCCCACCCGACGTGGATGCACGGCAGCACCACGACGAGCCAGAGGAGCGTCGGCAGCCCCGACCGCCGGGCGACCGCGACGGCCCCCAGCACGACGAAGACGATGTAGACGGCGGGCACCACGAAGCCGAGCAGCGCCCACGCCGCCCCCGTCCCGAGTGCGGCGCCGATGATCCCGACGATGCCGGCGACGATGCCGAGCGCCATCGCGGCGACCATGGCCGGGGGCACGAAGTAGCGCAGGCCGTTGTGGGCGGGGAACCGGCGGGCGAGCTCGCCGCGCCACAGCCCCGTGGCGACGAACTGCCGGACCAGACGCTTCAGGCTCGGCCGCGGGCGGTACGTGACGACGAGCTCCGGGGTGAACCACACCGTGCCACCGGTCTGCCGGAGGCGCCGGTTGAGCTCCCAGTCCTGGCCGCGCTTGATGCCCTCGTCGAACAGCCCGACCTCGAACAGTCGGTCACGCCGGAACACGCCGAGGTACGCCGTCTCGGCCGGACCGGCCTGGCCGCCGACGTGGTGCGGCGTGCCACCGAGCCCGACGCGGCTGCCGTACGCCAGCGCCACGGCGCGTTCGAACGGGGTCCGCCCCTCGGCGCGCATGATCCCGCCGACGTTGTCCGCGCCCGACTCCTGCAGCACGCGCACGGCGATCCGCGTGTAGTCCTGCGGCAGCACCGAGTGCGCGTCGACACGGACCACGACGGGGTGCACGGACGCGCGGATCGCCACGTTCAGCCCGGCGGGCGTGGAGCCGGCGGGGTTCTCGATCGCGCGGATCCGGGGGTCGGCGGCGCTCATCTCGGCGACGAGTTCGTTGGTGCCGTCGATCGACGGGCCGAGGGCGAGGATGACCTCGAACGGACCGGAGTAGTCCTGCTCGAGCAGACTCTGGACGGCTGCCCGGACCTCGGTGACCTCGTTGAGGACGGGCATCACGTACGAGACGCCCGGCAGGGGCTGTCCGTCTGTCTGCATCGGTACCTCGGGGTCCTCACCTGGGTGCACGGGACGCACCGCGGACGGTGCCGCCCCGCAAGAGCGACCCTGAGCCTATCAAGTCGCCGCGGGTCGTCGGGTCGTCGGGGCGACCGGCAGACGGACGGGAGGTGGGCCCCACCCGGCCGGTACCGGCGCGTCGCGGAGCCTGCGGAGCGTCGTGACGGCCGAGACGGGAGGTGGGCCCCACCCGGCCGGTACCGGCGCGGCGCGGAGCCTGCGGAGCGTCGTGACGGCCGAGACGGGAGGCGCGGTGCCAGCTGGCACCGCGCCTCCCGTCCGTCGCTGGTCGCGTCAGCCCTTGTAGGTGCCGAGCGTGACGTCCGCCTCGCGCGTCTCACCGCCGCGGATGAAGGTGATCGTGGTCTTCGCGCCACCGGCGAAGTACCGCACCTGTGCCGTGAGGTCGGTCGCGTCGGACACCGTCGCCGAGCCGATCTTCGTGACGACGTCGCCCTTCTGCAGGCCGGCCTTGGCCGCCGCGCCACCGGACGACACCGACTTGATGAGGCCGCCCATCTGCGTGGCGTTCGCGTCCTCCGCGGCGTCGCCCACGGTCGCACCGAGTAGCCCGTGCGTGGCGGAGCCGTTGTCCTTGATCTCGTTCGCGACCCGCTTGACGAGGTTCGACGGGATCGAGAAGCCGACGCCGATGCTGCCGGACTGGCTCGACGACGAGTCGGACGAGCTGCCCGCGCTCGCGATGGCCACGTTGATGCCGATGAGCTTGCCCTTGGAGTCGAGCAGCGCACCACCCGAGTTGCCGGGGTTGATCGACGCGTCGGTCTGGATGACCGGCAGCGAGACGGTGCTGTTCGTCGACGAGTCGCTGCCGTTGCCGCCGTTGCCCCAGAAGTCGAAGGGACCGCCGCTCGAGCCGTTCCCGCCCTCGTTCGAGTCGCCGCCCTCGGTGGGAGCGCTCGAGGTGACCTGGATGCTGCGGCTCAGGGTCGAGACGATGCCGTCCGTCACGGTGTTCGACAGGCCGAGCGGTGCACCGATCGCCACCGCGGTGTCGCCGACGTTGAGGTCGGACGAGTCCGCGAAGCTGATCGGCTTCATGTCGGTCGCGTCGATCTTGATGACCGCGAGGTCGACCGTCGGGTCCGTGCCGACGAGCTTCGCCGGGTAGATCTTGCCGTCCGACGTCGTCACCGTGATCGTCCCGTTGGAGCTGTCGCCGTCGAGCGTCACCACGTGGGTGTTCGTGACGATGTAGCCGTCCTTGCTGAAGACGACGCCGGAACCGGTGCCGGCTTCGCTGCTCGACGAGACGTTGATCGTGACCACCGAGGGGGTCGCCTGCGCGGCCACCGCGGTGACGACCGTGGCGTTGTTGTAGTCGTTGACGGTGAGGTTGCCGCCGCCCTGCGCGCTCGAGGACCCGACGACGTTGCTGCCGCCCTGCGTGTTGGACGCGGCGAGCCAGCCGGCGCCGCCGCCGACGAGGCCCGCGATGACGACGCCGGCGATGATCGGGAGGGCGAGGCGGCCGCGACCGGTGCCGGTGCGGCGGCCGGGGGCTGCTGCTCCGACGCCTGCTCCGGCTGCGCCTGCTGCTCCGGCGGCTCCGGTGTCGAAGTAGTGGCCGTTGCGCTGGTTCGAGCCGTCGACGTCGCCGAATGCGCTCGTGGGGGCCTGGGCGGACGGGGCTCCGGCGTACTCGGAGGCCGATGCCGGCGCCGAGGTCGGCTGGGCGTACTCGCCGTAGCGGGGCTGCTGGCCGTACTGCGCCTGCTGTCCGTACTGCGACTGGCCGTACTGCTGCTGGCCGTACTGGGACTGGCCGTACTGCTGCTGGTCCTGGCCGTACTGCGGCTGTCCGTACTGCGGCTGGCCGTACTGCTGCTGGCCGTACTGGGACTGCTGCGCGTGGTCGGTGCCGTACGGGGTGGCGTGCGCACCATACCCGGCCGGCGCCTGGCCGTACTGGCTCGTCTGGCCGTACTGGCTGGGCTGGCCGTTCTGGTCCGGCTGGCCGTACTGGCTCGTCTGGCCGTACTGGCTCGTCTTGCTCGTCTGGCTCGTCTGACCGGCGTCGCCGTCGTTCTGGGACAGCGTCGGGTAGGGCGCCGTGTACCGGTCGGTCGGGTGGTCGTTCGAGGCCGCGATGACATCGGTCTCGCTCGCGGGAGCGATCACGTCGGTGTGGTCCGCGGAGCCGTCGTTCGGCGAACGGTCGCTCGTCGGAGCATCGCTGCTCGGAGCGTCGTCGCGGAACGCGTGGTCGAAGTGCTCGGAGTCGTTCGGCGAAGCGTCCTCGGATGCGGCCTTCGCGGCCGCGTCGTCCGGACGGATGTCGTCGCCCTGCCCGTTGGGCGTGGTGTCGGTCATGCTGGACGTGCTCCTTTCAAGCTCGTGCAGTCTGTCGCACCCACCTGAGCGGTGCTCCTGGTGACGCTGCAAGCGACCTATGGCGATCTTATGCGTGGGCTGTGCGGCCGTTCCCGAGATGACCTCGGCCCGGCCGCTAGGTTGGGGTCCGTTCAGCGCCGCGAGTGCGGTCGACACCTCGGAGGGAACCACATGCGCCACGCAGGACCCTGGTTGCGAGCAGCAGAGGGAGCGATGCTCCTCGGCCCGGACGGCGTCCCCGCGCCGACGGTGTTCGCCGAGATGAGTGCGCTCGCGGCGGCCACGGGCGCGGTCAACCTCGGGCAGGGCTTCCCGGACGAGGACGGTCCCGCCGAGGTACTCGAGGCAGCGGTCGCAGCCATCCGCGACGGCGTCAACCAGTACCCGCCCGGACGCGGGACCCCGGACCTGCGGGCGGCCATCAGCGAGCACCAGGCCCGGTGGTACGGCCTGGAGGTCGATCCCGACCGCCAGGTGCTCGTCACCGCCGGCGCGACCGAGGCCCTCGCCGCGACGCTCCTCGCCCTGGTGGAACCGGGCGACGAGGTCATCACCTTCGAACCGTTCTACGACGCGTACGGTGCGCTCATCGGGCTCGCCGGTGGTACCCACGTGACGGTGCCGCTGCGGGCACCCGACTTCCTCCCGGACGAGGACACCCTCCGCGCCGCGTTCTCCGACCGCACCCGTGCGGTGCTCGTGAACACCCCGCACAACCCGACCGGCCGTGTCCTCCCGACGGAGGTGCTCACCACGATCGTCGAACTGGCCACGAAGTACGACGCGGTGATCGTCACCGACGAGGTGTACGAGCACCTGACCTTCGACGTCCCGCACGTCCCGATCGCCACCCTGCCCGGTGCCGCCGATCGCACCGTGACCATCTCGAGCGCTGGGAAGACCTTCAGCACCACCGGCTGGAAGATCGGCTGGCTCACGGCGGCACCGGCGCTCGTCGACGCGATCACCACCGTGAAGCAGTTCCTGACGTTCGTGAACGGCGCGCCCTTCCAGCCCGCGGTGGCGACCGGACTCCGGCTGCCGGACAGCGTGTTCGCCGGCATCGCCGCCGAGCTGTCCGCCAAGCACGACCTGCTCGCCGCGGGACTCCGAGCGGCCGGCTTCGAGGTGATGCGCCCGGACGGCGGGTACTTCGTCATCGCCGACACGGCCGCACTCGGGTACGAGGACGCCCGGGCGTTCTGCCTGCAGCTCCCCGAGCTCGCCGGGGTGGTCGGTGTCCCGGTCTCGGCGTTCGTCCGACCCGATCACGCCGACGGCTACCGGTCACTCGTGCGGTTCGCCTTCTGCAAGCGGCGCTCGGTGCTCGAGGACGCCGCCACTCGGCTCGCCGATCTCGCCCTGCGCGGCTGACTCCCCCGCGGGCGGGCGGACCGGACCCGCCCGCCCGCCACCGCGAGCGGGCGGTATCAACCCGACCCACGCCTCCAGGCCCACGCATTTCGCCCGCTCGGCGCCGGCGCGCCACCGCGCCTCAGCGCGAACGGGCGGAATCGACGCTGCTCACGCCTCCGTGCCCACGCATTTCGCCCGCTCGCCGCGAGCGCCACCGCGCCCTTAAGCGAGCGGGCGGCATCGACACCGCTCGCGCTTCCGCGCCCACGCATTTCACCCGCTCGTCACGAGCGCCGCCGCGCCCCAATGCGAACGGGCGGAATGGGAGCCGCCCGCGCCTCCAGAGCGGCGTATTTCGCCCGCTCGGCGGGGACGCACACGCGCACGCATCCCCCGCGCGCCGCCGCGCGGGTCAGGGGCGGGGCGTGACCTCGTAGCGGCGGAGGGCCAGCGACGGGTTCGTGCGGCGCACGGCGTCCGTCACGGCGGTGTCGATCCCCGCGACGAGCATCCCCGGGACCGCCCCGGCAGCGGCGACCGCGACGCCCGAGGGGTCGAGGACGACCGAGCCCCCGATGCCGATCGGCGGCGTCTGTCCCACCCCGACCACCCACACGGTGTTCTCGATGGCACGGGCGGTGAGCAGCGTCCTCCAGTGGTGCTCCTTGCCGGGGCCTCGGACCCACTCGGCGGGCAGGACCACGACGTCGGCGGCGCCGTGTTCGGGTGCGGCCAGGCGCCGGGTGACCTCGGGGAACCGCAGGTCGTAGCAGGTCTCGAGGCCGACGCGCAGCCCGCCGAGCTCGAACACCGGCAGCTGTTCGGGGTCGCCGGACTCGATGTGGTCCGACTCCTTCGAGCCGAACGCGTCGTAGAGGTGCACCTTCCGGTACGTCGCGGCGATCGACCCTTCGGGCAGGACCGCGATGAGGGTGTTCCGGAAGCGGTCCGGGACGTCAGCGGCTTCGGCGACGCCGACGACGAGGGCGATGCCGACCTCGCGGGCGATGGCCTGCAGCCCGGTGACGAACGGACCGTCGAGCGGTTGGGCGGCGGCCACGAACCGGTCGTCGATCTCGGCGGTGAAGTACGAGGTGTACTCCGGCGTGACGAGGAGGTCGGCGTGACGGGCGGCGGCGTCGACTGCCGCGGCGCGGACGGTCTCGAGGTTCGCGACGGGGTCGTCCACGGGTGCGAACTGCGCCGCGGCGACGGTGAGGGTGCCCATCCGCCGAGCGTACCGGGCGGCCCGAGACTCGGCTCCGCGGACGTTCCTCGCGCAGTGCGGGCGCGAAACTGTCCGCCCGGCCGAGACTCGGCGCCGCCCACCCGCACACGCGCCCACCGGCACAGCACCAGCCAGCACGCCAGCACGCGCACACGAAGAAGGCCCCGGTCCGACTGGACCGGGGCCTTCTCTGTGACGCTTGGTTGCGGGGGCAGGATTTGAACCTACGACCTCTGGGTTATGAGCCCAGCGAGCTACCGAACTGCTCCACCCCGCGGCACGTTGAACAGCCTACACGGGGCCGTGGCGGGGCACAAATCGAGTGCCCCGCCACGGTGTGTCTAGTTCCCGCCCTCGGCCTCGGTGGCGGCCTGGATCGCGTCCTGCAGCCGCTGGTCGGCCTCGGCAGCGGCGACCAGGTCGTTGTCCGCGTAGGCGTCCTGGCGGTCCTGCAGCGCCTGCTTGGCGTCGTTCAGGGCCTTCTGCAGCGCCGCGTTGTCGACCGTGCCGGAGCCGGACGAGCCCGAGGACGCACCGGAGTCGGAACCCGACGACCCGGAGTCCGACGAACCCGAGTCGGAACCCGACGACGCACCCGAGTCACCCGAGCCACCCGACGCACCGGAGTCACCGGCCGACGCACCCGAGTCGCCGCCGAAGAGGCTGTTGAGCGCCTCGTCGAGGGTGTCCTCGAACGCGATCTTGTCGCCGAACGCCACGAGCACCTTCTGCAGCAGCGGGTACGAGCCGCTCGACGTCGACTGCACGTACACGGGCTGCACGTAGAGGAAGCCGCCACCCACCGGGAGCGTGAGCAGGTTGCCCTGCTTCACGGTCGAGTTCCCGCGCTTCAGGATGTTCAGCTCCTGCGAGACGGTCGAGTCACCGTTGAAGAGGCTCTGCACCTGACCGGGCCCGGGGATGTTGTCCGTCTTCGGCATCGTCAACAGCGTGAGCTTGCCGTAGCCGGACCCCTTCTTGCCCTTCCCCGCGCCTCCGGCATCGGAGTCCACGGCGAGGTACCCGGTCAGCACGTTCCGGTTGTTCGCCCCGGCCGACTGCTGCGGGATGTAGGTCGTGTACAGCGTGTACGCGGTCCCCTGCCCCGGCACCTTCATCGTGAGGTAGTACGGGTCCTGCAGGTTGCCCTTGGCCGTCGTCGTGGTGGTCGCCCCGAGCGCGTTCGTGCCCGAGTTGGTCGTGGTCGACGCGTCCGAGGTGTCGGTGTCGTTCGTCCCCGAGGTCGGTTCCTGCGGCACGTTCCAGGCGTCGTCACCCGAGTAGAACGAGTTCGCGTTCGTGACGTGGTAGGTGCCGAGGATCGACCGCTGCACCTTGAACAGGTCGGTCGGGTACCGCACGTGGTCGAGCAGCTCCGCGCTCATGCTCGACACGGGCTTCGTCGCCGTCGGGAAGATCTTCTGCCACGTCTTGAGCACCGGGTCCTTGGTGTCCCAGGCGTAGAGCGTCACCTTGCCCGTGTACGCGTCGACCGTGGCCTTCACCGAGTTCCGGATGTAGTTGACCTGGTCGGTCCGGTACGCCGAGCTCTCGGCACCCGCGATCGTGTCGGAGAGGCTCTGGCTCTGCGAGTACGGGTACGCGTCGCTCGTCGTGTACCCGTCGACGACCCACTGGATGCGGTGGTCGACGATCGCCGGGTACGCGTCGTTGTCGAGGGTCAGGTACGGCGCGACCTTCTGCACGCGGGTGATCGGGTCGCGGTCGTAGAGGATCTGCGAGTCCTGGTTCACGGCGTTCGACAGCAGGATCTGCTCGGACTGGAACTTCGCGGCGTAGACGAGCCGGTTGAAGAAGTTGCCGATGCTCGGGCCGCCGTCGCCGGCGTACGTCGTCGTGGCGTTGCCGCCGCTGTCGTCGTTCTCGTCCGAGCCGGACGGGTAGTCGAGCTCGACGTTCTTCGAGCCCTTCGGCGCACCGACGATCGAGTACGCCGGCGAGGTCTCACCGAAGTACACGCGCTGCTGGAAGTCGCCGAGGGCACCGTTGGACGGGATCCCCGACTCGAGGAACACCGGCTTGCCGTCGCTGGCGCGCTGGTTGCCGTACGCCGCCGTCACGCCGTAGCCGTGCGTGTAGACGAAGGCACGGTTGTACGGGGTGTTCGCCTGCGCGCTGAGGCCGTCGAGGTCGATGTCGCGCACCGCGATCACGGTGTCCTCGGTCTCGCCCTTGACGTCGTAGCGGTCGACGTCGAGCTCCTTCGGGAATTGGTAGTACTGCCGGTACTGCTGCAGCTGGCTGAAGGTGTCCGAGACGATCTTCGGGTCGATCAGGCGGATGTTCGCCGTCGTCTGGGCGTCCTGCGCGAGGGCGCCGGAGCTCGCCTCGGTCGTCGCGTCGTAGTTCTGCTCCTGGACGCCCGCGACACCGTAGGCGTCACGGGTCGCCTTGATGTTCCGCTCGATGTACGCGGACTCGAACGTCCGCTCCGAGGGCTTCACCTGCAGGCGCTGGACGATCCACGGGTAGATGCCGCCGATGACGATCGCCGCGACGAGCAGGAGCCCGGTACCGACGATCGAGATGCGCCAGCGGCCGATGACCGCGGTCACGATGAAGAGGATCGCCACGATCGCGGCGATGCCCGCCATGATCTCGCGACCCGGGATGACGGCGTTCACCTCGGTGTACTGCGCACCGGTGATGAGCGAGTTCGACTTCGTCAGCGCGGCGTACTGGTCGAGCCAGAGGCTCACGGCCTGCAGCGCGACGTAGACGGCGGCGGTGATCGCGAGCTGGATGCGCGCGGCCTTCGAGATCCGGACCTCGCGCCCGCCGAAGCGCATCGCGCCGTACAGGTAGCACGCGGCGAGCGCGGCCAGCCCGGCGATGAGCACCACGGCCGACGAGTAGGCCACGATCGCGCGCCAGAACGGCAGTTCGAACACGTAGAAGCCGATGTCGAGCCCGAACTGCGGGTCGGTCTTGCCGAACGGCGTCCGGTTGAAGTACTCGAGCACCATGGTCCACCGGCCGGCGGTCGACAGCCCGGCGAAGATGCCGAGCACGACCGGGATCCCGATCATGACGGCACGGCGCAGCGGCTCGATGACCTGCTGGTAGCGATCGAGCTGCGAGTTGAGCTTCGCGTAGACCGGCCGGAACCGGAACGCGATCGCGATGCTCGCGTAGACGGGCACCGCCATCCCGAGGAACCCGGCGAGGAACATCAGGGTCCCGGCGATCCACCGCGTGGTCAGGACCTGCTGGAAGCCGAGCTGTGCGAACCACGCGTAGTCGGTGTACAGGCTCGCGAAGATGAAGAAGGCGATCACCAGTGCGGCCAGCACGATGATCGTGACCACGATCGGGACCCGCGGCGAACGCCGCCCCGAGGTGGACGAGGTTGTCGTCACTTGATGTGCTCCAGACGTGTCGAACCGGCGGGCCCGGCGCGGCGGGCCGTCAGTGCATCGATCCTATGTGGCGCGAGCACCCCTGAAACTGTACGGAGGCTCAGGATGGTGGGTCGCGCCTCCTGGAACGCGGTTCGGGAGGCACGGATCGCGACGGCCGCGGACGTCGCCTGGAGCGCGTGGCCGGGTCTACGACGTGCAGCGCGCGAGCTTCGCGGTGCTCTTCCCGGAGGCGATCGTCTGCAGGTCGGTGACCGCCTGGTCGAGCGTGGCGACCTTGTAGACGTCGAGTCCGTCCGGGACGTGGCCGACGACCTCGCCGCAGTTGTCGGCCGGCGCGAGGAAGACGGTCGCGCCGGCGTCCTTCGCGCCGTAGAGCTTCTGCCGGATGCCGCCGATCGCGCCGACCTCGCCGTCGGCGGTGATCGTGCCGGTGCCGGCGACGTGCTTGCCGCCGTTGAGCTTGCCCGGCGTGATCTCGTCGATGATCCCGAGGGCGAACATCATCCCGGCCGACGGGCCGCCGACGTCCTGGAGCTCGATGGAGACGCGGAACGGGAAGTCGTACTGCTCGGTCACGCCCACGCCGATCAGGGCCGTGCCCTGCTCGCTCCGCGGCGTCAGTTCGACCGTCTTCTCGGCGCCGTCGCGTTCGACGACGACCGTCGCCGGGCCCGAGGTGCCGTGCTTCGCGACCAGCTCACGGAGCGAGGTGGCGTCGGCGTTCTCGGTGAGCGAGGTCCCGTCGAAGGAGCGGATGACGTCGCCCTTCTCGATGACGCCGTCGGCTGCCGAGCCCTTCTGGACCGTGCCGACCTCGAGGTCGGTGGGCAGTTCGTACCCCTGCTGGATGAGGGCCGCGGCCACGGCGGACTGCTGCGACTGCTGCATGTCGGCGGTGTCCTGCTGGTTGACCTGGTCGGTGGTGACGCCCTCGGGGTAGATCGCGGACGCCGGGATGACCGCCTCGGACTTCGTGAAGAGCGCCCGGATGACGCTCGTCCAGGAGGGGCGGTTCGTGGCGTCGCCCTGGATGCCGACGGTGAGCATGTCGAGTGCGCCGGCGGTGGGGTAGGTCGGGTGGCCGTCGACCTGGATGAGCTTGACCTGCTTCGCGTCCTTGCCCGTGCCCTGCTCCTGGGTCCCGATGGTGTTGTACACCGGGCCGGGGACCTCGATCAGGTAGGGGCTCGGCAGCAGGCTGGCGAGGAGCCCGAGGACGACGGCACCGATCAGGAACGCCCAGCCGACGGTCCGGGAACGGGGACGACGACGGGGCTCGGCGGCGAAGAGGGTCACGAGAACGTCCTTCCACGGGGGCTGTTCGCCCTCGGCGCAGCGGTTCGGGCGTTCCCACGGGGGCGTCCCAGGCGCGGCCCCGTGAGCAGCGATTAGCGTAGTCGTCATGCCTGATGAACCGCAGCCGGGGCCGGACGACGACTTCCAGGAGATGCTCCGGAAGCTCCTCTCCGGCGAGGGCCAGATCGACCCGTCGCAGCTCGCCGGTGCCGCCGGACTGCCGAACGACCCGGCCTTCGTCGCGAACCTGATGAGCCAGCTGCAGCGTGCCGCGCAGTCGGGCGGTGACGGCATCGACTTCTCCGTCGCGTCCGACCGCGCCACCGCGATCGCTCGTGAGGGCGGCCACCCGGTCGACCCCGCGACCTCGCAGGCGGCCGACCAGGCGTTCCAGGTCGCGGCGCTCTGGCTGGACGAGGCCACCTCGGTCGCCGAGCTCACCGCGACGCCGAGCCTCTACACGCGCGAGCAGTGGGCGAAGGCGACGACGCCGGTGTGGGCGCAGATCGCCGAACCCGTGGCGCTGAGCATCTCGAACGCCCTGACCGAGGCGATCGAGCAGCGCGCCCCGGAGCAGCTCAAGGCGATGCTCGGCGACGTCTCGAAGGCGATGCGCGGCGTCGGCGGCGCACTGTTCGCGATCCAGCTCGGCCAGGTCGTCGGACAGCTCTCGAAGGAGGTCGTGTCCGGCGGCGACGTCGGCGTGCCGCTCCTCGACGAGCAGGTCGCCGCACTCCTGCCGCAGAACGTGGCCGAGTTCGCCGAGGGACTCGACGTCCCCGAGGACGAGGTCCGCATCTACCTGGCCGTCCGGGAACTCGCGCACGCACGGCTGTTCCGTTCGGCCCGCTGGCTCCGCCTGCACATCATCTCGTCGATCACCGACTACGCGCGGGGCATCCACATCCCGTTCGACCGCGTCGAGGAGCTCGCGTCCGAGATCGACCCGACGAACCAGGAACAGCTCCGCGACGCCCTCGCGTCCGGTGCCCTGATCCCGCCGCGCACCGAGGAGCAGGAGACCGCCCTCGCCCGCCTCGAGACGATGCTCGCGCTCGTCGAGGGCTGGGTCGACACCGTGACCGCCGCCGCCACCGAGCGCCTGCCGAAGTCCGGCGCGATCGCGGAGATGGTCCGTCGTCGTCGTGCGGCCGGTGGTCCGGCCGAGTCGGCGTTCGCGACCCTCGTCGGCCTCGAACTCCGCCCCCGCCGCCTCCGCGAGGCAGCGGCGATGTGGCAGCGGGTCACCGACGAGCTCGGCACCGAGCAGCGCGACGCGCTCTGGTCGCACTTCGACGCGGTCCCGACCTCGGACGACATCGACGCGCCGGACGCCTTCGTGGCCCGGCTGCGCAACCCCGGCCGCTCCGCCGAGGACGACGAGTTCGACAAGGCGCTCGAGGACCTGCTCAACGACGCCACCGGTGACCGTCCGCGCGAGGACGAGTCCGGCAACGTCGACGAGGGCGACGCTCCGAAGTAGTTCTCCACAGATCCGCTGTCCCTGCCCCGCGCGGGCGTCTGGTCCGCCAGCGTGGGGGCATGGGCATCCGCATCGATCCGACCCTCGAGTTCGTCTGGCGCGACCCGACCACCGTCCAGCTCGGGGTCGATCCGCCGCGCGCCGTCGTGCCGGTCCCGAGCACGGCCGAGGAACGGTTCCTGTGCGCACTCCGCCGCGAGACCGGCCGCGACGCACTCTCCGGAGTCGCCGCGGCGAGCGGGTGTCCGCCTGGTCTCGCCGCGCGCGTCCTCGGGGATGCCTCACCCGCGGTCGTCGACGTCCTGCCGGAACCGCTGGCCCGGGTCGAGGTGCACGGCACCGGGACCCTGCCGGACGCGGTCGCCCAACTGCTCTCGGGCGAGGGCGTCACGGTCGCGCGCACGACGGCGCCGCGGGGCGGACCGGTGACCGTCCCCGACCCGGATCCCCAGCTCGCCGTGGTGGTGGCCGACCACGTCGTCGACCCGGCGGTCCGCGCGGCCTGGACCCGGCGGGGCACCGCACACCTGCCGGTCGTCGTCGGGGACGGACGCGTGCGCCTCGGGCCGTTCGTCGTCCCGGGTGCCGGGCCGTGCCTCCAGTGCGTCGAGTACGCGCACGTCGACGACGACCCGTGCTGGCCGGCCATCGCGGCGCAGGTGTGGGGCCGCCCCGCGGCACCGCTCTCGCCCTACCGGATCGCGGCGGTCGCGGCGGCGGCGACCCGGATGCTCCTCGAACGGCTGCCGTCACGCACCCAACACCCCGGTCCGGACCAACTGGTCTTCGAGCGCGACGACCTGTCGGTCAGTCGGCTCCCGGTGACGTTCCATCCGCGCTGTTCGTGCCGAGCGCTGCCAGGAACCGACTCGCCACCCGGGCTCCCCCACGCGTGGAACCCTGTCGCGACCACGTGACCGTCACCGACCGGCGGGCACGGGTCAGCCCGACGTAGAAGAGCCGGCGTTCCTCGTCGATCTCGGCGTCGGTCGTGGCGTACGAGATCGGGAGCAGCCCCTCGGCCGCACCGATCACCACGACGTGCGGCCACTCCAGGCCCTTGGACGAGTGCAGCGTGGCGAGGGTCACGGCGTCCAGCTCCGGCTCGTGGTGCGTCGCGGCACGGTCCACCAGGTCCTGCGTGAACTGCTGCATCGTCGTGCCGGCGGGAGCGTCCTCGGCGAGGCCCATGATCGCCTGCAGCGCTTCCCACTGCTCGCGCACGGCGCCGGTGCCCTCCGGTGGCGTCGGCGTCCACCCGCTCACCTGCAGCACGAGGCCGACCCGCCGGGTGAGCTCGTCGTCGGTCTGCCGGACGGCCTCGCCCCGCATGTGGTGCACCGCGAGCTTCACCTCGGGGCGGTCGAAGAAGCGGGTGCCGCCCTGGACCCGGTACGGGATGCCCGCGCGTCCGAGCGCCGACTCGACCGCGGCGGCCTGGGCGCCGAGGCGGTAGAGCACCGCGACGTCCCCGTAGGACGCGCCCGAGGCCGGGTCGGCGACCAGCGACGCGATGGTCCGGGCGACCGTCTGCGCCTCGTCGCCGTCGTGCACGCACGCGAGCACCTCGGGCCGTGGTCCGGGCTCGGTGTGCTGCGCGACGAGGTCGAGGGCGCCCGGTTGCCCGCGCATGAGCGCGTTCGCGGCGTGCACCACCTCGCGCGTGGAGCGGTAGTTCCGCTCGAGCCGCAGCACGGATCCGCGGGGGAACTCCGAGCCGAAGCCGAGCAGGTAGCGACTCGACGCCCCCGCGAACGAGTAGATCGTCTGGCTGGCGTCGCCGACGACGCAGACGTCGTCCCGGCCGCCGAGCCACGCGCGCAGGAGGTCGTGCTGCACGGGCGAGACGTCCTGGTACTCGTCCACGACGAAGAAGCGGTACTGCTGCCGGACGTACGACGCCACCCGCGGCTCGGACTCCACCATGCCGAGCGTCGCGAGCAGGACGTCCTCGAAGTCGAGCTGCCGTCGGTCGTCCTTGAGCTGCTCGTACGCGCGCATGAGGTCGAGGACCCGGCGCGGCGCGGTGTCGCGCGGCATGACCCGTTCGGCCGCCGCGGCCTCGTACTCGTCGTACGAGAGCATCTGGACCTTCCGCCACTCGACCTCGCCGGCCAGGTCACGGAGCGTCGGGGTGTCCACACGCAGGCCGACCGTGTCCGCCGCGTGCGCGATCATCCGACCCTTGGACTCGACGATCTTCGGGGCGTGGCCGCCGACGGTGTCCGGCCAGAAGTAGCTGAGCTGCGCCATCGCCGCGGCGTGGAACGTGCGGGCCTGCACCGTGCCCGCCCCGAGGGAGCGCAGCCGCGACCGCAGTTCGCCGGCCGCCCGGGTGGTGAAGGTCAGGGCGAGGACGTGGTTCGGCGCGTAGGTGCCGGTGGCGACGCCGTACGCGATGCGGTGCGTGATGGCGCGGGTCTTGCCGGTGCCGGCACCGGCGAGGACCGCCACGGGACCGAGCAGGGTCCGGGCGACGGTGCGCTGTTCGGCGTCGAGCGCGGCGAGGAGCTCGTCCGGCGACGGCGGTCGGAGCGGCTCGGCCCCGGCCCCGGCGGCGGCGTTGCTCACGGCAGGTCCAGCGGCCCGCCGTACCACTCTTCGATGATGGCGCGGGCGATCGACGTCTTCCCCGGCAAGAGCAGGGTGTCGCCCGCACGCTCGCGGATCTCGTCGCGCGAGAACCACCGGACGTCGAGGATCTCCACCCCGTCCGGCCGGGCCGTCGTCGGGTCCCCGTCCACCGCACGGGCGCGGAAGCCGAGCATGAGCGACGCCGGGAACGGCCACGGCTGCGAGCCGAGGTACTCGGGTTCCTCGACGCGGACGCCGGACTCCTCCCAGACCTCGCGCCGGACGGCGTCCTCGAGCGACTCCCCCGGCTCGACGAAGCCCGCGAGCAGCGAGTACCGGTCCGCGTCCCACGCCGCGTTCGACCCGAGCAGGATCCGGTCGTCGGCGTCGGTGACCCCGACGATGATCGCCGCGTCGGTGCGCGGGAAGTGCTCGTGTCCCTCGGGATCGCGGCGCACCCAGCCGCCGGTGACCACGTCGGTCGCGGATCCGGTGCGGGGCGAGAAGCCGTGCACGGCGTGCCAGTTCGCCATCGCCACGGCCTCGACCGCGAGGCCCTGGTCGCGCGGCGACAGCTCGGTCCCGAACATCCGCAGGCTCTCCCACGCGTCGTCGGCCGGTTCGATCCGGGCGGCGGTCTCGGCGTCGAGGAACGCGGCGACGAACCGGGTGCCGGCGGGCGCATCGGGGGCGTCGGACACGGCGCGACCGAGGTACAGCGTCACCGCGTCGACCGGCACGGCATCGGCGGAGACGAAGCGGAGGGTGCCGTCGGCGTTCCGCAGCATCTCGGAGCCGCGGACGGGCAGGTACCGGGTCGACGGGTCGTCCCGCAGCACCCGGTCCAGGTCGTCCGTCGTGCGGAACTCCGCGTCGCGGTCGAGGTCGTTGCGGGAGAGGGGCAGCCTCGCGGCGAACTCGACGGTCACGGCAGGGGGCTCCTCGGGTCGGATCGGGTCGGCGGTGCAGGAGCCCGGGCTGCCGCGGGCCAGCGTGGCGCACGCTCGACCACCGGCTGCGGACCTACCCTGAGGGGCATGGCGGGATCCCAGTTCACTCTAGCCGCGTTGGCGACCACGGCCGTCTCAGGCCTCGTCGTCACGGGCACGCGCACGCTCGGCTCGGCCGCGTCCGGGGACTACGAGTCGGCCGTCCTCCGCGACGCCGACGGCGCCTGGTCCGCGATCCGCCGCCCACGCAACCAGCGGGCCGAGGCCCGACAGTCCGCCGACCTCGTCGCGATCCGGGCGCTGAGCGCCGGGATCCGCACGCGCCTCCCGTTCGGCGTCGCCGAGTACCGCGGACAGGCGCCCATAGGCTCGACCCGCGCCATCGTCACCTCGTACCTGCCCGGGACGCACCCGAAGCTGCAGGCCCTCGTCGAACGACCGGAGCTCGCGACCAGCGTCGGCCGGGCGATCGCCGCGATCCACCAGCTGCCGACGAGCTTCGTCACCGACGCCGGCCTGCCGTCCCTCACCCCGTTCGAGGTCCTGCGCTCCGCCGTCTCCGTGATGGACCGCGCGGTCGCCACGAAGCTCGTCCCGGCGGCGCTCAAGGAGCGGTGGGAGGGCGCGGCGCGCGACCAGCAGCTCTGGCAGTTCACGCCCACCGTCGTGCACGGGTCGCTCGGCACCGAGACGATCCTGGTCGCCGGCGACGACGTCTCCGGCGTCATCGACTGGGGCGAGCTGCGGCTCGGCGACCCGGCGAAGGACCTCGCGTGGGTGCTCGCCGGCCGCAAGGACGCGTTCGACACCGTCCTCAGCGCGTACGAGGCGAACGGCGGCGGCCGGGACCGGCAGCTCGCGCAGCGCGCGCGGGTGCACCACGAGCTCGAGACCGCGCAGTGGCTGCTGCACGGCGTGCAGGTGAAGAGCACCGAGGTCGTCGACGACGCGGTCGCGATGATGCACCGGCTGGTGGACGCGGTGCAGACGCCGAGCGCGGCACCGCTGCAGTCGGTCTCGCCGGAGACGATGGAGATCGGCGAGGTCGAGCAGCTGCTGTCGTCGACCGAGCGTCGGCACGGCTGACGCGCGTCGGCACGGCTGACGCGCGTCGGCACGGCTGACGCGCTCCGGCGCTGGAGCGCGGCTGACGCGTCGGCGCGGCTGCCGCGCGTCGGCCCTGGAGGCGCGGCTCGCCCCCGCCCCGTCGCCGGCGGTCCGCCGCGCCACCGGTCCGGATCGAACCACGGTTCCGACATCGAACCAGCGTCCGCGCGTTGTTCGACGTCGGATTCGTGGTTCGACCTGCGGGCCCGCGTCAGCGCGGCCGGGCCGGCGCCGGGCCGGCGTCAGCGCGGCCGGCCGGCGCCGCGCCGGCGTCAGCCGATCGCGTCCCGCCAGGCGCGCTCGAGTCCGGCGCGGTCGAGGAGTTCGCGCGGCCGGACCTCGAGGTCGTCGGCCACGAAGTAGAACACCGCGTCGACCTCGTCGATCGGACGCCCGGTGAACTCCGCGTAGGCCACCCGGTACAGCGCGAGCTGCAGCTGCCGCTTCGCCAGGTCGTCGTCGCCCGACGGGGCCTTGCCGGTCTTCCAGTCGACGACCTCTGCCCGGCCGTCGATCTCGTAGACCGCATCGAGCTTGCAGACGACGCTGTGGCCGAGGAACGGGATGTGGATCTCGCGTTCGACCTCGATCGGTGTCAGCTCGGCCCACCGTGACCGGGCGAAGGTCGCCTGGAAGTCGGCGAGCCGCCGGGCGTCGTCGTCGGTGACCGCGACGTCCGCCGAGGCGTCGACCACGTCGTCCGGGTCGAGGTCGAGTTCGTCCGGCCAGGCGTCGAGCGTCTCGAGCGAACCGCCGCTGCGGGCACGCTGCTCGACCCACTGGTGGAAGAGCGTGCCGAGGCGGGTGGCGCGGTACGGCCGCTCCGGCATCGGTCGCCGCAGCCGCTCGGCCACGGCGTCCGGTTCGGCGAGGTAGTCCTTGAACCCGGACGCCGGGACGCGGTGCGGGACGACCACCCGGTGCCGGGCCGACCGGTTCGCGGCGCGCTCGGCGAGCAGCAGGTCGATGTCGGCGCTGAACCGACCGGCCGCCCCGGGGTTGGCGTTCCGCACGCGGTCGGCGGCGGCGACCACCCGGGCGGCGCGCTGCCCGAACGGCACGTGCGGCCAGGACTGCGTGGCCCCGGCATCACCGAGGGGGTTCTCCTCGTGCTCGGTCGTCTCGGGGACGGCGGCGGCGTCCACGACACCGGCGTCGACGAGGTCCCGCAGGTACCGACTCGGCTCGGTGGGTCGGACCCCGCCCGCCCAGAACGAGCCGGAGACGAGCAGGTCGTGCTTCGCCCGGGTGAGCGCGACGTAGGTGAGGCGACGCTCCTCGTCCTCGTTGCGGGCCTTCACCTGTTCCTTGTAGGCGTCGATCGCGAGCGTGACGTCCTTCTGCGTGTCGTGCCCGCGCCAGTCCAGTCGCGGCAGCTCGTCGGCGTCTCCCCGGAACTCGTACGGCAGCCGGCCGAAGCCGATCCACCCGGACGAGCCCTCCAGCGGGCGGGCCGGGAGCGCACCCTCGACCAGTCGGGGAACCGCCACGGCGTCCCACTCGAGGCCCTTCGACCCGTGGATCGTCAGGATCTGCACGGTGCCGGCCTCGGGCTCCTCGGAGCGGGGACCCATGTCGTCACGACGGGCAGCGGCGTCGATCCAGCCGAGGAACGCACCGAGGTCGGCCCGGTCGTCAGTCGTCACGAAGCCCGCGAGCTCGTCGATGAAGGCGTCGAGGAACGCCCCGCTCCCCTGCTCGTGCGCGGCGACCTCGATGTCGAGCCGCATCTCCTGCACGACGAGCGTGACGAAGTCGACGAGGTCGCCGCTGGCCCGGGACCGGAGCGCCTGGAGCTGGCGGCCGAGGTCGCGCATCCGGAAGCGTCCGGTCTCGCTGATGTCGGCGAGCGCGCCGTGCTCGTCCGGGGCGGTGGCGACGAAGTCGAGGGCGTCGACGATCGAGCCGTGCTCCCCCGCGGCGACCGACGCCCGGAAGGCTGCGGTGACGTCGTCGTCGAGTCGCTGCTGGGTGTGGTCGCGGCCGAACAACCAGCGGGCCAGGGCGTGCAGGGCGGCGATGTCCGCGGCGCCGATCCGCCACCGGGCACCGGCGAGTAGCCGGATGAGGTCGTTGCCGGCGGCGGGGTCGTGCAGCACGCGGAGGTACGCGACGAGGTCGACGATCTCCGGCCGCTGCAGGAGTCCGCCGGTGCCGAGCACGTGGAACGGCACGCGACGGTCGCCCAGGGCGGCGGTGAACGCGGCGAGGTCCTTCCGCGAGCGCAGCAGGAGCGCCATCGACCCCGTCGGGTCGGCGGCGCGGCGCGCGGCGAACCACTCCGCCACGGCGGCGGCCTCGTCCGGGAGGGTCTCCGGGAACACGGCGTGGACCGTCCCGGCGTCCGCCCCGGGTCGGGGGACGAGGCGCTCGACGTCGACCTCGGACGCCTCGGACAGGGGCGCGACGACGGCGTTGGCGCCGGCGAGGACGTCGACCGGGTTCCGCCAGCTGGTGGAGAGCGCGAAGGTGACGGGGCGTGCGGCGTCGGCGCCGTCGTCGGACGTCCCGCCGAAGTCCCGCGGGAACCGGGCGAGGTTGGCGGCGCTCGCCCCACGGAACCCGTAGATGGACTGGTGGGGGTCGCCGACCGCCATCACCGGGTGCCCGCGGAAGAGCCGGGCGAGGAACCGCGTCTGCACGACCGAGGTGTCCTGGTACTCGTCGAGGAGCACGACGCCGTACCGCTGCCGGAGGTCGGTGACGACGCGCGGTGCCGACTCGGCCGCGGCGAGGGCGAGGGCGATCTGGTCGGAGAACTCCACGAACCCGCGGTCCACCTTCTGCCGGCGGAACTCCTCCACCAGGTCGACGAGGGGTTCGAGGGCACCGACCGCGGCGACGGCGTCGGTGATCACCTTGTACGCGCCGCCGCGGGCGTTCCCCGGCAGCTGGAGCAGCTCGGCGAAATCGATCGCGAACCGACGCAACCGCTCCGGTTCGACGAGGTGCTCGGACACCGCGCCGGCGAGCGAGACGACCGCGGCGGTCACGGTGTCGACGTCGCGGTCGAGCCCGGCCAGCCGGTCGTCCCGCGCTGCGACGACGACCCGGCGCGCGAGCTGCCAGGCGGACGGTTCGGTGAGCACCTGGGACTCGCCGTCGCGGCCGACGAGCAGGGCGTTCTCGCGGAAGACCGAGTTGGCGAACGCGTTGTAGGTGGACACCGTCGGCGCCTCGAACGCGTCACCGGCTTCGAGCAGCCCGACGTCCTCGAGCGCGCGGATGCGGTCGTTGATGCGGACCGACAGCTCGCCGGCGGCCTTGCGGGTGAAGGTCAGGCCGAGGATGCCGTCGGGGCGGACCATCCCGTTCGCGAGCAGCCAGACGACCCGCGACGCCATCGTCTCGGTCTTCCCGCTGCCGGCTCCCGCGACGACGAGCGCCGGGGTGAGCGGGGACTCGATGACGGCGCGCTGCTGCGCCGTGGGGCGCGGGCGTCCGAGGGCGTCGGCGATCGCGTCGGCGTCGTGCCGGGGCGGCTCGACGCGGTCGGGGTCGGCGGTGCGGGCACCGTCGGGGCCGAGCAGCTGTTCCTCGTTCACCAGGTCACCTCGCCCACGACGTGGATCCGGCACTCGACGCCGGTCCGGGCCTTCTCGCAGTGGTCGTCGACGTTCGCGAGGAAAGTCCGTCCGGCCATGCCCGTCGCCACGGTGTGCAGCCGCTGGCGGTAGGCCTCACGCGTCTCGTCATCGAACGCCTGCTGCGTCCGCTCGGAGTAGGCACGGCCGCTGCGGGCGTTCTGCACGAACACGAGCCGGGCATCGGCCATCGCCGAGCCGGCGGGGACCCCCTCGACCGCGCCGTCCTCGACCGCGAGCTGGTACGCGCCGAGCTGGGGGTGTTCGGGCATGTCGTTCTTCTCGCTCGGCATCGAGCGCCCGGTCTTGAGGTCGACGACGCTGACCCGGCCGTCCGGGTCGACCTCGATCCGGTCGATGCTGCCGCGCATCCGTGCCGGCCCGGTGACGAGCGCGAACGAGGTCTCGGCCCCGAGCAGTCGGCGTCCGGCGCTCGCGAAGGTGCGGAGGTAGTCGCTCAGTCCCTCGATCATGCGACGGGTGCGGGCGCGTTCGCGATCGGCGATCCACGGCGACTCGAACGTCAGCTCGTCCCACCGGCCCTCGACGTGCTGCCACAGGGACTCCACGTCGACGGCGGTGGCGTGCTCCATGGTCTCGTGCACGATCGTCCCGATGCCCATCGCGGGGCTCGGGGCGCTGCCGCCGAAGGTCTGCACGAACCAGTGCACGGGACACTCCTCGAAGGTACCGATGCGGGAGGGCGAGACCGACACGGTCGGGGGCACGGGCTCGCCGCCCTCGTGCTCGGGTGCCGGCTCGGCGTCGAGGTCGACGAGAGGGTCGTCGGTCGAGGGCTCGGCGAGCCCGTACCAGTCGTCCGGAGCGGCGCCGGGGACCTCGGCCTCGGCCAGGCGTGCGAGCGCGGACGCGGCCTCGTGGTCGCCCGAGGCCACCACGCGCCGACGGAGCGATCCGGCGAGGCCGCGCAGGGACAGCGGGTGCACGGTCGGCTGCCGGTCGGGCGGCACGGGCACGAGGCGGACGAACGGCGAGGGCGACTCGTCGTCGTTCGCCACCGTCCCGATGATCACCTGGGTGGTGGCGCGGGACACCGCACGGGCGAACAGGCGGAGTTCGTCGGCGATCACGGCGGCGCGGTCGTCGATCGTCTCGTGGTCGATCCCCGCGGCGGCACGGACCAGGCCGTCGGGGTCGAGCAGGCTGCCCCGTACCCGGGTGTTCGGCCAGACGCCGTCCTGCAGCCCGAGCACCACGACGACGTCGCACTCGAGCCCGATCGTGGCCGAGGGGGTGAGCACGCGGACCCGGCCGGCGGTGCGGTCGGGCCCGATCGAGTCCTCGGGCAGGTCGGCGCCGAGCAGGTCGTCGACGAACACCCGCGCGGGGGCGTCCGGCGTGCGCTCGACGAACCGCTTCGCCGCGGTGAACAGCCCGACCACCGCGTCGAGGTGCCGGTCGGCCTCGGCCGCACCGACCCCGCCGGCAGCCGACTGGCCGCCCCAGACGCCGGCGAGCCCGCTCCGTTCCCAGAGGCCCCAGAGGATCTCCTCGATGCTCGCACCGGACTCGGCGTCGTGGTGCGCCTGCACCAGGCTCCGCGCGAGCCGCGTCGCGCGTCGGGCGAACCCGGCGTCGACGGTCGCCAGGCGCTCGGGCGCCCCGAGTGCGTCCACGAGGAGTTCGTCGGCCGTGCGGGTACCGCCACCGGCCAGTTCTTCCCGCCGCAGCGCGAGGCGGAGTCGCCGCATCGCCAGGGTGTCGAGCCCGCCGAGCGGCCCGGTCGCGAAGGACGTGGCGAGCACCGGGTCGAGCGGGAGGACCCCGAGCGCGACGGCCGCGGCGTCGAGCAGGGACCGCGCCGCGGTGTCGTCGCGGGGTCGGACGGGCGCGGCCCCGGCGGTCGCGGGGACCTCGGCCACGGAGAGCGCGCGGACGAGCTCGGGGATCGCGGCCCCGCTGCGGGTGACGACGGCCATCCGGTGCCACGGGACGCCGTCGAGCAACCGGTGTTCGCGGAGCCGCCGGGCGATCGCGACGACGAGCGCAGCACGGCTCGCGCCCTCGAGGTGCACGACGGCGTCGGAGCGGGCGTCCGCCGTGGTCGCCACGGCGGTGCGCTGCCGTCCGGCCGCGGCGGCACCGATGCGCGCCGTGATGCCGGAGACGAGCGCGCGGACGGGTGCCGCGTGCCGGTGCACCGTGCCGAGGACCAGCTCGTCGACGCGGTCCACACCGAGCCGGGAGGCCAGGCGGCCGAGCACGTCGGGCTCGGCCCCGCGGAACGCCGACGCGGCGATGTCGGGGTCACCGAAGGCGACGATCTGCACGCCGGAGCGGGCGAGCGCCCCGAGCAGCGCGATCTCCCCCTCGACGAGCTCCTGCGTGTCGTCGACCACGACGAGGCGCAGCGCGGCGACGCTCGCCGGGACCTGCCCCCGCAGGACGGCGGCCGTGGCGTAGGCGACGAGTTCGGCGGCGTCGAGGCTGGTGGCCCGGAACGAGGTCACGGCGGCGCGGTACTCGTCGACGAAGTCCCCGACGGCCCGCCACTCCGGACGCCCGGTGTCGTCCCCGAGTTCGCGCATGTCCTCGGGTTCCACGCCCGCGGCGACCGCCCGCATCATGACGTCGCGCAGGGCGGTGCGGAAACCGGCGCGTTCGCGGACGACGGCGGTGATCGGTGCCGGCCAGTCCGGACCCGTGCCGTCGGTCTCGTGCCCGTCGAGCAGGTCGGCGATGATGCGGTCCTGCTCGCCACCGGTCAGCAGGGTCGGGGTCTCGAGGCCCTGGACGGCCGCGGCGTGCGCGACGAGCTGGAAGGCCAGCGAGTTCACCGTCCGTGCGAGTGCACCCGGCATCACCCGGTCGACCGAGGCGGCGAGTCGGTCGCGGAGCGCGGTCGCGGCCGTGCGGGCGCTCGTCAGGGCGAGGACGGTGGCGTGACCGTCGGGCGAGATCGCGTCGTCGCGCGTGAGCCGTGCCGCCACCAGCCGCGACAGCGTGGTCGTCTTGCCGGTGCCCGGTGCGCCGATGACCGCAGCGTGCCGGCCGTCCGGCAGCGCGAGCACGGCGGCCTGCGACGGGTCGGACGCCAACGCCCGCGCGACGCCCGTGGCCTCGGGTGCGGGCGTGAGCGTCGTCTGGGGCACCCTCGTACGGTAACCGCAGCGACCGACAGTGCGCCTGCGGCGAACGCCCGATGGCCGTCGGGGCCGCTCGGATACGCTGTGCTCGTGGACATCAAGATCGGCATCACCAACAGCCCGCGCGAGATCGCGTTCGAGACCGCCCAGACCGCCGACGAGATCGAGAAGGCCGTCGCGGCCGCGCTCGACGACAAGGCGACGCACCTCTCGCTGCAGGACGACAAGGGCCGTCGGTTCATCGTCCCCGTCGCGTCCCTCGCCTACGTCGAGGTCGGCGCGGAGGAGTCCCGTCGCATCGGTTTCGTCGCCTGACGTGGAGCTGCTCTTCGCGGTCCTCGGCGGGCTGATCCTCGGGGCCGTCGCGCACGTGGTCCTGCCGTGGCGGTCGAGCCGTGGCTCCCTGCTCGGCCCCGCGGTCGGCGGCATCGTCGCCGCGGTGCTGTGGGAAGCCCTGACCTGGGCCGGCTGGCAGTACGACGCGACCTGGATCTGGGTCGTCGCCCTGGTCGGTGCTGGCGTGGTCGCCCTCGTCGCGGAGTGGGTCCTCGGCAAGCGCCGTACGGCTGCCGACGCGGCGTACTACGAGCGCGTCAAGGCCTCCGGCGCCTGACCCGGGGGCCGTCAGGCCGTCAGGCCGAGCGCGTCCATGCGCCGCGTGTGCGCAGCGATGAGCTCGGTCCAGACCGGCTCGAGCCGTTCCTGGTCCTCACGCGCGTGCGATGCGAGCGCCGACCGGGCCACGAGCAACGTGTCCCCGACGAGCCGCCGCCCCCACATCGCCAGTCGCGACCCGACCTGCGGGTCCTCGGCGATGCGTTCGGTGAGCTCCTCGACGACGGCGGCTTCCTCACGCGCGTCGAACACGGTCTTCAGGCGCTGCCGGACCTCGGCCGGGAGCGACCGGAGCAGCGAGCCGAACAGGTCGTTGAGGATCCCCGCGGTGACGTAGCCCGTGAGCATCGACTCGTACCAGTCCGCGCCGCTCGTGCGCTCGAGGAACAGGTCGATCGCCTCGCGGTGGGGGGCCATCAGCGCAGCCGGGTCACCGCCGGTCCGTTCGATCTCGGCGACGATGGCGCGGTGCCGCTCGAGCGCCGTCGTCGCGAGCACGCCCGTGACGAGCCGTCCGGACAGGGTCGGCGCACCGGCCCCGGCGCGGCCCATCGTCTCGTAGAGCGAGAGTTCGAGGTACGCCGCCTGGCCCAGGTAGACGTCCAGCTCGGGGCTGACGTCGTCGAGCTGCAGACGTTCCACGGGCGAGGCGTTCCGCGGGTTCCGCGACGCGAGCCACGCGGACGCGAGCTCCGCCGCGCGCTTCCGGTTCCACCACGACACCACGGCTCCAGCATAGGGGCCTGGAGAACCGAGCCCGACCCGCCGGTAGACTGGTCGGGACTTCCACCAGAACTAAGGTGATTCTTTGACTTTCGCAGACCTCTCCATCGAGCAGGACATCGTCGACGCGCTCGCGACGAAGGGCATCCTCGAGCCCTTCCCGATCCAGCAGCAGACGATCCCGCTCGCCCTCACCGGCCAGGACATCATCGGCCAGGCCAAGACGGGTACGGGCAAGACCTTCGGCTTCGGCCTCCCCCTCATCCAGCGCCTCGGAGCCGACCCGGCGCCCGGCGTCAAGGCCCTCGTCGTCGTGCCGACCCGCGAACTCGCGGTCCAGGTGACCGAGGACCTCGAGCTCGCCACCTCGAACCGCCCGACGACCATCGCGGCGATCTACGGCGGCAAGGCGTACGAGGGGCAGATCGAGCAGCTCAAGGCCGGCGCCCAGATCGTCGTCGGCACCCCCGGGCGCCTGATCGACCTGCAGCGCCAGCGCCTGCTCGACCTGTCGCACGTGCAGGAGGTCGTCCTCGACGAGGCCGACCGCATGCTCGACCTCGGGTTCCTGTCGGACATCGAGCGCATCTTCCAGGCCATCCCCGAGGTGCGGCACACGATGCTGTTCTCGGCGACGATGCCCGCGCCGATCGTGGCGCTCGCCCGCCGCTTCATGAGCCGCCCGGTGCACATCCGCGCGACCGACCCCGACGAGGGTCTGATGCAGGCGAACATCAAGCACCTCATCTACCGCGCGCACTCGCTCGACAAGGACGAGGTCATCGCCCGCATCCTGCAGGCCGAGGGGCGCGGCAAGACCGTGATCTTCACCCGCACGAAGCGCGCCGCCGCGAAGCTCGTCGAGGAGCTCAAGGACCGCGGGTTCAACGCCGCAGCGGTGCACGGCGACCTCAACCAGGAGCAGCGCGAGCGTGCCATGGCCGCCTTCAAGGCCGGCAAGCGCGACGTGCTGATCGCCACCGACGTCGCGGCCCGCGGCATCGACGTGGACGACGTCACGCACGTGATCAACCACACCATCCCGGACGACCCGGACACCTACCTGCACCGTGCCGGGCGCACCGGCCGTGCGGGCAAGACCGGCATCGCGGTCACGTTCGTCGACTGGGACGACCTGCACAAGTGGACGCTGATCGACAAGGCGCTCGAGTTCGGCATCCCCGAGCCCGTCGAGACCTACTCGTCGTCGCCGCACCTGTTCGAGGAACTCGACATCCCGGCCGGCACCAAGGGCCGTCTGCCCGGCGCTTCGGCGCACGCGGCATCGGCCGGTGGCCCCGCCGAGAAACAGTCGGGCGACCGTCCGCGCAGCGGCTCGCGTCCGCCCCGCACCCGGACGCGGTCCGGCTCGGGTTCGGCATCCGGTTCCGGCAACGGCTCGGGAGGCGCGGCACGGTCCGCCTCGCAGCCTGCGGACGCCGAGTCCCCGGCCCAGTCCGGTGGTGCCGAGGGCGCACCGGCCGACGGTTCGACCGACGGCGCCGCGAAGCGTCGTCGTCGGCGTCGCCGCCGCGGGAGCGGCAGCGGCTCGTCCGAGGCGACCGCCTCGGCGCCGCAGGGGTCGTCGGACGGCGAGTAGCGCCTCCAGGCCGTCACCGAAGGGTCCGTCGCCGACGCGACGGGCCCTTCGTCGTCCCCGTCCGCCGGAGCGGCCGCGCTGGTCAGGCCAGGCGGGAGCCCGCGCCGACGACGGGCGCGCTGCCGGTCGCCTCGGAGCGGATGGCGTCGAACGCCGCCAACGCCGTGCGGTGCTCGCCCAGCCGGTTCGGCTTGCCCGTGCCGTGGTAGTCACTCGACCCGGTGACGAACAGGCCGTACCGCGTCGCCCAGTCGAGCAGGGTGCGCTTGCCGTGCGCGAGGTTCTCGCGGTGGTCAACCTCGAGCCCACCGAGCCCGGCCTCGACCAGTTCGCGGAGCATCGGCTCGTCGATCACGATCCCCCGTGACGACGCGGCGGGATGGGCGATGACGGGGACGCCGCCGGCCTGTCGGATGAGCTCGACGCCCCGGAGCGGGGACGGCGCCTCGTGCGGCTCGTAGTACCCGGAGGCCGGGTGCAGGATCCCCCGGAACGCCGCGCTGCGGTCGGCCTCGAGCCCGCGGGCGACGAGGGCGTCGGCGATGTGCGGGCGGCCGATCGTGGCCCCGTCGCGGGACTGCGCGAGCACGTCGTCCCAAGTGATCGGGTGGTCGCGGCCGATGCGGTCGACCATCCGGCGGGCCCGGGCGAGGCGTCCGTCGCGGATCCGTTCGGTCTCGGCGACGAGCGCCGGGTCGGCGGGGTCGACCAGGTAGCCGAGGACGTGCACGCTGCGGTAGCCGACGCGGGTGCTCAGTTCGAGACCCGGGAGGAGCGTGACCGGCAGGTCGCGGACGGTCGCCGTGGCCTCGTCCCACCCCGCGGTCGTGTCGTGGTCCGTCAGCGCGACGGCGTCCAGTCCGGCGGCTGCTGCCGCCCGGACGAGGTCCGCGGGTCGCTCGGTGCCGTCGGAGACGCTCGAGTGCGCGTGCAGGTCGATGAACGGATCGGGCACGTCGACAATGCTATCCACAGGTGAGCGGGCGCACAGGCCGCGGAGCGACGGGCGGTGCGATGATGGGTGCATGTCCGACACCACGCCCCGCGCGACGAGCAACCGTTCCACCACCCCCGGATCCTCGACGTTCAAGGACTACATCGGCTCGCAGTGGGCCGATCGTGACCGTCCGCTGCCCGAGCCCCGCGAGCAGGCCGCCTTCGCTGCCGAACGCCGCGCGAAGCTCTCCGAGCTGCACCCGGGCCGGACGATCGTCGTACCGGCCGGCCAGGCCAAGGTGCGATCGAACGACTGCGACTACCCGTTCCGCCCGCACTCCGCGTTCGCGCACCTGACCGGCTGGGGCACCGACACCGTCGTCGGCTCCGTGCTCGTCATGACGCCGAACGGCTCCGGGCACGACGCCACGCTGTACTTCCGCGCGACCGCCGGGCGCGACTCCGAGGAGTTCTACGCCAACCCCGAGATCGGGGAGTTCTGGGTCGGCCCGCGCCCCTCGCTGGACGAGGTCGCGGCGGACCTCGGTCTCGCGACCGCCGACCTCGGCGCGTTCGACGCCGTGCGCGCCGGGCTCGACGCCTCGGCCCTCGTCGTGCGCGACGCCGACACCGACCTCACCCGTGGGCTCGACGACCGGATCGGCAGCGCCGTCGGTGGCGCGCCCGAGGCCGACGGCGTGCCCGCGACGGACGACGCCCTCGCCCGTGACCTCTCCGAGCTGCGCCTCGTGAAGGACGCGTACGAGGTCAACGAGCTCCGCAAGGCCGTGAACGCGACCAAGGCCGGGTTCGACGACGTCATCGCCGACTTCGACGCGGTCCTGGCGCACCCCCGCGGCGAGCGCATCGTCGAAGGCACGTTCAACCGCCGTGCCCGTGCCGACGGCAACACCGTGGGCTACGACACGATCGCCGCCTCCGGCCACCACGCCTGCATCCTGCACTGGACCCGCAACGACGGCGCCGTCGAGCCGGGCGACCTGATCCTCATCGACGCCGGGGTCGAGGTCGACTCGTTCTACACGGCCGACATCACCCGCACGCTCCCGGTGAGCGGCACCTTCACCGACGTGCAGCGCCTCGTGTACGAAGCCGTGCTCGAGGCGGCGGACGCGGCCTTCGCCATCGTGAAGCCCGGCATCACCTTCCGTCAGGTGCACGCCACCGCGATGGAGGTCATCGCCCGCAAGACCGCCGAGTGGGGCTTCCTGCCCGGCAGCGCCGAGGAATCGCTCCAGCAGGACAACCAGTTCCACCGTCGCTACATGGTGCACGGCACGAGCCACCACCTCGGCCTCGACGTGCACGACTGCGCGAAGGCCCGGCGTGAGATGTACATCGACGGCACCGTGCAGGCCGGCATGGTCTTCACGATCGAGCCCGGCCTGTACTTCCAGCAGGACGACCTCACCGTGCCCGAGGAGTTCCGCGGCATCGGCGTCCGCATCGAGGACGACATCCTCGTGACCGAGGACGGCGCCGAGAACCTGTCCGTCGGCATCCCCCGGACCCCCTCGGAAGTGGAGGGGTGGATCGCCCGCTCCGGCCGCTAGCCTGAGCGGGTGACGACACCGGAGGTCTCCCCCAGCCCCAGCGAGAGCGCGTTCTCGATCGACGTCGAGCACTTCGACTCCCCCGACGCCCAGCGGCTCCGCGCCGCCCAGCGCCTGGAGATCGACCGTGCGTACGGCGGCGACACCGAACCCGGCGACAAGCCGACGGCGGACTCCATCGCGGTGTTCTTCCTCGCGCGGGACGACGACGGCACGCCGCTCGGCTGCGGCGGGCTGCGGGTCGTGCAGGACGGCATCACCGAGATCAAGCGGATGTACGTCCGGCCGGAGTCCAGGGGTGCCGGTGTCGCGGCGGCGCTGCTGCGTCGGTTGGAGGACGCTGCGCTCGACCTCGGTTCGCCGGCGCTCGTGCTGGAGACCGGGAACGAGCAGAAGCGTGCGATCGGGTTCTACGAGCGCGAGGGGTTCACGCGCATCGCGAACTTCGGGCCGTACGTCGGGGTGCCGACCTCGATCTGCTACTCGAAGGTCCTCTAGCCCGGGCCCCGAGCGGGCGAAGTACGTCCCGCTCGCAGCACCTCGGCGGCCGTTCCCGCCCGCTCGACGACGTGCGCGCGGCGTGTCCCGCCCGCTCGACGACCTGCACGCGGCGTGTCCCGCGCGCCGAGGTCGCGGAAACGGCCGCTCCCCGCGACGGGGAGCGGCCGTTCGTGCGACCTCGGCGGACGTGAGCGGCGCGTCGTGCGACCTCGACCCCAGCCTCGCCCCGACCTCGGCCCCGAGCCCCGCCCCGACCGTTACCCCGAGCTCGGCGGCCGCCGGCGACTCAGCGCGACTCGTCGTCCTTCGGGGCCGCGGACTCCGCGGACTCGGCGGAGCTCGGCGCCGGCGGCGTCGCCCCGGTCACCCGCTCCCCGTAGCGCGGCGGCTCCTCCGCACGCGGCTGCTGTGCGGACGCGGGCGCTGCCGGCGCGGGAGCGGTCGCCGGGGTCTCCCCGTAGCGCGGCCCCTCGTTCGTGCCGTAGCGCGGCGTCCCCGTCTGCGCGCCGGAGGACGGCGTGCCGGGCTGCTGCGCGCCTCCTGGCTGGTGGTGCGGTGTGGCGTGCCCACCGTACGGCGATCCCTGCTGGCCGGCGCCCCACCCGCCGCCGGACCCGGCCGACTGCCCGCCGGACCCGGGAGCACCGGAGCCGGACCCGGGCCCCGGACGCCACGGCTGCTGCGGCGACTGCCCCTGGAACCCGGTCCCCGGCCCGCTCTGCGGTCCCGGCGCACCCGGCGTACCGGGGTTCCAGTGCGTGGTGGGCGCGAGCCCGGCGTCACCGAGGATGCGACGGGCCTGGCCCACGAGCTGCGGCTCGATGACGATCTGGTAGTTCGTCGCGAGGACCTGGTGCACGCTCGTGAAGTCCCGCTGCCGCTTCGTGATCGCGAACGAGACGATGCCGTAGAGCATGCCGAACGCCGCACCGATGATGGCGGCGGCGAGGATGAGGCCACCGGCACTCGGCGAGAAGAGCGTCAGCACGATGCCGAAGAAGATGCCGAGCCAGAGGCCGGACAGCGCGCCGGCGATCGCCGCACGGCCGTACGTCATCTTGCCGGTGACGCGCTCGACGGTCTTGAGGTCGTTGCCGACGATCGAGAGCTGGTTGACCGGGAAGTCGGCCTCGGCGAGCTTCGCCACCACGCGCTGGGCGTCGGGGTAGCTGTCGTAGGTGCCGAGGACGTCGCCCTTGGGCAGCGTCGGGAAGGCCTGGGCGGTCCGGCCGCCGAACGGGCTCTGATTGCTCACACAGCCATCATTCACCGCACACCTTGCAATCGCACGTGCACTCTCAGGGAAGCCGCCGACCGCCACGGCGGATCCGGCCAGACGCACCGACTACGCTGGGTCGGGTGAGCGCCACGAAGGTCTTCGTCGCCCGCCTCGCCGGGTGCTCCGTCTTCGACCCCGCGGGAGACCGCGTCGGCCGCGTCCGAGACGTCCTGGTGGTGTACCGCCGGGCCGATCCGCCGCACGTCGTCGGTCTCATCGTCGAGGTCCCCGGCAAGCGCCGGATCTTCGTGAGCATCGGCCGCATCACCTCGATCGGTGCCGGGCAGGTCATCACGACCGGCCTCGTGAACATGCGCCGCTTCGAGCAGCGCGGTGGCGAGGTCCGGGTGATCGCGGAGATGCTCGGCCGCAAGGTCCTCATCAAGAAGGAGCGCATCCGCGCCACCATCGAGGACGTCGCGATCGAGGACCGCGGGCAGGGTGACTGGGAGGTGTCGCAGCTCTTCCTCCGCAAGCCGAAGACCACGCCGTCCCCGTTCGGCAAGGGCCCGACGACGTTCGCGACCTGGAACGAGGTCACCGAGGACGAGCTCCCCGGCGAGGCCCAGTCAGCCGAACACGTGATCGCCGCCTACTCCGACCTGCTGCCGGCCGACCTGGCGTCGACGCTGCTCGACCTGCCCGAGGAACGGCGGTTCGAGGTCGCCGAGGAGCTCCCCGACGACCGGCTCGCCGACGTGCTCGAGGAGATGCCCGACCAGCAGCGGATCGAGATCCTCACCCGGCTCGTCGACTCCCGTGCGGCCGACGTGCTCGACCACATGCAGCCGGACGACGCGGCCGACGTCCTCGCGCAGTTCTCCGACGAGCGCAGCGAGGCCCTCCTCCAGCTCATGGAGCCGGAAGAGGCGCAGGACGTCCGCATGCTCCTCGAGTACGAGCCCGACACCGCCGGTGGTCTCATGACGACCGAACCGGTGATCGTCTCCGCGGACGCCACCGTCGCCGAGGGGCTCGCACTCGTCCGCCGCCACGAACTCGCGCCGGTGCTCGGCGCCGCCGTCTGCGTGACGCTGCCGCCGTACGAGCCGCCGACCGGCCGGTTCCTCGGCCTCGTGCACTTCCAGCGGATGCTCCGCTACCCGCCGAACGAACGACTCGGCACGCTCATCGACCAGCAGACCGACCCGGTCCGCGTCGACGCGAGCGCGGCCGAGGTCACGCGCATCATGGCGACCTACAACCTGCTGTCCGTCCCCGTGGTCGACGATGCCCACCGTCTCGTCGGGGTGGTGACGATCGACGATGTCCTCGACCACGTCCTGCCGGACGACTGGCGAAGTCAGGGCGAGGGGGAACCCTCACCGCTTCCGCGCCAACGCCCACGCAGGACGCCCGTGACGACGGGAAGGAGGACCACCCGTGGCCCGAACGGATGACAACCGCCGCGATCGCGAGCGGACCGATGCTCGACTCGACTCCCCCAAGGGCATGCGCACCCGCGTCCTGCCGACCCGGCGCCGAGGTCGCGGTGACGCCTTCGGTCGCGCGACCGAGGGCATCGCGCGTGCGATGGGAACGCCCTGGTTCCTCGTCGGCCTGACCCTGTTCTGCGTCGTCTGGATGGGCTACAACACGCTCGCCCCGAAGCCCTGGCAGTTCGACTCCGCGGCGATCGGCTTCACGGCCCTGACGCTCGTGCTGTCCCTGCAGGCGTCGTACGCGGCACCGCTCATCCTGCTCGCCCAGAACCGGCAGGACGACCGCGACCGCGTGCAGTTCGAGCAGGACCGGCAGCGCGCCGAGCGGAACCTCGCCGACACCGAGTACCTCGCCCGCGAGGTCGTGGCGCTCCGCCTGGCGATGCGGGACATGGCGTCGAAGGACTTCATCCGCGCCGAGATCCGCTCGCTGCTCGAGGAACTCGACCGGCGCGACGCCGAGGACGCCGGCTTCGCCGACGAGTCCGGCACGACGGCCCGTGGCTGACGGCGGCCGGTCGGACGAGCAGCTGGGCAGCGCGGTCCTCGCCGCGCTCGGCCGCGTGATCGACCCCGAGATCCGCCGGCCCGTCACGGAGCTCGACATGATCCGTGGTGTCGACGTGCAGCCAGGAGGCGCGGTGCGCGTCGACCTGCAGCTCACGATCGTCGGGTGCCCGGCCGCCGACACCATCGAGCGCGACGTGCGTGCGGCCGCCGGTTCCGTGGACGGCGTCTCCAGCGTGGCGGTCGACGTGTCCGTGATGGCCCCGGCGACCCGTGCCGCGCTCACCGAACGCCTCCGCGCGGGGAGGCCCCGGGGCGTGCAGTTCACCCCGGACTCGCTCACCCGGGTGATCGCGGTGACGAGCGGCAAGGGCGGCGTCGGCAAGTCGACGGTCACCGTGAACCTCGCCGCCGCCCTCGCGGCCCGCGGGCAGCGCGTGGGCATCGTGGACGTCGACGTGCACGGCTTCAGCGTCCCCGGGCTGATGGGGCTCACCGACGCCGCGGGCGTGGCCCCTCGCCCGACCCGGGTCGACAGCATGATCCTGCCGCCGGTCGCGCACGACGTGAAGGTCGTCTCGATCGGCATGTTCGTGGACGACGTCTCGACCGCGGTGTCCTGGCGCGGTCCGATGCTGCACCGCACCGTCTCGCAGTTCCTCACCGACGTGTACTTCGGCGACCTCGACGTGCTCCTGCTCGACCTGCCGCCCGGTACCGGTGACGTGGCGATCTCGGTCGGCCAGCTGCTCCCCCACGCCGAGGTCCTGGTCGTCACCACGCCCCAGGCGGCCGCTGCCGACGTGGCCGAACGGAGCGGGATCGTCGCCCGTCAGACCGGGCAGCGGGTGATCGGCGTCGTCGAGAACATGGCGGGCCTCGTGCAGCCCGACGGGTCGGTGCTGCACCTCTTCGGTGAGGGCGGTGGTGCGGAGACCGCCCGTCGGCTCTCCCGCGACCAGGAGACCGCCGTCCCGGTGCTCGGCAGCGTGCCGTTGTCCGTGCCGCTCCGCGAGGGCGGCGACGCCGGCGTCCCGGTGGTGCTCGGCGATCCCGAGGACCCGGCGGCGGTGGCGCTGGCGGCGATCGCGGACCGCATCGGCACGATGGGACGGGGCCTGTCAGGCCGGAAGCTCGGGCTGTCGCTGTCGTAGGGTCGGGTGCATGAGCACTGATCACGTCAGCGTCGACTGGGAGCAGGCCCGCGACACCAACCGCGCGAACTGGGACGACCGGGTGCCCATCCACGAGGGCGCCTACGAGATCGACGCCCTGACCGACCCGGGCCACCGCTCGACCGTCGTCCGCGACGACCTACCCGCACTGCGACCGTGGCTGCCGGACGGCTCCCTCGCCGGCCTCGACCTCTGCCACCTGCAGTGCCACATCGGCACGGACACGGTCTCGCTCGCGCGTGAGGGCGCCCGCGTCACCGGCGTCGACTTCTCGCCCGCGGCGCTCGCCTCGGCCGCCGGGCTGTCGGCACGCCTCGGCCTCGACGTGACCTGGGTCGAGACGGACGTCCTCGACGCCAGGGCCGCGGTGGTGGGCGACTTCGACGTCGTCTACACGAGCATCGGGACGATCTGCTGGCTCGACGACCTCGACCGGTGGGCCGCCCAGGTGTCGGCGCTCCTGCGACCGGGCGGTGTGTTCTTCATCCGCGACGGCCACCCCGCGCTGTACGCGCTCGACGAGGACGCCGACGGGCTCGTCACCCGCTACCGGTACTTCGCGGACGGCTCCGCCCAGCAGTGGGACGACGCCGGCACCTACGCGGGCGACGGCACGGTGTCGAACACCCGCACCTACGAGTGGCCGCACCCGCTGTCGCAGATCGTGAACGCCCTGCTCGGCGCCGGGCTCCGGCTGCGCCGACTCGACGAGGGTCGGACGCTGCCGTGGCGGTTCAGCCCGCGCATGGTCGACACCGGGGACGGCTCGTGGGAGTGGCCCGGCGAGGACCGCGACCGCCTCCCGACGACCTTCACGATCGTCGCGTCGAAGGACTGATCCGCCAGCCGATCGACGCTGCCTGTACGTCCTTTCATGGACAGGTCGTTCCACCGCGGAGCAATATGCAGGGGTATTCCACAATGCTCCTGCGGAATCGGGTCCGCAGGGGCTCCACCCGTGTCCGGCAACGCCGCCGGACCGAGGACAGGAGAACCGTGTGAACAGCAGGACCAGACTCAGGATCGGACTCGTCGCGGCCCTCGCGGCTGCGCTGGCGGGCGGGTCCGTCGCAGCAGCACCGGCCATGGCGGCCACACCGGCGTGCGCCACCGCGTGGAGCGCGGGCACCGCGTACAACGGCGGCGCGACGGTGAGCGAGAGCGGGACGAACTACACCGCGAACTGGTGGACGCAGGGAGACGACCCGGCGACCCACTCCGGCGCGACCGGCAGCGGCCAGCCCTGGACGTCCACGGGAGCCTGCGCCGGCACCGGCGGCGGCGGCGGCGGTACGACCAACCCGGGCGGCGGCACCACCACCCCGGGCACCGGCGGCAGCGGCGGGACGGCGAAGGGCCTGGTCTTCAGCCCCTACAAGGACGTCACCGTGAACCTCGACTGGAACACGAACGTGATGAACACCGCCGTCACCGGCACGCGCATCCCGGTCGTCGGGTCGAGCAACAGCCTGGTGTCCACCCGGGAGCCGGGCCTCAAGGCGATCACCCTCGCCTTCGCCACCGGCACCTGCGGCAGCGAGAACTGGGGCGGCGTCGCCGCGGACGCCTTCGCGAGCGCCAACATCCCGAAGCTCGACGCCGCGGGCGTGAACTACATCGTGAGCACCGGCGGTGCGGCGGGCTCGTTCAAGTGTTCGGGCACCGCGCTGCAGAGCTTCATCGCCCGGTACGCCACCCCGCACATGATCGGCGTCGACTTCGACATCGAGAGCGGGCAGTCCGCCGCCGACGTGCAGAACCTTGTCAACGCCGCAGCGCTCGCGCAGTCGAAGTACCCGGGGATGCGGTTCTCGTTCACCCTCGCGACCCTGGCCGCCAGCGACGGGAGCTTCGGCGGCCTGAACAGCACCGGTGACGCCACGGTCAAGGCCATCAAGGCATCGAGCCTGACGAACTACACCGTCAACCTCATGACGATGGACTTCGGCCGCGCGACGACCGCGAACTGCGTCCTGTCCGGATCGACCTGCGAGATGGGCAAGTCCTCGATCCAGGCCGTCACGAACCTCGAGCACACGTACGGCATCGCACCGTCGAAGATCGAGGTCACCCCGATGATCGGCGTGAACGACGCCTCCGACGAGGTCTTCACCCTCGCCGACGTGGACACGCTGTCCGCCTACGCGAAGGCGAACGGGCTCGCCGGGGTCCACTACTGGTCCCTCGACCGTGACACCCCGTGCTCCTCGACGACGGCGATGTCCACCTGCAGCTCCGTCCCGAGCGCACCGGCCCTCGCGTGGACGGACCGCTTCCTGGCCGACCTGCAGTAGTCGCCACCGTGAACGGACTGGAGGCGCGGTGC
>NZ_MJGQ01000005.1:2501-45671 GCF_001865095.1 Curtobacterium sp. MCBA15_013 | reverse complement strand
GGAGGCGCGGTGCCAGCTGGCACCGCGCCTCCAGTCCGTCATCGGCTCACGTGACGTCGCGTCAGGTCGCTTCGGCGTCGAACGGTGCGGCCTCGCCGACGGCGAGCGGCACCACGGGTGCCGTCGCGCGCACCTTCGACGCGGTCACCTGCGCGGTCTGCACCGCAGCGGCGCTGCTGCCGGAGTCGAGCAGCGCATCACGGATGATCCGGCGGGGGTCGTACTGCCGCGGGTCGAGCTTCTGCCAGTCGACCTCGTCGAACTCGGGACCCATCTCGTCGCGCATCCGGTCCTTCGCGGTGTCGGCGAAGCGGCGGACGGCCTTGACGAACTCGGCGAGCTTCTGGGCGTACTGCGGGAGTCGCTGCGGACCGAGCAGGAGGACGCCGATGATCCCGATCACCAGGAACTTCTCGAAGCCGTCGAACACGGTACGAGCGTAACCCGTCCACACCCCGGAGCACCCGTAGAGTTGTCACCCGAACGGAGTGTGCGTGTCAGAGAAAGAGTCGAACTGGAAGTTCGCCGAGGACATCGTCTCGGAGTCCGAGGTGATCGCCCGAGCCAGGGAGCACTCCCTCGAACTCGGGGTCGAGGCGATCTCCCCCGCCATCGGCGCACAGATCGGGGTCGTCGCGGCCGCCTCGCGCGCCACGAGCATGATCGAGATCGGCACCGGCCTGGGGGTGTCCGGGCTGTACCTGCTCGGCGGCGCACCGTCCGCCACGCTCACCACGATCGACATCGAGGTCGACCACCAGCAGTACGCCCGTGACGCGTACATCGCCGCGGGCACCGCCCCCGCCCGGATCCGGCTCATCCCGGGTCGGGCGAACCAGGTGCTGCCGCGCATGAACGAGGCCTCGTACGACGTCGTCCTCGTCGACGCCGACCCGGAGCACGTCATCGAGTACGTGGAGCACGGACTGCGGCTCGCTCGGCTCGGCGGGACCGTCCTCGTGCCGCACGCGCTCTGGCGGGGCCGGGTGGCCGACCCGGTGAAGCGAGACCGGGCGACGACCGACTTCCGGCTGCTGCTCACCGAGGTGTCGACGTCGGGAGCGGTCATCAGCGCGCTCTCCCCCGCCGGAGACGGACTGCTGCAGATGACGAAGGTGTCCGCTTAGTCGGTGTCGTCTCGGTCGGAGCCGTCGTGCCCGAGGTGGCGCAGGTAGCGCTCCGGGGACTCGAGGAACGACCGCTGGTGCCGGACGAGGTCGAGGTCGGCCCACTCCGTGCGCCGCAGGCCCCACTCGCCGACCTCGTGGATCGTCGCGCCGGGGAAGGCTGCGAGCACCGGTGAGTGCGTCGACATGAGCACCTGCCCGACGCCGCTCTCGACGATCGACTGCAGCAGGCCGATGAGCGCCAGGCAGCCGGAGAACGACAGCGCGGACTCGGGTTCGTCGAGGATCCACAACCCGGGCCACCGCGCACGGTCGATCACGAAGTCGAGGAATGACTCGCCGTGGCTGCGCTCGTGGAAGACCGGCTCAGGCCGGGACAGGTTCGGGTGTTCCTCGAGGTAGGTGAAGAACCCGTGCATGGTCTCCGCCCGGAGGAAGAACCCGCCGCGCGGCGCCCCGAAGTCACGACGGACGGCGATGTGTTCGCACAGGTCGGACTCGGAGGCGCGGGTCGAGTGCTGCGATCCGGTGCCGCCGCCCTCCGGCCCCATGCCGAACTGCAGCGCGATGGCCTCGACGATGGTGGACTTGCCGACGCCGTTCTCCCCGACGAACACCGTGACGGGGTCGAGGTCGAGCCCCTCGTCGAGGAGCTGCCGGACGGGGGCGAGTGTGGCGGGCCAGACGTCGCGCGGCATCGGGTCGGGGTCGCAGTACTCCTCGACGCGACGGATCGGCAGGTGGGTCCTCGGCACGGGGCCCATCCTGCCGTGCCACGCCGACATCGGCGCCGGGCGGGACGGACGGAGGGCGGGCGGACGGACGAAGGGCCCGGAGCGTACGCGCTCCGGGCCCTCCGTTCTGGTGCGTCGACGTACTAGGCCGAGACGACCTCGGCGAGTGCGTCGTGGAGTTCCTTGGCCTCGGCATCGTTGACCGAGACGACCAGGCGGCCTCCACCTTCGAGCGGAACCCGCACGATGATGAGTCGACCCTCCTTAACAGCCTCCATCGGCCCGTCACCGGTCCTCGGCTTCATGGCTGCCATCAGATGTCCCCTTTCGTGCAGTACATGCACCCCCATTATCTCGTATCGATGGGGGAACTGCGAAACCGCCCAGGTTGGGGGTCGTGGATCGCGACGTTCTCGCGGTTCCGAGTGGTCACCTTGGCGTGTGCCGTACATCCGCTCCAAGCGCCGTCAACCGCTCGACCCCGCCGTCGAGGCCGTCCCCGTCGGCGTGCGCGTCGCGGGGGCGTTCTCGTGGCGGATGCTCGTCGTCGTCGCCGCCCTCGCCGTCGTCGTCGCGCTCGTGGTCCTGCTGCAGGACATCGTGGTGCCGTTCCTGATCGGCCTCATCGTGTGCGCCCTGCTCGCGCCGTTCTCGCTGTTCCTGCAGCGCCACCGCTGGCCGAAGTGGCTCGCGGTGCTGTCGTGCTTCCTCGCCGTCGTGATCGTCATCGGCGTCCTCGCGCTGGTCGTCACGGCGCAGATCCGGTACGACCTGCCGTCGCTCGAGCACCGTCTCGACCACAACGTGCAGTCCCTGCAGAGCCTGCTGGCCACCGAGCCGTTCGGCATCACGGCGTCGCAGGTCACGAAGTGGCTGTCCGACGGCACGAAGTTCCTGCAGACCCACGCTTCGTCGATCGCCTCGGGTGCGGCCGAGGCCGGGAGCGGGCTCGTGCACCTGCTCGAAGGCCTCTTCATCGTGGTGTTCACGACGATCTTCGTGCTCGTCGACGGCCCGCGCATCTGGTCGTGGGTGGTGCGGCTCTTCCCCCGCCGGGCGCGCGGTCGCATCGACGTCGCCGGGCACGCCGGCTGGAAGACGCTGACGAGCTTCATCCGCGTCCAGCTCGTCGTCGCGGTGACGGACGCGCTCGGCATCGTGATCGGCGCCCTCGCGCTGCAGGTGCCGCTCGCGATCCCGATCGGCGTCATCGTGTTCTTCGGCGCCTTCGTGCCGGTGGTCGGCGCGATCGTCGCGGGCGTCGTCGCGGTGCTCATCGCGCTCGTGTTCAACGGCTGGGTTCCCGCGCTGGTCATGCTCGGCATCGTGATCGCCGTGCAGCAGCTCGAGAGCCACGTCCTGCACCCGTTCCTCACCGGCTCGGCCGTGCGCGTGCACCCGCTCGGTGTCGTGCTCGGCGTCACCGCGGGCACGACCATCGCCGGCGTCGTCGGGGCGTTCTTCGCGGTGCCGTTCATCGCGACCGCGAACGCGATGATCCACGCGGCGGCGTCAGCCGACCCCGAGGCGGTGGCGCGGGGCGCCGAGGACCGCGAGGCCGACGTCGATCACGGCGGGGTCCAGTCGTAGCCGTCGATCCACCAGCAGTAGTACATCCACACCCACTGCAGCGCGATGCAGACCACCACGACCGCCACCCGGTACACCCGCGACCGCGGCAGCGCGACGATCCCGAGCAGCGGGGCGATCGGCAGCAGGATGCGCCAGGTGCTCGACTGCGGGAAGAACACGGCCAGCAGGTACACCAGGTAGGCGACGCCCCAGAGCCGCAGCTCGAGCCCGATCCGCCGAGCGGCCGGCAGGGCCACGAACGCGGCGAACCCGACCACCACGACGGCGAGCAGGATCGCGCCGGCCGGCTGCCCGAACCACCACCCGAAGCCCTGCACCCACGGCGCGAACGGGACGAGCTCCCGCCACCCGATGTACGACGACCGCCACGCCAGTTCGGTGTCCGTGTACGCCCGGGGCACCCCGGTCACCGCCCAGGCGATCGCCGGCCACGCCAGCCCGACGATCCCGGACACGACCGCGACCACCGCGGGTGGGACGAACCGCTGCACGGTGAGCGGCGACGACGCGCGGACCCACGACGGGCGGACGAACCACGCGGCGAGGAACAGCACGATCAGCAGCGCGAAGGCCAGCCCGGTGGGCCGGGTCATCCCGAGCAGCAGGACGACCGGGAGCATCGACCACCAGCGGCGGTCCACCATGAGCAGCAACGCGACGAGGAGCAGGAACAGGCCCATCGACTCGGCGTACGCGACCTGGAACATCGCCGAGACGGGTGCGACGCAGAACAGCACGGTCGCGAAGGTCGCCCGCGCCGGGTCGAGGAACCGACCCATCAGCCGCCGGAACACGAGCGCCGCTCCCCAGCCGAACAGGAGCGAGACGGACACGGCGACGAACTCGAAGGACGCGCCCGTCAGCGCCATCAGGCCCCGCACCAGGAAGGGGCAGGCGGGCATGAACGCCCACGCGTTCTCGGTCACGTGTCCCGTGGCGTCGATGGGCAGCGTCGAGGGGTACCCGGACGCGGCGATCACCCGGTACCAGGCGCCGTCCCAGATCGACGAGAACGACAGCAGGCCGGGGTGCTGCACCGTGAAGGAGTTCGCCGCCTGCACGCTCGCGAACGCGGCGAGCATCGTGCCCGTGACGATCCGCGCGAGCACGTACACGACCGTGATCCGCACCCACCACGGCACGACCCGGTAGCGGGCGTGCCACCGGGCGCGGGCAGGGCTCAGCCGGGTGGACCCGGCCGTGGTCAGGCCGTCAGCCACCGACGCAGACCGTGCTCGACCGCGGTGATCTGGTCGACGGGGACCTGCTCGTCGTCGTGGTGGGCGAAGACCGGCTCGCCGGGCCCGTAGTTGACCGCGGGGACGCCGAGCGCCGAGAAGCGTGCGACGTCGGTCCACCCGTACTTCGGGCGGGGCGCGGGACCGCCGACGGCGGCGACGAAGTCCTGCGCCAGCGGGGCGTCGAGTCCGGGTCGGGCACCGGCGGCGAGGTCGACGATCTGCACGTCGTAGCCGTCGAAGAGCTCGCGGATGTGGGCGACGGCCTCGTCCGCGCTGCGCGACGGGGCGAAGCGGTAGTTGACGTGCACCATCACCTCGTCGGGGATGACGTTGCCGGCGATGCCGCCCGTGATGCCGACGGCGTTGAGGCCCTCGCGGTAGTCGAGCCCGTCGACCGTGACCGTGCGCGGCTCGTAGGCGGCGAGCGTGGCCAGTATCGGCGCGGCCTTGTGGATCGCGTTGTCGCCGATCCAGCTCCGGGCGCTGTGCGAGCGCTTGCCGGAGGCGCGGACCTCGGCCCGGAGGTTGCCGTTGCACCCGCCCTCGATCTGCGCGCCGGAGGGCTCGCCGAGGATCGCGAAGTCGCCCGCGAGGAGCTCGGGACGCGTCCGCGCCAGGCGTCCGAGGCCGTTCAGCGCGTCGCTCACCTCTTCGTGGTCGTAGAAGACCCAGGTGACGTCGACGTTCGGCTCGGCGAGGTCGTACGCGAGCTTGAGCTGGACCGCGCAACCGGCCTTCATGTCCACCGTGCCCCGGCCCCAGAGGATCTCGGTGCCGTCCTCGGCCGTCCGGAACTCGGTCGGCAGGTTGCCGTTGAGCGGCACGGTGTCGATGTGCCCCGCGATGACGACGCGGCGGTGACGACCGAGGTTCGTCCGTGCCACGATCGCGTCACCGTCGCGGATCACCTCGAGGTGGGGCAGCGGCGTCAGGGCGGCCTCGATCGCGTCGGCGAGCGGTCCTTCGTCACCGGACACCGACTCGATGTCGCAGATGGCACGGGTGATGTCGATGGACGAGGCGGTGAGGTCGAGCGGCTCCGGCATGCGGGAAGCCTACCGGCCGACCCTTGCAGCCCGGCGGAGCCGTCCGGACGGACGGGTGGCCCCCTCCCCTCGCTGGGTACCCTGGTCCGGTGACCGACACGACCGCTGCCACCGCCCGCCCGACCCACGCCTGGGGCCACGGCCTCGCGACGATCGCCGCCGACGGCACGACGCTCGACACCTGGTACCCGGAGACGTTCGTCGGCGCGCTGCCCGCCGACGCCGTGTTCCCCGCCGACCTGCGCGCACACGTCGGCGACGACCCGCGCCGCGGTGTCACGATCGAGGCGGTCACGACCGAGGTCACGATCGACGCCGCACCCGCGAGCACGCCGGACGCGTACCTCCGCCTGCACCTCCTCAGCCACCTGCACGTGGCGCCGAACGAGGTCAACCTCGACGGTGTCTTCGCACACCTGCCGATCGTCGCGTGGACGAACGCGGGCCCGGTGCACCCCGACGACCTGACCCGCCTCCGCCCCGGCCTGCAGCGCGCCGGGATCGCCGTGCACGCGATCGACAAGTTCCCCCGGCTGGTCGACTACGTCGTGCCGGACCGCGTGCGCATCGCCGACGCGAACCGGGTCCGGCTCGGCGCCCACCTCGCTCCCGGCACGACGGTGATGCACGAGGGCTTCGTGAACTTCAACGCCGGCACCCTCGGCGACGCGATGATCGAGGGCCGTGTCTCGCAGGGCGTCGTCGTCGGGAACGGCACGGACATCGGCGGCGGTGCCTCCATCATGGGCACGCTGTCCGGTGGCGGCACCCACCGCGTCTCCCTCGGGGAGCGCGCGCTGCTCGGTGCGAACGCCGGTCTCGGCATCTCGCTCGGCGACGACTCGGTGGTCGAGGCCGGGCTGTACGTGACGGCCGGCACGAAGGTCGTCCTCGTCGGCGCGGCCCCGAACCCGGACGGCACCCCGAAGACGGTCAAGGCCGCCGAGCTCTCCGGGACGCCCAACATCCTGTTCCGCCGCAACTCGGTCTCCGGCGCGGTGGAGGCGCTGCAGCGCCAGGGGCAGGGCATCCAGCTCAACACCGCGCTGCACGCGTAGGCGGTCCGTCCGTGGGGGGAACGGTCGACGGACCGCACGGCCCGGTGCCGGTCCGCCGGTACGCCGCACGCCGGGGCACGACGTCGGCCACGACGCTCGTGTGGTTGCACGGGGGTGGGTTCTTCCGCGGCAGCCTCGACCTGCCGGAAGCGCACGTCGTCGCCGGCACCCTCGCCGACCGGGGGCTCGACGTTTTCACGGTCGGGTACCGCCTCGCTCCCCTGCCCGGGTTGCCCGTCGTCGGACGCCGAGGACCCCGGGGTCGACGCCGTCACCCGGTGCCGAACGACGAGGTCCGCGCCGTGCTCGAAGTCGTCCGCGGCGAGACCGACGGTCCGGTCCTCCTCGGCGGGGCGAGTGCCGGCGCGTGCCTCGCGGCAGCCGTGACCCGGACACTGCCGGACGCCGCACGGCCGGACGGGCTCGTCCTCGCGTACGGGTTCTTCCACGCCCGCACCCCGCGCGACGCGGCAGTCCTCCGATCGGTCCGCGGGCACCGACGGCTCACGCACCACCCGGCACTGCTCGACCGGGCGAACCGGAACCACGTCGGCCGCGCGGGCGACACCGCCACCGCGTTCCCCGGCGGCGAGGACCTCTCCGGCTTCCCCCGCACGCTCATGGTCGACGCCGAGCACGACACGATGCGGGCCTCGGGCAACCGGTTCGCCGACGAGCTGCGCGGCGCCGGGGTCGCGGTCGAGCGGCACGTGCTCCCGGCAGCGCGGCACGCCTTCCTCAACCGGCCGGGGTCGCCGGACTCGGACCGGGCGCTCGACCTCGTCACCGCCTGGGCGGCGCGCTCGTCCGGCGCCTGAGCGGCGCGGGCGGGCACGCGGCGGAGCCGGCCGTGCGACGGACGGGAGGCGCGGTGCCGGCCCGCACCGTGCCTCCCGTCCGTCGATCCGTACCGTCCACCGCCGCGCCCGCGCGTGGCTGCGCGCCGCGTCAGCGTGCGGGCAGGTCGCGCTCCGGGTGCCCGACGTAGAGCTGCTGCGGGCGACCGATCTTGTTCAGCGGGTCGTTGTTCAGCTCGCGCCACTGCGCGATCCACCCGGGCAGACGCCCGATGGCGAACAGGACCGTGAACATCCGCGGCGGGAAGCCCATCGCCTTGTAGATGATGCCCGTGTAGAAGTCGACGTTCGGGTAGAGCTTCCGACTGACGAAGTACTCGCCCTCGAGCGCGATGCCCTCGAGCTCCATGGCGATGTCGAGCAGGTCGTCCTGCACGCCCAGCGCCTCGAGCACCTCGTGCGCGGACTCCTTCACGAGCTTCGCCCGCGGGTCGTAGTTCTTGTAGACGCGGTGCCCGAAGCCCATGAGCTTCACGCCGCGCTCCTTGTTCTTCACCCGCTCGACGAAGCGCGTCACGGGCTCGCCCGAGTCCTTGATCTGCTGGAGCATCTCGAGCACGGCCTCGTTCGCGCCGCCGTGCAGCGGGCCGTACAGCGCGTTGATGCCGGCGGAGATCGAGGCGAACATGTTCGCCTTCGTCGACCCGACCATCCGGACCGTGGCGGTGGAGGCGTTCTGCTCGTGGTCCTCGTGCAGGATCAGGAGCCGCTCGAGCGCCTTCGACAGCACCGGGTTCGGCTGGTAGGTCTCGGCCATCGTGCCGAAGTTCAGGCGCAGGAAGTTGTCGACGAAGGACAGGGAGTTGTCCGGGTACAGGAACGCCTGCCCGATGGACTTCTTGTGCGCGTACGCGGCGATCACCGGCAGCTTCGCGAGGAGCCGGACGGTCTGCAGCTCGACCTTCTCGGGGTCGTCGACGTCCATGTCGTCCTCGTAGTAGGTCGACAGGGCGCTGACGGCGCTGGAGAGGACGGACATCGGGTGCGCCGAGTGCGGCAGGGCGTCGAACAGACGACGGAGGTCCTCGTGCAGCAGCGTGTGGCGCCGGATCCGGGCGTCGAACGACTCGAGCTCGGCGGGCGTCGGCAGCTCGCCGTAGATGAGGAGCCAGGCGACCTCGAGGAAGGTCAGGTTCGACGCGACCTGGTCGATCGGGTAGCCGCGGTACCGCAGGATGCCCTGGTCGCCGTCGATGTAGGTGATGGCGCTCTTCGTCGACCCGGTGTTCACGAACCCGTAGTCGAGCGTGTTCATCCCGGTCTGCTTCTTGAACGTCGAGATGTCGATGGTGGACGCACCGTCGACGCTCGGCAGGATCGGGAACTCCGCCGTGCCGCCCGGGTACGTCAGCGTCGCGGTCGCCGCGGTCTGCTCGGCGGCGGGACTCACGGGGACGGGCGTGGTGGGCGGTGTGGCCGTCTTCTGAGCGTCATTGGCAGTGTCAGTCACGGTGACAGCCTAATCGCGCCCACTGTCGGTCGTGCACACATCGAGCCTCAGGACTTGGTGGGAACCACGGATTGCGCCAAGCGCGAAAGGCTCAGGCGGACGCCAGACGACGCCCGCTCGCCAGTCGCTGCGCGGCTGCGGCGATGCGCTCGTCGGTCGCCGTGAGCGCCACACGCACGTGCTCGGCACCCGCTGCGCCGTAGAAGGTCCCCGGTGCGACGAGGATCCCGCGCTCGGCCAGCCAGGCGACGGTGTCGAGCGCCGCTTCGCCGCGGGTGGCCCAGAGGTAGAGGCCCGCCTCGCTGTGGTCGACCCGGAAGCCGGCGCCTTCGAGTGCCCGTCGGAGCATGTTCCGTCGGGCTCGGTAGAGCGCCTTCTGCGCCTGCACGTGGGACTCGTCGGCGAGGGCGACGATCATCGCTTCCTGCACCGGGAGCGGCGGCATCATGCCCGTGTGCTTGCGGACCGCGAGCACCTCGGCGAGGACCTGCGCGTCACCGGCGACGAAGGCCGCCCGGTAGCCCGCGAGGTTCGACTGCTTCGAGAGCGAGTACACGCTGAGTACCCCGTCCACCGAGTCGCCCACGACCCGGGGGTCGAGGATCGTCGGGGTCGGGGCGGTGTCGTACGGCGGTTCCCACCCGAGTTCGGCGTAGCACTCGTCGCCGACGATGACGGCGCCGAGCTCCCGCGCCCGCTCGACCGCGGCGCGCAGCTCGTCGATCGACAGGACGCGGCCGTCGGGGTTGCCCGGGGAGTTCAGCCAGACGAGCTTCGTGGTGGACGGCCAGGCGGCCGGGTCGTCCGACGCGAGGGCATCCGCGCCGACCAGGGCCGCACCGAGCTCGTACGTCGGGTACGCCGCGGCCGGGAACACCACCGTGTCGCCGCGGCCGATGCCGAGCCAGAGCGCGAGCCCGGCGATGAACTCCTTCGACCCGATGGTCGGGAGCACCTGATCCGGCGTGAGGGTCACGCCCTGGCGCCGGCCGTACCAGTCCGCGATCGCCTCGCGCAGGGCCGGGGTGCCGGCGACCTGCGGGTAGGCGTGCGCGTCGGTCGCCTCGGCCAGCGCCGTGCGGACGACGGCGGGCGTCGGGTCGACGGGCGAGCCGACGCTGAGGTCGACGATGCCGCCCTCGACCGCCGCGGCCTGCTGCTTGAACGGGACGAGCTGGTCCCAGGGGAAGTCGGGGAGGTCGAGCGCCACGGGTCGGATCCGGTTCAGCCGCGGGGCGGTTCGGCCATGACGACCGGGTGGTCCTTGTGGATCACACCGACCTTCGCGGCACCGCCGGGGGAACCGACCTCTTCGAAGAACTCGACGTTGGCCTTGTAGTAGTCGGCCCACTCGTCGGGGAGGTCGTCCTCGTAGTAGATCGCCTCGACCGGGCACACCGGCTCGCACGCACCGCAGTCGACGCACTCGTCGGGGTGGATGTACAGCGACCGGTCACCCTCGTAGATGCAGTCGACCGGGCATTCGTCGATGCAGGCGCGGTCCTTGACGTCGACACAGGGCTGGGCGATCACGTACGTCACGGTTGGGGTGCTCCCTTCGGACTGAGCAGATCGAGTCTACCCGCGCGACCCGGCCGCACCTGACCGCCCGGCGGCCGACGCCCGGATGCCGGACAGGTCGGGCCACGCGAGCACGAGCGCCGTGACGGCCGCCGGCCCGAACGTCCACACGTAGCCCGCGACGTTGGCGAGCACGAGCGGGGAGCTCTGCCCGCCCACCGACGACAGCACCTGCGTCGCGGCGATGATCCCGATGCCGACCGCCGCGACCATCGCCCGCGACCGGTACAGCAGCCGGATGCCGACCGTGAGCCCGATCACGATCAGCGAGGTGAGCACGACGCCGACCGGGAAGCCTCCGAGGGTCTGCTGGTGCGTGACCGTGCCGAGTCCCCCGGCGACGAGTCCGAGCACGAGGGCGACCACGACGGCGGTGACCTTCCCCTGCCGCGAGAACTCGGCGAAGGTCTGCGGCGCCTGCGGGACCCGGTCGGCGTCGTGACGGAACGCCTCGACCGCCGGCGCCTGGTGCCGGGCACCGTGCGGCATGACCCACGAGAGCGCGGTCGGATCACGGGGATCGACCGGGTCGACCGTCACCTGGGACCGGTACTGCTCGACGGACGCCCGGACCTTCGCCCGCACCGGCACGACGTCGACGGTCAGGTCGGCCTGGCCGGAGTCGGGGTCCACGATCATCGAGAACGGGAGTTCCTCGGCACGGGCGGCGTACCGCGCGGCGTGGTGGACCCGCACGTGGTCGGGGTGGCCGTAGCCGCCGTCGTCGGCGTAGCTCACCACCGCGTCCGCGCCGGTGGACCGGATCGCGGCGCGGATGTCGTCGACGACCTCGCCGAGGTCCGCCGCGGTCAGCGAGTCCGCCGGGGCGTCCCCGGCGGCGACGGCGCGTCCGTCGGGGCCCCACTGCATGCCGGAGTCGGTGTAGCGGCGCTCGGGCAGGTCCGTCGGACGCGCACCCGGCCCGCCGAGCCAGAGGTGCGCCGGCCCGCCGAGTGCGGCGAGGGCGGCGGCGATCTCGGTCTCGCGGTGCGCGGCGACCCGCGGACCGTCGCCGAAGAGCGGCGCGAGCTCGGGCGTCAGCATCTCGCCGCGCTCGCCACGGGTGGCGGTGAGCACGGTCACCTCGGCGCCGAGCTCGAGCAGCGTGGCGATCGTCCCGCCCGACGAGAGCGTCTCGTCGTCGGGGTGGGCGTGCACGAACAGGACGCGCTCGGGGCGGGTTGCGGGGGCCTTCGACATCGGGTCCAAGCGTACCCAGCGGTGGCTAGCGGGGCGTCACGATGTAGGTCGCGGTGACGCCGTCGCTGCCGTCGGAGAAGGTCAGGACCACCCGGTAGCCGTCGCTCCGGAACATCCCGAAGGCGCTGGACGAGTCCGCCCGCTTCGCCGACTCGGTGAACCCGGCGTCGGTGAGCTGCTGCGCGGCGGCCTCGAAGTCGTCGACCGAGGCGGCACGGACCTGTTCCACCCACCCGGAGCCGTTCGGCCCGCTCCCGCCGCCGAGCACGGTGCCGTCGACGAGCGGGACGTCCTTCGTCGGGAAGCCGTCGGGGACCTTGCCGTCCGAGGTCACGTTCGCGCCCTTGAGCGCGGTGTCGAGTGCGCCGTCGATGCCGCCGGCGACCGAGGCCATGCCGTCCTGGACGGCCTTGCCGTCGATGCCCTGCACGCCCTCGGCGACGCTCGACGCGACCGACGAGCCGAGGTCGGTGGCCTGCTTCACGGCGTCGGACGAGCAGCCGGCCAGTCCGGCGAGGGCGATGCCGGCGGCGACGGCGGCGATCAGGGTGCGGGTCGGGGTGCGCATGCCCAGCACCCTAGGGGGCGAGACGGGAGGCGCGGCGTGAGTCCCCTGGGAACGTCACGTGCGTGGCGGGGTCGCGCCGCGCCTCCTGGCTCGGTCCTGCGGGACCGCCCGCGTCAGGCGACGTACGCGCGCGTCGCCGCCACGAGGGCGTCGACGCCCACCGGGATCGCCGTCTCGGCCTGCGGCGCGTAGAAGGGCGAGTGGTTGCTCGGGATGTCCTCGCCGCGACGGAACAGCTCCGGGTCGGTGATGCCGGTGAACCAGTACACGAGCGGCGCCCGCGCCGCGGTGGCGAGCTGGCCGACGTCCTCGGATGCCATCGCCAGGCCGATCTCGAGGTCGCGGGCTCCGGGGACCTCGGCGCGGATCGCGTCGAGCACGGTCTGGGCGGCCTCGGCGTCGTTCACGGTGACCTCGGCACCCGGCGACCGCACGATCGTCGGCTCGGGAAGCCCACCGGCCTCGCTCTCGGCGCGGACGATGCGCTCGATCGAGGCGATGATCCGCTCGCGGGTCTCCTCGTTGCGGGCCCGCGTGGAGATCTCGATGACGGCCTGGTCGGGGATGATGTTCGCGCGGGTGCCGGCGTGGAAGCTGCCGACCGTGACGACCCCGGCGTCGCTCGGCGAGACCTCGCGCGAGACCACGGTCTGCAGGCGCACGACGGCCGATGCGGCGGTGACGACCGGGTCGAGCGAGGCCTGCGGGGCGGAACCGTGCGCGCCGCGGCCGTTGAACGTGACCGTCAGCCGGTCGCTCGACGCCATCACGGGGCCGCTGCCGACGGCGACGATGCCGACCGGCGCCGGCGCGGAGTGCTGCCCGAGGACGACGTCGGGCGTCGGGAAGCGCTCGACGAGCCCGTCCTCGACCATGGCGCGGGCGCCGGAGATGACCTCTTCCGCCGGCTGGAAGACACCGACGACCGTGCCGTGCCAGTCGCCCGTGGTGGCGGCGAGGCGCTCGAGGGTCCCGAGCAGCCACGTCACGTGGATGTCGTGGCCGCAGGCGTGCATCGTCGGGACGTCGTTGCCGTCCTCGTCGGTGCCGTGGTGCTCGCTGGCGTAGGGCAGGCCGGTGCGCTCCTGAACCGGCAGCCCGTCCATGTCGGCGCGGAGCCAGACGACGGGCCCCTCGCCGTTCGACAGGACGCCCACGACACCGGTGCCGCCGACGCCCGTGGTGACCTCGATCCCGCCGATCTCCGCGAGCCGGTCGGCGACGATGCCCGCCGTGCGGTGCTCCTGGAAGCCGAGCTCGGGGTGGGCGTGGAGGTCCTGGTACAGCGAGAGGAGGTCGAGAGTCACGCGCACCACGGTACATCCGACGACGGCCCGGCCACCTCGAACGAGGTGACCGGGCCGTCGGAGGGAGGCCGTGCCTCCTGGATGACTGCTTACGCGTCCTGACGCTTCAGGCGGGCGTACGCACGCTGGCGGGCCTGCGCGTCGAGCTCGACCTTGCGGATGCGCACGGCGTCGGGGGTGACCTCGACGCACTCGTCCTCACGCGCGAACTCGAGGCACTCCTCGAGCGACAGCTGGCGCGACGGCGTCATCGACTCGAAGGTGTCAGCGTTCGCCGAACGCATGTTCGTGAGCTTCTTCTCCTTCGTGATGTTGACGTCCATGTCGTCGGCGCGCGAGTTCTCGCCGATGACCATGCCCTCGTAGACCTCTTCGGTGGGGTTGACGAAGAACGTCATCCGCTCCTGGAGGTTCGTGATGGCGAACGGCGTGACGACACCGGAGCGGTCGGACACGATCGAGCCGTTGATGCGGGTCTGGATCGGGCCGGCCCACTCGTCGTACCCGTGCGAGATCGCGTTGGCGATGCCGGTGCCGCGGGTCTCGGTGAGGAACGACGTGCGGAAGCCGATCAGGCCGCGCGACGGGACGATGAACTCCATGCGCACCCAGCCGGTGCCGTGGTTCGTCATGTTCTCCATGCGGCCCTTGCGAGCGGCCATGAGCTGCGTGATCGCGCCGAGGTACTCCTCCGGCGTGTCGATCGTCATGTGCTCGTAGGGCTCCTGGAGCTTGCCGTTCTCGTCACGCTTGGTGACGACCTGCGGCTTGCCGACCGTGAGCTCGAAGCCCTCGCGACGCATCTGCTCGACGAGGATGGCCAGCGCGAGCTCGCCGCGGCCCTGGACCTCCCACGCGTCGGGACGACCGATGTCGAGGACCTTGAGCGAGACGTTGCCGATGAGCTCGCGGTCGAGGCGCTCCTTGACCATGCGGGCGGTGAGCTTGTGGCCCTTGACCTTGCCGACGAGCGGGCTGGTGTTCGTGCCGATCGTCATCGAGATCGCCGGGTCGTCGACCGTGATGGTCGGCAGCGGACGGACGTCCTCGGGGTCGGTCAGGGTCTCACCGATGGTGATCGTGTCGAAGCCGGCGACGGCGACGATGTCACCGGGGCCCGCCGACTCGGCCGGGTAGCGCTCGAGCGCCTTGGTGACGAGCAGCTCGGTGATGCGGGCGTTGACGACGCTGCCGTCGTGCTTGACCCACGCGACCGTCTGGCCCTTCTTCATGGTGCCGTGGAAGATGCGCAGGAGCGCGAGGCGACCGAGGAACGGCGACGCGTCGAGGTTCGTGACGTGCGCCTGCAGCGGGTGCTCGTCGTCGTACTTCGGGGCGGGGACGTGCTGGAGGATCGCCTCGAAGAGGGGCTCGAGGTCGTCGTTGTCCGGCAGCGAGCCGTCGGCCGGCTTGTTGCGGCTGGCGGCACCCGCGCGACCCGAGGCGTAGACCACGGGGACGTCGAGGATGGCGTCGAGGTCGAGGTCGTCGACCTCGTCCGACAGGTCGGAGGCGAGCCCGAGCAGGAGGTCCTGCGACTCGGACACGACCTCGTCGATGCGGGAGTCCGGGCGGTCCGTCTTGTTGACGAGCAGGATCACCGGGAGCTTCGCGGCGAGCGCCTTGCGGAGCACGAAGCGGGTCTGGGGCAGCGGACCCTCTGACGCGTCGACGAGGAGCACGACGCCGTCGACCATGGAGAGGCCGCGCTCGACCTCACCACCGAAGTCGGCGTGACCCGGGGTGTCGATGACGTTGATCGTGATGGGGCCGTCCGCGCCGAACTCGGTCGCGTGCTTGCCGTTGTAGAGCACCGACGTGTTCTTCGCGAGGATCGTGATGCCCTTCTCGCGCTCGAGGTCGTTCGAGTCCATCATGCGGTCTTCGCCCTCGAAGTGGGCGTCGAACGAGTTGGTCTGCGTGAGCATCGCGTCGACGAGGGTGGTCTTGCCGTGGTCGACGTGTGCCACGATGGCGACGTTGCGCAGGTCGGACCGGGTGGCGAGCGCCATACAGGACATCCTTTGGTGTTCGGAAGAAGATCGGGCGGCCGACTGTGGCGCTCGCGCCGCGGTGGCACTGCCCGGAGGTGGGCAGAACGCCCGACACGCCAGTCTACCGGTAGTTCGCAACCGAGAGGAGTACCCCCGATGAGCCGTCGGCGAACGTGGATCGAGATCACGATCGTGCTGATGCTCTCGCTCGGCGGCAGCGCGCTGTACTCGGTGCTGCAGATCATCGACGACCTGTCGCAGACGACGCCGCTCGGGCAGCAGTCCACGGCGCTCAACACCTCGACCACGACTGTGCAGTACGTCGACCTCGCCCGGCAGCTCGTGGGCATCGCGGTCGACCTCGCGCCGGTCGCGCTCGTCTGCTTCCTGCTCTGGAGCACCACCCGCCCGCACCTCGGTCGACTCGGCATCGACCGGTTCCGCGTCCGGCCCGACCTCGGTGGCGCGGCGCTCATCGCCCTCGGCATCGGGATCCCCGGGCTCGCGCTGTACTTCACCGGGCGGGCACTCGGGTTCACCGTGAACGTGAACCCGGCGGCGCTCGACTCGTACTGGTGGACGATCCCCGTGCTGCTGCTCTCCGCGATCCGCTCCGGGCTGCAGGAGGAGGTGATCGTCGTCGGGTACCTCTACGAACGGCTGGGCGGCCTCGGGTGGGGGCGCTGGCAGGTCATCCTGTCCACCGCGGTCCTGCGCGGGAGCTACCACCTCTACCAGGGGTTCGGCGCGTTCGTCGGGAACGCCGTGATGGGCATCGTGTTCGGCTGGATCTACACGAAGTGGGGCCGGCTCCTCCCCCTCGTCTTCACGCACTGCCTGCTCGACGCCGCGGTGTTCGTCGGGTACCCGTGGGTCGCGCACGCGTTCCCGCAGCTCTTCCGCTGACGCTCGTCGCCCGCGGCACGGCCGGCGACCGGTCCCGGGCGTCCGCCGCGCCGACCGCGCGGCATCCCCCCGTTCGGGCGTCGGCGATGCGGCGGACCCGCCCGACCCCGGCCCGGCGGACCCACAGCGAACCCACAGCGCGGCGCCGCACCGGACTTGGGTCCCGCACCTACCGTGGCCGCATGAGCATCCCCGAGGTCGGCGATCCCGCACCCGGATTCACCTTGCCCGGCATGATCGTGCGCGACGGCACCCGCACCGACGACGAGTACGCCCTGTCCGCCGAGATCGGCCGGACGCTCGTGCTCGCCTTCTACCCGGGCGACGCCACCCCGGTCTGCACGGCACAGCTCTGCAGCTACCAAGAGGAACTCGACGACTTCGGCGACCTCGGCGCCGTGGTGTGGGGCGTCAGCCCGCAGGCGCTCGACTCGCACGAGGCGTTCGCTCGCGGGTCCTCGCTCACCTTCCCCCTGCTGAGCGACACCGCGGGGGACGTCATCCGCGCGTACGGCGTGCAGGCGCCGGGGATCGGGCTCCGGCGGTCCGTGTTCGTGATCGGTCCGGACGGCGTGGTCCGCTGGCGGCACGTGGGGCTCGTCGGGCTCCGGTTCCCCAAGGCGGATGCGATCCGGGCGCAGATCGAGCTCCTCGTGGCGTGACACGGCGTGTCGGTCCCCCGAAGATGCGACGGTCTGGGGTATTGACACCCGAACGGGGGCCGAGGACGATTGTCGCCACGAGAGGTCCACACAGGATCTGCCTCCCCGGGGAATCGGGTCGTCCGGAGATACGCGCTGGTGTGTCACACCCGCTCCCCGGGCGTTCCCGGGGAGGCATCTCGTAACCTCTTGGCTCCCCGGGCGTTGCGTGTCACCAAGGGTCGGCAGCCCGTGACCTCTTGGCTCCCCGAGCGTTGCGTGTCACCAAGGGTCGGCATCTCGTGACCTCTTCGCTTGTAACCTCTTCGGCGTGACCACGATCCTCGCCCCCGGCATGCGTCTGCTCGCCGTCGTCCTGTGGGTCGCGGCCGCCGCGCTCGTCCCCCTCGCCCTCCTGAGCGGCGGCACCGCCTGGCTCGCCCCCGTCCCGAGCATCTGCATCGCCTTCATCGCGTGGGCGGTCCTCTGGCGCCCGCGCTTCGAGCTGACCGACGAGCACCTCCGCATCGTCGACGTCCGCCGCACCAGCACCTACACCTGGCGCCGCGTCACCGAGGTCCGCACCAAGTACGGCATCGAGATCGTCACGAGCGAGGGCGTCCGCCGCACGTGGCTCGCCACCCGCAGGTCGGCCCGGCTCGCCGCCGTGGTCGACGGTCGTCCAGGAGGCGCGGATCGCCTCGACGTCGACGCTGCGGCCGAGCGCATCTGGGCGTTCGTGCCCGAGCCGCCCGCACAGGACGGCCCGCCGCCGGCGACCGTGACGGCTGCGCCGATCACGCACCGTGTGCACGGGTGGACGATCCTCGCGATCGTCGTCCTCGCGTTCGTCGCGACCCTGGCGGCCGCGCAGCTCTGACCGCCGCGGTCCCTGCGACGAAGAACGACATCCCCGACGTCGTGCGACGTCGGGGATGTCGTTTCCAGGTGGAGTGCTGCGGACTACTTCTTGTAGCCCACGTCCTGCCACTTCACGGAGGACTGCTGGAACTGCGCCGGACCGTAGTTCACGAGGTCCTTGCGCACGCCCCAGGCGTAGGGCTCCGGGAACAGCGGGATCGTGCCCGCGACCTTGACGATCTTCTTGTCGATCGCGTCCGCGTCCTCGATCCGCTTGTCGGCGTCGAGTTCGGCGTTCGCCTTGTCCCAGGCGGCACCGAGCGAGTCGTCGGTCACGCCGGTGTAGTTCTGCCCCGCGTCGGCCGGGTAGTAGATCGACTTCAGCGACGACACCGGGAACGGCGTGCCCTGCCAGGCGAAGTACGTGGCGTCGAAGTCACGGCCGTCGGTGGTGACGTACTTCGTGAAGAAGTCGTCGGTCGGGACGGTGTCGATGGTCACCTTGAAGCCGGCGAGCTTCGTCTGCTGCTGCACGAGCTGCGCGACGTTCGCCGAGTTCTGGTTGTCCGACGGGATGACGAAGCGGACGTCGAGCGTCTTGCCGCCCTTGGTCGCGTAGCCGTCTGAGCCGATCGTGTAGCCGGCGTCCTCGAGCTTCTTCTTCGCCTTGTCGGTGCTGTAGCCGTAGACCGAGGAGACGTTGTCCTGGTAGCCCTTCTGGCCGGGCAGGTAGACGAGGTTGTTGAGGACCTGCACCGGGCTCTTCACCGGCGAGAGGATCGCCTGCGCGACGACCTGGCGGTTGATCGCCTGGGCGAACGCCTGGCGGACCTCCTGGTCCTTGAAGACGTCCGACGTGCCGTTCAGGGTGATCTGACGCTGGGTCGTGCCGAGCGAGCGCTCGATCTTCGAGTCCGAGCGGCTGTTCGCGGTCTTGAAGTTGTCCGCGCTGCCGTTCAGGTTGAAGGCGTCGAACTCCTTGTTCGCGTAGGCCTGGGCGACACCGTCGCGGGACACGGTCTTGAAGACGATCGTGTCGAGCTTCGGCGCGTCACCCCACCACTTCGAGTTCTTCTCGAAGGTCACGACGCCGCCGTTGGCGTCGAAGGTCTTGAGGATGTACGGGCCGGCGGAGACGTACGTCTTGCCGTCCGCGGCGAACGGACCCTTCGCCCACGAGTTGTTGAAGTGGTCGGGGGTGTCCACGGCCCAGTAGGGGTAGATCGCGGTGAAGACGCTCGGCCAGTCGGCGTTCGTCTTCGAGAACGTCACGATGACGTCGCGCTCGTCCGAACCCTGCGTGACGGAGTCGACGTCCTCCCAGACGTTGGTGGCGAGCGGGGCGAAGGCCTTGTTCGTGCCGTTCAGCGCCTTCCAGTTCGCCTCGACGTCCTTCTCGGTGATCGGGGTGCCGTCGGACCAGACCGCCTTGGGGTTGATCTTGATCTCGACGGTCTGGGGCGAGTCCTTCGTCAGCTCGATCGAGTCGACGTAGTCCTTGTTCGCCTCCCACTCGCCGTTGGCCTTGAACTGGATGAACCCGGGCAGGTAGGTGCCCGCGATCGTGTTGTCGTCGACCGTCCCGGAGTCGAGGTTCGACAGCTGCCAGTTCGCCGGTGCGGAGTCGATCGGCAGGGTGAGCGAGCCGCCGTCCTTGATCGTGTCGCGGTCGGCGACCGTCCAACCCGTCGACTTCAGCGACGACGTGGCGACGGCCGAGCTGCTCTGTCCGGCGGACCCGCCGCCGGAGCAGCCCGCGAGCACGAGTGCCGCGGCGGCTGCTGTGGCGAGCACGGCCGTCGTCTTGATCCTCATTCGCATGGCGAGGATTCCCTTTCGTTGTGGTTCGCGCCGGAGCGCCGGGACGCGACGGCCCCCGCCGCCACGCCTGTTGGTTGAGAACCCTAGTCACATCCGAAGGTCGCACAAGGGCTGCTGTACCGAATCGAAACATGCTCGTAACGAATGTTGCATAGCGTCAACAGGGATCACCCACCCCGGCTCGGAAGCGGCTAGCCTGTCGCCACCGAACAACGCCGTCCGGACGGACGGCCGCACCCCACTGAGGTCCCAGTACATGCTTGCTTTCCTCGCGAAGCGGATCGTCAACTACGTGATCCTGACGATCGTCGCGACGACGCTCGGCTACATCCTCGCCAGCGCGACGCTCAACCCGACGTCCCGGTACCTCGGCAAGAACCCGCCGGTCCCGCAGAGTTCGATCGACGCCGCGCTCCAGAAGCTCGGCGCCGACCCGAACACCCCGCTCCTGGTCCGCACGTGGAACTGGTGGGTGAACCTGGTCACGCACGGCTCGCTCGGCATCAGCGCCCGCGGCACCGAGGTCACGGCCGACATCGTCGCCCGCTCCGGCACGAGCCTGCGGCTGCTGGTGATCGGCACGCTGCTCGGTGCGATCCTCGGCGTCCTGCTCGGCGTCTGGAACGCCGTCAAGCAGTACAAGACGTCCGACCAGGTGTCGACCTACCTGTCGTTCGCGGTGCTCGCGACGCCCCCCTTCGTCATCGCGGTGGTGCTGATGATCCTCGCGACGACCCTCAACGGGGCGGTCGGGACGCAGCTGATCTCGTTCACCGGTGAGTACACCCCGGGGGTGACCGGGTTCTTCCCGGTGCTCGGCGACCGGCTGGTGCACCTGCTCTTACCGACGATCTCGCTGACGGTCGGCGCCGTCGCCTCGTACTCGCGCTACCAGCGCTCCGCGATGCTCGACGTGCTGTCGAACGACTTCATCCGGACGGCGCGCTCGAAGGGCCGGACGCGTGGATCGGCCATCATGCGGCACGGTGTCCGCGTCGCCCTCATCCCGATGTCGACGTTCTTCGCGTACTCGTTCGGCCTCATCCTGACCGGTGCGAGCATCACCGAACTGGTCTTCAGCTGGCACGGCATGGGCGAGTACTTCGTCCAGAGCATCAGCAACAACGACATCAACGCGGCAGCGGGCACGATCCTCTTCACGGCGATCCTCGTGCTCATCGCAGGCACCCTCGCGGACCTGCTCTACGCCGCGCTCGACCCGCGAGTGAGGGTGTGACCCGTGTCTGTTCTCGACCCCACGACCACGACCACCGCCGGCGACCCCGGTGACGGCAACGCCGGACAGCCGGCGCACGTCGTCGAGGTGAAGGGTGGCCGCACCCCGCTCTGGCGCAAGGTGCTCGGCACCTGGCGTGCCCGCATCGGTGGCGGTGCACTCCTCCTCATCCTGCTCTGGGCCTTCGTCGGTCCGTACCTGTACCACTGGAACGCCGTCGACTCCGACGGGCTCGCCTTCGGCATGCCGCCGAGCGCCTCGCACTGGTTCGGCACGAACGACATCGGCCAGGACATCTACGCCCAGACCCTGGTGGGCCTGCAGAAGTCCCTGCTCATCGGGCTCATCGCCGGTCCCGCCGCGACCCTCATCGCGGGCATCGTCGGTGCGATCGCCGGGTACTTCGGCGGGTTCGTCGACCGGGCGCTCGTGTGGGGCATCGACCTGCTCCTGGTCATCCCGTCGTTCTACGCGCTCGTGCTCCTCAGCCCGCTGTTCAAGAACCTCAGCTGGCTCGCGCTCATCGTCGGCCTGGCGATCTTCGGGTGGATGATCATGGCCCGCGTGATCCGCGGACAGACGATGTCCCTCCGGGAGCGCGACTACGTCAAGGCCGCGCGGTTCATGGGTGTCCCGTCGTTCACGATCATCCGGCGGCACATCCTGCCGAACGTGGCCTCGCTGCTCATCATCGACGCCACGCTCGGCGTCGGCGCCATGATCCTCTCCGAGAGCGCCCTGAGCTTCTTCGGCTTCGGCATCCAGGTGCCGGACGTGTCGCTCGGCACCCTGCTCGCCGCCGGCAGCCAGTCCGCGGTCACCCGACCGTGGCTGTTCGTCCTGCCGGCTGCGACGCTCGTCGCCACGGTCCTCTCCACCAGCCTGCTCGGCGACGCCCTGCGCGACGCCATCGACCCCACCTCGGGAGCCAACCGTGACTGAGCCGCTGCTCACCGTCTCCGACCTCGCCGTCACGTTCAACCCGGGCTCCAAGCCCGTGTACGCCGTGCGCGGCGTGGACTACTCCGTCAACCAGGGCGAGTTCCTCGGCATCGTCGGCGAGTCCGGATCGGGCAAGTCGGTGTCCTCGATGGCCGTGATGGGACTGCTGCCGTCGTCGGCCAAGGTCGAGGGCAGCATCCGGTTCGACGGCCGCGAGCTGCTCGGCCTGAACGACCGCGAGATGTCGAAGCTCCGTGGCGGCGACATCGCGATGGTCTTCCAGGACCCGCTCTCCGCCCTGACGCCCGTGTACACGATCGGCCAGCAGATCGTCGAGGGGCTGCGGCTGCACGACCGGAACCTCACCGCGCACGCCGCCCGGGCCCGTGCCGAGGAACTCCTGCGCGTCGTCGGCATCCCGAACCCCTCGCGGCGGCTCGACGCCTTCCCGCACGAGTTCTCCGGCGGCATGCGGCAGCGCGCCATGATCGCGATCGCCATCGCGAACGACCCGAAGCTGATCATCGCCGACGAGCCGACCACGGCGCTCGACGTGACGATCCAGGCACAGATCCTCGACGTGCTGCAGACCGCCAAGGACATGACCGGTGCCGCCGTCGTCCTCATCACGCACGACCTCGGTGTCGTCGCGGGCAACGCGGACCGGGTCGCCGTGATGTACGCCGGCCGGATCGTCGAGACGGCACCGGTCGAGCCCCTCTTCCGCGAGCCGGTCATGCCGTACACGATCGGCCTGCTCCGCTCGATGCCGAACATGGCCTCGGCACGCTCGGAGCGCCTCGTCCCGCTCGACGGCCGCCCGCCGCTGCTCACCCAGAAGCCGACCGGCTGCCCGTTCGCCGACCGCTGCCCCGCCGTCCTCGACGCCTGCCGTGAGGGCGAGCCGGCCCTGATCGCCCCGTCGGTGGCACCGAGCGACGACAACCCGGTCCTGACCGGTGCGACGCCGACCATCACGAACGGCGCCTTCGACGACGAGCACACCGCGGCGTGCATCCGCCGCGACGAGATCGCCGCCGGCACGCTCGCCCGCTCCGAGATCTTCCCGCGCCCCGAGGACGTCCCCGAGTCCGAGATCGACCACGGCGACGACGTGGTGCTGCAGCTCGACGACGTCGTGAAGACCTTCCCGCTGACGAAGGGCGCCCTGTTCCGCCGGCGCATCGGCGAGGTGCACGCGGTCGACGGGATCTCGCTCACGCTGAAGCGCGGACAGGTCCTCGGGCTCGTCGGCGAGTCCGGCTGCGGCAAGACCACGACGATCATGGAGATCCTCGAGCTCGCCGGCGCGCAGCAGGGCACCATCAAGGTCAACGGCGTCGACACCGGCACCCTGTCGAAGTCCGACCGCCGTGCGCTCCGGAGCGACATCCAGGTCGTCTTCCAGGACCCGATGGCCTCCATCGACCCCCGACTCGACATCGGGTCCGTGATCGGCGAGCCGCTCACGGTGCAGGGCGTGCCGAAGGACGAGATCCGCCGACGCGTGCGGGACTCGCTCGAGCTCGTCGGTCTCGAGCCGAGCTACATCGACCGGTACCCCCACGAGTTCTCCGGCGGCCAGCGACAGCGCATCGGCATCGCCCGCGCGCTCATCGTCGAGCCGAAGATCCTCGTGCTCGACGAGCCGGTGTCGGCGCTGGACGTGTCCGTGCAGGCCGGCGTCATCAACCTGCTCGAGGACCTCAAGCACCGCCTGGGCCTGTCCTACCTGTTCGTCGCGCACGACCTCTCGGTCGTCCGGCACATCGCCGACGACGTCGCGGTCATGTACCTCGGCCGGATCGTCGAGTACGGCGACGGCGACCGGGTGTTCGACGACCCGCAGCACCCCTACACCAGGGCCCTGCTGTCCGCGGTCCCGGTGCCGGACCCGTTCGCCGAGGCCGCCCGCGGACGCATCCTGCTCGACGGCGACCTCCCCTCCCCCACGGAACGGATCGACGGGTGCCGGTTCCGCACCCGTTGCCCGCTGTACCAGCTCCTCGACGAGGACCGACAGCAGCAGTGCCGTTCGGTGGACCCGCGCCTGCAGGACGTGCACGGACGCGGCGTGGCCTGCATCCAGACCGACCAGAACCACCTGCTCACCGAGCGGGTGTCGGCGACGGTGTGACCGACTGACGTTCCGTGTGACGGACGGGAGGCGCGGTGCCAGCTGGCACCGCGCCTCCCGTCCGTCCTGTCGGGACGTCTCAGACGACGATCGCGACGACGCAGAGGGCGAACACGGCGAGGCCGGACGCGACGGCCGGCACGTCCCAGCCCCGGACGACGGGGGCGTCGGGCGTGCGCCCGTGCCGTTCCGACCAGCGGTCGCGGACCGCGACGAACTCGTCCGGCTGCCGCAGCACGCGGGGCTCCCCGCGTCGGGTCGGCTTCGGCCGCGGCAGCGATGGTCCACCCCAGCAGGTGAGGCGGCGGCCATCGGCGAGGTCGAGCACGATCTGCCAGCGCATCCGGACGTCCTCGACGGCGCCCCACGGGACCGTCGTGGACCGGAGCGGGTTCACCACCGTGATCGCGTCGTCGGTGATCCGTACGTGCGGGCGGAAGGTGAGCACCCAGAGCACCCAGACGAGCGCGGCGAGGGGACCGACGGCGTGCAGGACGACGTCCCAGCTCCCCCGCACCGCGGCGTCGCCGAGCATGAACAGCGCCAGGAACGCGACGAGGCCGGACGCGACCGCGCCTCCGCGGCCTGCGCGGAGGACGACGGTGCGTCCGGCCTCGTTCGTGTCCAGCGGGATCAGCGTCCGAACTCGAACCCGGCGCCGGGGATGGCGTCCAGCAGGTCCTTCGTGTACTGCTCACGCGGGTTGGCGAAGACCTCGTCGGTGGTCGCCTTCTCGACGATCTGTCCCTTGCGCATGACGCAGACGTTGTCCGCCACGAGGCGGACGACGGCCAGGTCGTGCGTGATGAACAGGTAGGTCAGGCCCAGCTCGGACTGCAGCTCGGTGAGCAGGTCGAGGATCTGGCCCTGCACGAGCACGTCGAGCGCGGAGACCGCCTCGTCGAGCACGATGACCTCGGGCTTGAGCGCGAGGGCCCGCGCCACGGCGATGCGCTGCCGCTGCCCGCCCGAGAGCTCGTTCGGGTAGCGGTTGACCATCGACTTCGGCAGCGCGACCTGGTCGAGCAGCTCCAGCACGCGGGCCCGGCGGGACGCCTTGTCGCCCACCTTGTGCGTGTGCAGCGGCTCGGCGATCGTGTTCCCGACGTTGTACATCGGGTCCAGCGAGCCGTACGGGTCCTGGAAGACCGGCTGCACGCGGCGGCGGAAGTCGAAGAGGTCCTTGCCCTTCAGCGCGCCGATGTCGATGCCGTCGAACTGGACCGTGCCGCTCGTGATGGCCTCGAGCTGCAGGACGAGCTTCGCGACGGTCGACTTGCCCGAACCGGACTCGCCGACGAGCGCCGTGGTGGTGCCCTTCGGGATCGAGAACGAGACGTCGTCGACGGCCTTCAGCTCGCGGGAGGCGAGGTTCTTGCCGCGCAGCTTGTAGACCTTCTCGAGGTTCTTCACCACGATGAGGTCCTTCGCCGGTGCCTGCTCGCGCTCCTGGGCGCGGGCAAGGAGCTCGGCGTCGTCGCTGCCGACGTCCGCGATGTCCACGCGCTGGTGCTGCACCTTGGACTGGATGCGGCGGCTCGCGAGCGACGGTGCCGCGGCGACGAGGCGCTGCGTGTACGGGTGCCGCGGGTTCGCCAGGATCTCCTTCGAGGGCCCGGCCTCGACGACCTGGCCCTTGTACATCACGACGAGCTTCTCGGCGCGCTCGGCAGCGAGGCCGAGGTCGTGCGTGATGAACAGGACGGAGGTGCCGAAGTCGCGGGTGAGGGTCTCGAGGTGGTCGAGGATCACGCGCTGCACGGTGACGTCGAGCGCGCTCGTCGGCTCGTCGGCGATGAGCAGCTTCGGGCGGCTCGACAGACCGATGCCGATGAGCACGCGCTGCCGCATGCCGCCGGAGAACTCGTGCGGGTACTGCTTCAGGCGGGTCGACGCGTCGCCGAGGCCGGCCTCCTGCAGGACCTCGACCGCACGGGCACGGATGGCGTGCTTGCCGGTCGCGATGCCGTTGGCCTTGATGGCCTCTTCGACCTGGAAGCCGATCGACCACAGCGGGTTGAGGTTCGACATCGGGTCCTGCGGGACGTAGCCGATCTCCTTCCCGCGGATCTCCGACATCTCCTTGTCGCTCAGGCCGACGAGCTCGCGCCCGTTGAACTTGATCGACCCGCCGGTGACCTGGCCGGTGCCGGGCAGGAGCTTGATGATCGCCTGGGCGCTCGTCGACTTGCCGGAGCCGGACTCGCCGACGATCGCGAGCCGTTCGCCCTGCTCGAGGGTGAAGCTGGCGCCGCGGACCGCCTGGACGAAGCCGTTCTGCGTCTTGAAGCCGACCTCGAGGTCGGTGATCTCGAGCAGGGGCGCACCGGAGCCGCCGGTACGGCTGGCGTTCGGCTGGGTCAGTGTCTCGCTCATCGGCGGGCCCTCGCCTTCGGGTCGAGTGCGTCGCGGACCACGTCACCGAGGAGGAGGAACGCGAGCACGGTGATGGACAGGGCGGCGGACGGCCAGAAGATGGTCGACGGCGCGGTGCGGATCGACGCCTGGGCGTTGCCGATGTCGACACCCCAGCTGAGCGCCGACTGCGGCAGTCCGATACCGAGGAAGGACAGCGTGGCCTCGGCGACGATGAACGTGCCGAGGGACACCGTCGCGACGACGATGACCGGTGCGAGCGAGTTCGGAACGACGTGGCGGACCAGCGTGGTGAAGCGGCTGACACCGAGCGCGGCCGAGGCCGTCACGTAGTCGGACTGCTTCGCGCTGAGCACGGCGCCGCGCATGATGCGGGCGATCTGCGGCCACGCGAACACGGCCAGCACGAGCGACACCGTCAGGGCGTTCCGAGCGGGGATCACGGACATGATCACGATCGCGCCGAGGACCGTCGGGATCGAGAAGAAGATGTCACCGATGCGGGACACGATCGTGTCGAGCCACCCGCCGAAGAAGCCGGCGAGGGCACCGATCACGATGCCGACGATCGACACGAGGACGGTCGCGACGACACCCACGATGAGCGAGTTGCGCGTGCCCCAGATGGTGCGGGCGTAGACGTCGTTGCCCTGGCGGTTGAAGCCCAGGATGTGGCCGGCCTCGGGTCCCTCGTTGCTCTTCGCCAGGTCCGCCGCACGCGGGTCGACGTGGGCGAAGAGCCCCGGGAAGAGCGCCACGAGGACGATCAGCAGGATGAGGACCGACGACACCCAGAACATCGGACGGGTCCGCATCGAGTCCCAGGCGTCGCTCCAGGTCGAACGGGTCTTCTCGTCCTCGTTGACCTGGTCGACCGCCTGGAGCGGGGTCTCCTCGATCGGGGCGACGTAGTGCGTCGCCGAGCGGGGTGCGGCGTTACTTGGCATAGCGGATCCTCGGGTCCAGGACGGCGTAGAGCAGGTCGACCAGGAGGTTGGCGAGCATGAAGATGATGACCATCACGGCGACGAACGACACGACGGTCGGACCCTCGCCGAGCTTGACGGCCTGGAACACCGTTCCACCCACACCGTGGATGTTGAAGATGCCCTCGGTGACGACCGCGCCGACCATCAGGTTGCCGATGTCGACACCCAGGTAGGTGACCACGGGGATGAGCGAGTTGCGGAAGATGTGCACGCCCACCACGCGACGGCGCGGGAGCCCCTTCGCGGTCGCGGTCCGGACGAAGTCGGCCGACACGTTCTCGGCGACGCTCGCACGGGTGAGGCGGACGATGTACGCGAACGACACCGACGCCAGCACGATCGCGGGCAGGACGAGCTCGGACCACGGCGCCTGACCCGACACCGTGACCCGGAACAGGCCGAGGTTGATGCCGAGGACGTACTGCAGCAGGAAGCCGACCACGAACGTCGGGACCGAGATGAGCAGGAGGCTCACGACCAGGGCGGTCGCGTCGAAGAGCTTGCCCTTGCGGAGACCGGCGATGACACCGACGACGATGCCGGCGATCGACTCGAACAGCAGGGCGAGGATCGCGAGGCGAGCCGTGATCGGGAAGGCCTGCGCGAGCTGCGAGCTCACGGGCAGACCCGAGTAGGTCAGCCCGAGGTCGCCGCGGAACACGCCGCCGATCCAGAGCAGGTACTGGATGATGAACGGCTTGTCGAGGTTGTACTGCTGGCGCAGCTGCTCGATGACCTGCGGCGACGGCTGACGGTCACCGAACAGGGCGGCGATCGGGTCACCCGGCAGGGAGAACACCATGAAGTAGATGAGGAACGTGGCCCCGAAGAACACGGGGATGAGTTGCAGGAGGCGCTTGCCGAGGTACCAGGCCATCAGATCCCTGCCTGGTTCGGGACGCGCATGTCGTTCAGGTTCATGTCGTGAGGGGTGGACGGTCCGCGGGTCGGCACGGGAGTCCGGTGCGGGCGGCGGCGCCCGCTGTGGTGGGGGGAAGGTGTTGCCGCCGAGGTACGGGGGCTCGGGAGCCTGGTGGGCTCCCGAACCCCCGTCCGGTGGTCGCGGAGCAGGATACCCGTCCGCGATGTGTCTCACGAGGAGACTGAGGTTACTTCTTGACCTCGACGTCGTAGTACAGCGGCACCGAGTTCCAGCCGAACTTCACGTTCGACACGGTGTCCGCGTTCCACACGCCGGTGACGTTGGAGTACCACAGCGGGATCTCCGGGAGGTCCTTGAACAGGAGCTCCTGCGCCTGGTCGAAGAACTTGTTGCCCTCTTCGACGGTCGCGGCCGAACGGCCCTTCTGGAGGAGCTCGTTGTACTCGGCCGAGTCGTAGCGCGAGTAGTTGCTCGACGAGCCGTCACCCATGGTCGGGCCGAGGAAGTTGTACAGCGACGGGTAGTCCGCCTGCCAACCGGTGCGGCTGCCGCCCGTGAGCTTGTCGTCCGTCTGGACCGCGAGGGCCTCGGCGAACGTCGGGTACGCCTTGCCCTCGGCCTTGATGCCGAGCGTGCTCGAGATCGAGTTCGTGACCGCGGTCACCCACGCCTCGTGTCCGCCGTCGGCGTTGTACGAGATGGTGAGGGTGTCGTTGTACTTCGAGATCTTGTCGGCCTCGGCCCACAGCTCCTTGGCCTTCGACTTGTCGTAGGTCAGGACGTCCGAACCGTCGAGGTCGTCGTTCCAGCCGGCGATCACCGGGGAGGTGAAGTCCTTGGCCGGGGTGCGGGTGCCGTCGAAGATCTTGTCGGTGATCTGCTTGCGGTTGATCGCCATCGAGATCGCCTCGCGGCGGAGCTTGCCCTCTTCACCCTTCCAGTGGTCGAGGTAGTAGGGCAGGTAGATCGCCTGGAAGATCGCGGCGGCCTGGTTGACGTTCGAGTCCGGGAAGTCGGACTTGTAGGTCGCGAAGGCGCTGTCCGGCACGGCGTCGAGGACGTCGAGGTTGCCGCCCTGCGCGTCGGAGTACGCGGTGTCCTGCGAGGTGTAGAACGTGACCGTCAGGCCACCGTTCTTCGGCTTGCGCTTGCCCTCGTAGTCCTTGTTGGTGACGAGCTTGATCGACTGGTTGTGCGTCCACGCACCCTTGCCGTCGAGCTTGTACGGACCGTTGCCGATCGGGTTCTCGCCGAAGGCCTTGGTGTCCTTGTAGAACTCCGAGGGCAGCGGCACGAACGCCGAGTAGCCGAGCGACAGCGGGAAGTCCGACTGCGCCGACTTGAGCGTCACGGTGAACTCGTCGTCGCTGACGACCTTGAGGCCGGTGAGCTCCGAGTCCTTCGTGGCGTCGTAGCCCTCGATGTTCTCGAAGAAGTAGCTCGCGCCCTGCTTGTTCGAGAACTGGGCGGCCCAGTTCCACGCCTTCGTGAACGACTCGGCCGTGACCTTCTCGCCGTTGGTGAAGGTGTAGTCCGTGTTGAGCTTGATGTCGAACGTCTTCGAGTCATCGGTGTCGATGCTCTTCGCGACCTCGTTCACCGGCTTGCCCTTGGCGTCGTAGGACACCAGGCCTTCGAAGATCGAGTCGATGATCTTGCCGCCGCCGACCTCGGTGGTGTTCGAGGGGATGAGCGGGTTCTGGGGCTCGTTGCCGTTGGTGGTGACGATGCCGGACGCGTTCGTCGAGCCCGCCTTGTCACCTCCACTGCTGCTGTTGCTGGAGCAGCCGGCCAGGGCGATTGCTGTGGCCCCGAGCACGGCGAGGGCTGCGAGCCCAGCGCGCTTCTTGATCAAGATTCCTCCTGGTGCATGGGACGCGGCGGGCGCACGGGTGCCTGCTCGCCACGTTTGACCTTTGCACTGTAGGCAGTGTGGGGAGTGCTCACCAAGCCCAGGGGAGATCGGTTACAAATCGGAAACCAAGTTGCACGATCCTTGCGAGAGGATGCAAGATTCGGGCGGATCACGGACGCCGGGGCGAGATTGTTGCAACCGCATCGAGATGCTTGCGTCCGTGCACAACTCTGTGCAAGCCGATTGCCTGGCTGCGCACAGCAGTGTGCCCCGCCCGGGACACCGGACGGGGCACACGCTACGCGGGCTCGGGATCAGGCGAACGCCTCGACCGGCGGGCAGGCGCACACGAGGTTGCGGTCGCCGTACGCCTGGTCGATCCGGCGCACCGGCGGCCAGTACTTCCGGGCGCTGATGCCCGGCAGCGGATAGACCGCCTGCTCGCGGGTGTAGGCGTGCGTCCACTCCCCCGAGATCACCGACGACGCGGTGTGCGGGGCGTGCACGAGCGGGTTGTCGTCCGCCGGCCACTCCCCGCGCTCGACCGCCGAGGCCTCGGCACGGATGGCGAGCATCGCGTCGACGAAGCGGTCGAGCTCGGCGAGGTCCTCGCTCTCGGTCGGCTCGACCATGAGCGTGCCCGCGACCGGGAACGACATCGTCGGGGCGTGGAAGCCGTAGTCGACCAGGCGCTTCGCGACGTCGTCCACCGTGATGCCCGTCGTGTCCCGGAGCGGGCGGAGGTCGAGGATGCACTCGTGCGCGACGAGACCCGACTCCCCCGTGTAGAGCACCGGGAACGCGTCGCGTAGGCGTGCGGCGATGTAGTTCGCCCCGAGCACCGCGGCCTCGGTCGCACGGGTGAGCCCCTCGAGCCCCATCATCCGGACGTACGTCCACGTGATCGGCAGGATGCTCGGGCTGCCGTACGGCGCTGCACTGACCGGGCCACCGGCGTGCGCGTCGCGGTCGGAGCCCTCGGCGCGCACGGATCCGGTGCGACGGTCGGCGTCCTGCGCGAACGGGTGGCCCGGCAGGAACGGTGCGAGGTGCGACTTCGCCGCGACCGGTCCGACCCCGGGCCCGCCGCCGCCGTGCGGGATGCAGAACGTCTTGTGCAGGTTGAGGTGCGAGACGTCCCCGCCGAAGTCGCCGAACCGGGCGTGGCCGAGCAGGGCGTTGAGGTTCGCGCCGTCGACGTAGACCTGGCCACCGGCGTCGTGCACGGCGGCGCAGATCTCGCGGATGTCGTGCTCGTAGACGCCGTGCGTGGACGGGTACGTGATCATGAGCGCGGCGAGCTGGTCGCCGTGCTGCTCGGTCTTCACGCGGAGGTCGTCGAGGTCGACGTTGCCGTTCTCGTCGCAGGCGACCACGACGACCTGCATGCCGGCGAGGACGGCCGACGCGGCGTTCGTGCCGTGCGCGCTCGACGGGATGAGGCAGACCGTGCGGGACTCGTCGCCGCGGGACCGGTGGTACCCGCGGATCGCCAGGAGTCCGGCGAGTTCGCCCTGACTGCCGGCGTTCGGCTGCAGGGAGACCGTGTCGTACCCGGTGACCTCGGCCAGCCAGGACTCCAGGTCGCCGATCATGTCGAGGTAGCCCTCGACGTCGTCGCGCGGCGCGAACGGGTGGATGTTCGCGAACTCCGGCCACGTCACGGCCGCCATCTCGGTCGCCGCGTTGAGCTTCATCGTGCAGCTGCCGAGCGGGATCATGCCGCGGTCGAGCGCGTAGTCCTTGTCGGCGAGGTGCTTGAGGTAGCGCATCATGCGGGTCTCGCTGCGGTGGGCGCTGAAGACCGGGTGCGTCAGGTACTCGCTGCTCCGCAGCAGATCGGACGGGAGGCACGTGGCCGCGTCCCGCACGGCGGTCTCCGTCGCCGGGACCGTCGCGTCGACCGCGCCGAACACGACGGCGAGGGCCGTCACGTCCTCGGGCGTCGTCGTCTCGTCGACGGACAGCTGGAAAGTGTCGGCGTCGACGAGGTGCAGCAGGCGGTCCGCGTCACGGGCCGCGGCGACGAGTGCCTCGGCGCGTCCGGGGGCGCGGACGGTGAGCGTGTCGAAGAACGCGTCGTGCACGACCTCGAGCCCGGCGTCACGGGCGGCCCCGGCGAGCGCCGACGTCGTCCGGGCGACGCGGTCCGCGATGAAGCGGAGCCCCTCGGGACCGTGGTACACGGCGTACATCGAGGCCATCACGGCGAGCAGGACCTGCGCGGTGCAGATGTTGCTCGTCGCCTTCTCGCGGCGGATGTGCTGCTCGCGGGTCTGCAGGCTGAGGCGGTAGGCCATCTGCCCGTCGGCGTCGAAGGACACCCCGACGAGGCGGCCGGGCAGCTGGCGCTCGAGGCCGGCACGGACGGCGAGGTACCCGGCGTGCGGGCCACCGAAGCCGAGCGGGACGCCGAAGCGCTGGCTCGTGCCCACGGCGACGTCGGCGCCGAGGTCGCCGGGGCTGGCGAGGAGCGTCATCGCGAGGAGGTCCGCCGCGACGACCGCGATGCCCCCACCGGCGTGCACGCGCTCGATGACCGACGACGGGTCGACGATCCGACCGGAGGCTCCGGGGTACTGCACGATGACGCCGAAGGCGCCGTCGAGCTGCTCGTCGGTCGGTCCGGCCACGGCGTCGAACCCGCGCAGGACGATGCCGACGGCCTCGGCCCGGTGGTCGAGCAGCGCACGGGTCTGCGGCAGCAGGTCGGCGTCGACGAGGAACGCGTCGCCCGTGACCTTGGACGCCCGGCGGGCGAGGAGCATGCCCTCGACCACGGCCGTGCCCTCGTCGAGCATCGAGGCGCCGGCGGTCGCCATGCCCGTCAGGTCCGAGACCATGGTCTGGAAGTTGATGAGCGCCTCGAGCCGGCCCTGCGAGATCTCCGGCTGGTAGGGCGTGTAGGCCGTGTACCAGCTGGGGTTCTCGAGCACGTTCCGCTGGATCACCGCGGGGGTGTGGGTGCCGTGGTACCCGAGCCCGATCATGGCGCGACGGACGGTGTTGCGGGCGGCCTTGGCCCGGAGTTCGGCGAGCGCCTCGGTCTCGCCGATCGCGGCGGGGATGCCCGAGTGGAGGGTCGGCGCCGCATGGATCGCCTCGGGGATCGCGGCGCGGACGAGGGCGTCGAGGGACGGCTGGCCGACGGCGTCGAGCATCGTCCGCTGGTCGGCCGGGGTGGTGCCGATGTGGCGGTCGGCGAAGGACGTCTGGAGGTTCTGGAGGTCGCCGGTCATGCGATGGACGCCCGGTACGCGTCGTGGTCCATGAGGTCCTCGGGGAAGGAGGTGCCGTCCACCTTGATCTTGACGAGCCAGCCGGCGCCGAACGGGTCCTGGTTGACGGTGTCGGGGGCGTCGACGACGGCGTCGTTGATCGCCACGACCTCGCCCTCGATCGGGGCGAAGAGTTCGCCGACGCTCTTGGTCGACTCGATCTCGCCGATCTGCTCGCCCGCGGTGGTGGCGGTGCCGACGGCGGGGAGCTCGACGTAGACGACGTCACCGAGCTGTTCGGCGGCGTGGTCGGTGATGCCGACGGTGACGGTGTCGCCCTCGACGAGCAGCCACTCGTGGTCGGCCGTGTACTGGAGTGCGGTCTGGTCGGTCATTGCATCAGCCTTTCGAGGCGCGGCGGTAGAAGGGGAACGCGGTGACGGTGCTGGGGATGGCCGTTCCGCGGACGTCGATGTGGAGGAGCTGTCCCTCGGTGGCGAGTGCCGGGTCGACGAACGCCATCGCGACGGGGTGGCCGAGGGTCGGCGAGAGCGCACCGGAGGTGACGGTGCCGACGACGACGCCGTCCTGCACGACGTCGTACCCGGCACGAGGGGCCCGGCGGCCCTCGGTGACCAGGCCGACGAGCACGCGGGCGTCGTCCGACGGGGTGACGCCGGTGGCGCCGACGAAGTCGCCGTCCTTGGCCACGACCCGGCCGAGGCCGGCCTGGGCGGGACGGACGTCGGTGCCGAGCTCGTGCCCGTAGAGCGGCATGCCCGCCTCGAGCCGGAGGGTGTCGCGGGCGGCGAGGCCGGCGGGCACGACCCCGCGGTCGGCGCCGGCCTCGAGCAGCGCGTCCCAGAGCGCTCCGGCGACGGACGGGTCGCTGTAGACCTCGAAGCCGTCCTCGCCGGTGTAGCCGGTGCGGGCGACGAGGACCTCGGCGCCGTCGAACACCGCGTGCAGTGCCCGGTAGTACCCGAGCTCGTCGAGGGGGCTCTCCGGCTGGAGCCGGTCGGCGACGACGAGCGCGTCGAGCGTTCCGGCAGCTGCCGGGCCCTGGATCGCGACCAGTGCGGTGGTGTCCGAGTCGTCCGACACCTCGACGTCGAAGCCGTCGGCCCGTGCGGCCAGGGCGTCCACCGCGACCTGGCGGTTCGACGCGTTCGCGACGACGAGGAAGACGTCCTCGTCGGTGCGGTAGACGACGAGGTCGTCGAGGATGCCGCCGTCCTCGGCGAGGAGGAGTGAGTACTTCGCCCGTCCGACCGGCATCGCGCCGAACGACCCGGCGAGTGCGTGGTCGAGGAAGGCCACGGCCTGCGGACCGGTGACGCCGATCTCGGCCATGTGCGAGAGGTCGAAGACACCGGCGGCCTGACGCACGGCGTGGTGCTCGGCGAGGTCGGACGAGTACCGGACGGGCATCCGGTACCCGGCGAAGTCGGTGAAGGTGGCGCCGGCGGCTTCGTGGGCGGGCTCCAGCGGCGACGAGCGCAGTGGGGACGTTGGCATGGGCGGAGTTCTCCTGGCATCGGCAGGACCCGACGACCGTCGTCGGGCGGAACTCCCCCTCTGTCATGGGCCTGAGAGTTTCACCGCGGCCCGTGAGGTCCGGCGGCTTTCACCGTGGGCGAGCCACGGACCGACCCGGTGGGGGCATCGTGGCTGCTTTTCAGAGTGGCCTGTCCGCTGCGGTGTGGGACCTGAGAGATTGTCGGGGGGATTGCTCCTTCGGTGCCGTGCTGGGTGCCCAGGGCACCGCACGACGTCTCCCGCGACGGATGAACGGCCGGTCTTCAGTTGTCGGGCCGATCATACCGACCCCGCGTTTCGGGCATGTGACGGACCCGGTGGTTCGACATCTCGTAGAATGCGGGGATGGCAGGTCAGCGATCACGCCCCCGCGGGCAGCTCGAGCAGGCGGTGCTCGACGCGCTCTGGTCGGCGGACGGCGGGCTCAGCGCGCGCCAGGTGCTCGACGCCTTCCCGGAACCCCGGCCCGCACTGACGACCGTGCTCACCGTGCTCGACCGCCTCGGTCGCAAGGGCCGGGTGGAGCGGCAGCAGCACGACGACGCTCCGCTCACCTTCCGTGCGACGAACAGCAGGGAGGAGCAGACGGCATCCCTCATGTCGAACGCCCTCGCCGCCGCGACCGACCGCGAAGCCGCCCTGCTGCAGTTCACCGGCTCGCTCGCCTCCGACGACCTCGACGTCATCCGCCGCGCCCTCGACGCCCGAGCCCGTTCCTGACGGATCCGCCGTGGTCGTCACCGGAGTCGTCCTCATCGCGCTCGCCCTGGCGGTCGTGGTCCTCGCGCCCCGGGTCCTGACCCGCTCCGCGTGGACGATCGACCGGCCGCGCACCGCGCTGGTCTGCTGGTCGGTGGCTGTGCTGCTCGGCGTCGTCGGCTTCGTCGCGGGCATCACGCTCCTCGTCGTGGCCAACCGCCCGATCACCGACCCGATGGGGTTCGGCGGCTCCCCCACGCACGGCCTCAACGTCGGCGTCGCCCTGCTCGCCGTGCTCGCGTTCGTGATCGCGGTCCGGGTCCGGCCCGGCCCCGAGCACGAGGCCGTGCGCGAGGCGATGCGCTCCGGTGCGGCACCGCACCGCGAGATCGACGGCACGCCGGTGTCCGTCCTCGAGGCGGACCACGCACTCGCCTGCGCCGTCCCCGGCAGGTCCGGTGGCGTGCTCGTGAGCACCGGGCTCGCGGACCGTCTGCGCACCGACGAGCTGGAGGCCGTGGTCGCCCACGAACGCGCGCACCTGACCCAGCGCCACGCGGTCGCGGTCGGGATCGCCGAGTCGATCGAGCGTGCGGTCCCGTGGATCCCCGGCGCGCGCGCCATGGCGCGCTCGACGCGCGTCCTCGTGGAGTTCGCCGCCGACGACGCGGCCGCACGACGTGTCGGACGCGACGCGCTGCGGCGAGCCGTCCTGGTGGCGGACGGGACGAGCGCGCTCGGGGCGATCCGCGCCTCCCGTCTGGGGTCCTGACGCGTGTCGGCGGTGGGGCATATGGTGATGGCACCGTGAAGCCACTGACCGAAGCAGACATCCGTTCGTCGTTCGTCAACGCCACCCCGGACGAACTCGCCCAGCTGCCCATCCCCGGCCTGCACGAGACGCTGTGGGACGAGCGCGAGTTCCTCGGGTGGCGCGACCCGCAGGCCGCCCGCCGCGGCTACATCGTGTCCTGGATCGACGACCGCCCGGTCGGGATCGTCGTGCGCTCCGCCGGTGGGTCCCTCCGCCCCGGGATCGCCGCGATGTGCTCGTTCTGCCACTCCCCGCAGCCGGCGACGCAGGTCCGCCTGTTCTCGGCCGCGCGCGCCGGAGAATCGGGGCGGAACGGCAACACCATCGGCTCCTACATCTGCGAGGACCTCGGGTGCCCGATGCTGATCCGCACCGCGCCGCCGCACCTCAACCCGCCGGCGACGATCGCGATGCGCGGCGAAGCACTCCTGCAGCGGGTGCGGAACTTCACCGAGGACGTGGCGAAGACCGCGTGAGCCGGTTCAGCACCGCCCGGTGGGCCGTCGTCGAGGAACTCGGGGACGGCCGGTGGCGCCTCACCCTGCGCGACGAGGCCGACGACGAGCTCGGCGCGTTCGGGCTCGGCGTCGAGGGGCCGTGGGACCCGGACGTCGAACCGCACGTGGGCTTCGTGCTCGCGCAGCTCGGCCTGACGCTGCGCGGCACCCGATCCTGGCGGGTGGACGAGCTCGGGGACCAGCGGGCACCGGTGCTGCCGCTGGCGTGAGGGCCCGGCGCTGCGGACTCACTCCGTCGCGGCGATGAAGTTCCGCAGGATCTCGCGGTCGTCGTCGGCGCGGGCGGCCCAGACCAGCTCGCTCCGGTGGTCGTCCGCCTCGAGCGGCAACAGCACGACGGTGTCCGGAGCGGCGAGCGTGGCGCTCTCCGGCGCCACCGTCACCCCGAGGCCGGCGCCGACCAGGTGCAGCACCGTGGCCCAGGTGGTGGCCTCCTGCACGATGACGGGTCGCCGGGCGCCGGACACCACCGGGGCGAGGTTGCGTTCGGTCGCGACCGATCCGGCTTCCGCCGGGAAGAACACGAACGGGTCGTCGAGCAACTCCGGTCCCCGGATCGATGCCCGCGCCGCGAGCCGGTGCCCACGCGGGACCGCTGCCACGAACCGCTCGCTGCGGAACGGCAGGAAGCGCACGGCCGGGTCGGGATCGGGGTCTCGTACGATCGCCAGGTCGAGCTCCCCGCGGACGATCCGCGCCAGCAGGGTCGACGAGTAGCCCTCGGTGAGTTCCACGCGGACGAGCGGGAAGCGCTCCCGGAACACCTGCACGCGTTCGATCGGACCGAGCGGCAGCGCGGAGACGACGAACCCGACGTCGAGCCGACCCGCTTCGCCCCGGCCCACCCGCACGGTCTCGTCGAGGTCCCGGCGAGCCTGCTGCAGGAGCGATCGTGCCCGGCCCTGCAGCACCCGTCCGGCCGGGGTGAGCGCGACGCTGCGGCTCGTCCGCACGAAGAGGTCGACGCCGAGCGCCCGTTCCGTCCGCCGGATCTGCTGCGACAGTGCCGGCTGCGCGATCCGGAGCGCCCCGGCTGCACGTCCGAAGTGCAGTTCGTCGGCCACGGCGAGGAACGCCCGGAGCTGCCGGAGGTCGACGTCGAGCTCGCGATCCATGCACACAGCGTATCGATCCGCGCGAACGAGTATTGGACGGGACTCGGCACGGCGTCCGAGGATGGGTGCATGCCCGATGCGACCACCACCGACGCCGTGCTCATCACCGACATCGCCTCCGCCGCCGACGCCGAGGCGTTCCGCGTCCTCAACGAAGCGTGGATCAGCCGGTTCTTCACGCTCGAGGACGAGGACCGGAAGCTCCTCGGCGACCCGCTCGGCCAGATCGTCGAGCCCGGCGGCGCCGCCTTCGTCGCACGGCTGGGATCGGACGGGCCGGTCATCGGCTGCGTCGGCATCGCGCCCGTCGGGCCCGGGGTGTTCGAGCTGGTCAAGATGGCCGTCTCGACCGAGCACCAGGGGCACGGCACAGGCCGCAAGCTCATCGCCGCAGCGCTCGAACGTGCCCGGGCTATCGGCGCGCACCGGGTGGTGCTGGAGAGCAACGCGCAGCTGGCCAGCGCCGTGCACCTGTACGAGGCGTTCGGGTTCCGGCACCTCGGCCACGACGAGGTCGCGCCCAGCCCCTACGCCCGCGCGGACGTCCACATGACACTCGACCTCTGAGCGGAGCCGCCAGGGAGCGGTACCGACCCGGTACGCTCGCGGCATGGCGACACACGAGGTGCAGGCCGTCCGCGAACGCGGCGCGTGGCAGGTGTTCATCGACGGGTTCCTGGTGACCGAGGTCACCCGGTGGCCCTCCGTCGGGTTCGTCGCCCGCGAGTGGATCGGGCTCACCGAAGAGGTGCCCGCGCGCGAGGTCGACCTGACGATCCGCGTCGTCGGACGCAACCAGTACGTGGCCTGACGCTCCCCGTCAGCGAGCAGCTGCGACGAGCTGGCGCCCTCGCCGGGGAGACGCCACCATGGACCGCGTGAGCACCACGACCTTCGACGACCTGATCGCGATCGGCGAAGCCGCCGACGTCACCGGCTGGGACTTCTCGTGGCTCGACGGCCGCGCCACCGAGGAGCGCCCGCCGTGGGGCTACGCGAAGCTGCTCGGCGAGCGACTCGGCCGCCTCGCCGAGGTCCCCGGTTCCGCCAGCCTCGACGTGCAGACCGGCGGTGGTGAGGTCCTCGCCGAGGCCACGGCGTTCCCGGCCACGGCGGTCGCGACGGAGTCCTGGGCGCCGAACGTCGCCGCCGCCACTCGGCTCCTGCACCCGCGCGGAGTGGTCGTCGTCGCTGACCCGGACGAACCGCCGCTGCCCTTCGCCGACGGCGCCTTCGACCTCGTGACGAGCCGGCACCCCGCCGCGATCCACTGGGACGAGGTCGCCCGGGTACTCGCCCCCGGAGGCACCTACTTCGCCCAGCACGTCGGCCCGGCGAGCGTGTTCGAGCTCATCGAGTTCTTCCTCGGCCCGAAGCCGATCGAGCGTCGGGGGCGACACCACGACGACGAGGCCGACGCCGCGCGAGCCGCCGGCCTCGAGGTCGTGGAGCTCCGGACCGCTCGCACCCGCATCGAGATCCGCGACGTCGCAGCGGTGGTCTACCTGCTGCGGAAGGTGATCTGGTGGGTGCCGGACTTCAGCGTCGAGCGGTACCGCGACCGTCTGCGCGACCTGCACGAGCTGATCCAGCGGGAAGGACCGTTCGTGGCGTCCTCAGCCCGGCACCTCATCGAGGCGCGCCGACCCGAGTAGCCGACCCGCGCCTCCAGGCCGACGGCAACAGCCGACAGCCGACAGCCGATAGCCGACAGCCAGCAGCTGACGGCCCGCACCAGCCCGCCGCTCACGCGACGTGCCAGACCAGCCCCTCCTGCGCACTCGACGGGTAGGCAGCCGCGATCCGCAGCACCGCCTCGCGCAGCGTGTCCGGCGAGCACGCCAGGTTGAGCCGCGCGAACCCGCGGCCCTGCGATCCGAACCCGAGGCCGGAGTTCAACGCGACGTAGGCGTGCTCCCGGAGCGGCACGGCCGGGTCGTCCCCGAGCCCGATGCCGCGGAAGTCGAGCCACGCCAGGTAGCCGGCGCGGGGCCGGGTGTACACGACGCCGGGCAGGTGCTCCGCGAGGAGGGAGCCGAGCAGCCGCTCGTTCGCGACGATCCGGGCGACCACGTCGTCGAGCCAGTCCGTCGCCAGGCTGAACGCCGCGAGGTTCGCGTGCAACCCGAGGATGCTCGTGCGGCAGGCGACCTCCTCCCAGAGCGTGTCGAGGAGCGCTGCCGTCCGTGCGTCCCCGGCGACGATGATCGAGCACTTCACCCCGGCGAGGTTCCAGCCCTTGCTCGCGCTCGTGACGCAGATGCTCCGCGCCCCGGCAGGCTCGGCGACCGCGGCGAACGGGGTGAAGCGGACGCCGGGGTGCGTCAGCGGTGCGTGGATCTCGTCGCTGATGACGAGGACGTCGTACCGGGCGGCCAGTTCGGCGAGCGCCACGAGGTCGTCGTGGTCGTGCACGAGGCCGACGGGGTTGTGCGGGTTGCAGAGCAGGAAGACGCGGACGCCGTCGGCGAAGGCGCGCTCGAGGCCCTCGAGGTCGAGCCGGTAGACGCCCCACTGCTCGAGCAGCGGGACCTCTTCAACCTGACATCGGGCCTCTTCGACGAGCTCGAAGAACGGCGGGTACACCGGCGGCGTGATCGCGACCCGGCCGCCGTCCGGCAGCGCGAGGCGGAGCGACTCGACGATCCCGACGCTGACGTCCGTGGCGAGGGACACCCGGGCGGGGTCGACGTCCCAGTCCCAGCGGTCCTTCGCGAACGCGGCGAACGCCGGTGCGAGCGGCCCGGGCCCGTCGAGGTACCCGAGGTCGGACTGCTGCACCCGCTCGATGAGCGCCTGCCGGATCGCCGGCGCGACCTCGTGGTCCATCTCGGCGACGAACAGGGGCAGCACGTCGGGCGCGTACCGCGTCCACTTGATGCTCGTGCGGACCCCTCGCAGGGTGCCGACCGGGTCCTCCTCGTCGTGCGCCATGCGTCCCAGCATGCATCGGACTGGAGGCGCGGCGCGAGTCCGGCCGTCATCCTGCGTCGTGCGCGGGCCGCGTCGGGGGCGCGGATCGTGAGCAGAAATGGTCGGGTTGCCTGCGCCGACCCGACCATTGCTGCTCAGCAGATCCGCGTCACGCCCCCGGCTCGGGCTCGACCGCGAGCCAGAGCTCGGCCTCCGCGGTACGACCGCCGGGTGCGAGCCGGACACGAGCGATCTCCGGCGCCGCCACGAGACGGTACGGGTTGGCGGGCAACCACTCCCCGAACGCCTGCGGCCACAGCGCCTGGATCGCTTCGGGCACCGGTCCCGAGCCGGAGAACACCACCCACGTCGCAGCCGGCACCTCGATGACGTCGAGGCCCGGTGCGCTCTCGACCGAGGTGGCGGCGACCACCGAGTAACGGAGGAGACTGCCGTCCGCGCGGCCCTCGGCGAACGCATCGGACACCGACAGCACGCCCGACGGCTCCTGGTCGGACAGTCCGGCGATGCGCTCCCGGTCCTCGGGGGTGATGCTGCGTTCGAACGCCTGGATCGCGTCGTTCGGCCCCTCGTACACGAGCGGCACACGGGTCGAGCGTCCGACGAGACGGAAGGCGGGTTTCTGGACGAGGCGGTACTGCACGGGAGTGCTCCCTTCGACGGTGAGACGGAAGGACAGCCGACCCTGCGACCGGAACACTGCGCCGGGCTCGCGCGCCTCCTGCGGCCCGATGCCGTGCACGGCGCGGAACGCCCGCCCGAAGGCATCGGCCGAGCCGTACCCGAAGCGTGCGGCGACGTCCGAGACGGTCGTCGTCCCCGAGGCGATGACGGCCGCGGCGAGCGTCATCCGCCGACGTCGGACGTACTCGGAGAGCGGCATCCCGGCGAGCGCGGAGAACACGCGCCGGAAGTGGTACTCGCTCGTCCCGGTGATGCGCGCGAGCTCGTCCACGTCGAGCACGGTGTCGTCCGGGCCGCCGTCGAGGTGTTCCTCGACCGCGGCGATCGCCTCGTTCCAACGCTCCATGTCGGTGTCCTTCCTGGTGGTGTCCTCGACGCTACGGTGACGTCGCGCGACGGACACGATGATCCCTGCCCGGGCTGGTCGGCCTACTGTCTGCGTCATGAGCACGAGCACCGCCGACAAGGCGACCACCCTCAAGCAGCTGCACGAAGCACCGGAGATCCTCCGCGTCGTCAACGTCTGGGACGCGATCAGCGCGAAGGTCGTCAGCGACCTGCCGGAGACGAAGGCGATCGCCACCGCCGGGCACTCCATCGCCGCCTCGCACGGGTACGACGACGGCGGGATGCCGCTCGACCTGGCCCTGTCGGGCGCCGCGATCGTCGCCGCCGCCACGGACCTGCCCGTCACGGCGGACCTCGACGACGGCTACGAGAACCCGGCCGAGACGATCCGCCGCGCGATCGCTGCGGGGATCGTGGGCGCGAACGTCGAGGACCGCCTCCGCCCGTTCGACGAGGCCGTCGCCCGGGTCGCCGCCATCACCGCCGCCGCCCAGGCCGAGGGCATCGACTTCCAGCTCAACGCCCGCACCGACGCCATCGCCCGCGGCGGGGACCGCCCGATCGAGGAGAGCATCGCCGACGCGATCGCCCGCGGCAAGGCGTTCCTCGACAACGGCGCCGCACTGGTGTTCGTGCCGGGAGCCATCCAGCGTGACGTCGTCGAGCAGCTCGTCGCGGGCCTCGGTCGCGGCAAGCTGTCCGTGATCGGGCTACCGGGCGCCCTGCCCGCCGCCGAGTACGAGGCCCTCGGGGTCGCCCGCATCTCCTACGGGCCGCTCACGCAGCGCGTCGCGCTCCGCGCGCTGCGTGACCTGGCGACCGACCTGTACGGCGGTGGCGTCGTGCCGGAGGACACCCCGACCCTCAACTGAACCAACAGGCGGCCTGGAGGCGCGG
>NZ_MJGQ01000005.1:1453-1899 GCF_001865095.1 Curtobacterium sp. MCBA15_013 | reverse complement strand
ACCGCGCCTCCCGTCCGTCCGGCGGTCGCCTCCGATACCTTCTTGCCATGACCCTGGACGTCGACGCGCTGCTCGCACCGCCCTCCCCCGTGGCCGCGCGGGCGCTCGATGTCGTGCGCGCGTGGTCCTCGCCGGCGCTGGTGAACCACTGCCTGCGTTCGTGGGCGTGGGCGTCGCTCCTCGCTCCGACCATCGAGCTCGAACCGGACCGTGAGCTGCTGTTCGTCGCCACGATGCTGCACGACCTCGGCGTGACGCCGTCGTTCGACGCCCACGCCGTGCCGTTCGAGGACGCCGGCGGTGCGGTCGGCAGCGTGTTCGCCCTCGGTGCCGGGTGGGACGCCGCCCGTGCCCGTCGGGTCGGTGAGGTGATCGAGCGTCACATGTGGACGTCGGTCGACCCCGCGCTCGACGTCGAGGGACACCTGCTCGAGGTCGCGACCTCG
>NZ_MJGQ01000005.1:0-795 GCF_001865095.1 Curtobacterium sp. MCBA15_013 | reverse complement strand
GAGGTCGCGACCTCGCTCGACGTCTCCGGGGCCGGGTTCGCCCGGTGGACGGCGTCAGACCTGCTCGCCGTCACCGCGGCAGTCCCCCGCCTCGACTTCTCCGAGGCGTTCGACGGGCTGATCCACGAGCAGGCCGGTCGCAAGCCGTCGTCTTCCGCCGCCCGACTCGACGGCTCGGGCAACGTCGCTGCCGGTGGGAGCCGCTGGACATCGTTCCTGGACAATCCGGGCATCGTCGAGTAGAGTGTTCTTTTGGTGCACTGCAGCGAACCCATCTGACTCGCGCACGCCGAACCGTCTCGAAGCCGACTCACCCGAGTCGCATTCCCACGAGACCACCGCTCGATCCGAACGGACGAGCTGCACGTCGAAGCTCGACGTGCGCGCCCCGCACTCGATGCGTCGCGCCGGACTCAGCCGTCCGCCGACACCGAGTCGCCCTGGGCGCCGAACGACCAGGAAGTACCGCAACACCATGACCAGCAACGAACGAATCACCATCACCGGCACCGCCCTCGCGGCGCCGACCGTCTCCCCCGACCGCATCGCCGAGTTCGGTGTGCGCGACGAGCGCTCGCAGCGCGAGTACCTCGTCCGCATCCCGGCCGACGACCTCGGTCTCTTCATCACCCGTGGCGCCCGCGTCGACATCGACGGCGAGGCCGGCTGGACCGTGCCCGGTCGCTCGTGGCGCGGTGAGGCGAGCCGCACGCTCGTGCAGGCGCAGTCCGTCCGCGTGGGCGAACTGGCACTCGCAGCCTGAGCCCCAGTACGACACACGACGAAGGCCGCCGA
>NZ_MJGQ01000004.1:320946-354763 GCF_001865095.1 Curtobacterium sp. MCBA15_013 | reverse complement strand
GGAGGCGCGGTGCCAGCTGGCACCGCGCCTCCTGTCTGTCTGCGGGTCGGGTCAAGCGATCCGCTTGAACGCCTTGTCGACGTAGCGGTCGACGGTTGCCCGCGCTTCGCGCGCGTAGCGGTCGATCGACGCGGTGCGCTCCGGGTCCGGTGCGTACTCGCGGCCGAGCCGAGCGGTGGCCGCGGCGAGGACGCCGTCGGTCAGCTGCGGGTTGAGCGGCAGGATCGGCCCCTGCGTGTGCGTGCCGAAGGAGTTGCCGACGATCGCGCCCTCGACCGGGGCGCCCGCCTGGTTGCCGCCGCCGGAGACGACGTCGGCGAACGGACGGACACCGGCACCGAGCTCGATGCGCGTCGCGTGGTCCTCGAAGCCGGCGAGGCGCGACGGGGCTCCGGGGAGCAGCGGGTACGCGGTCTCGAGCACGAAGTAGTTCACCCGACGCTCGGCGCCGCGGACGGCACGCGCGTCGAAGACCCCGAAGCCGGTCACGGGAGCACCGTCCGTCGGCACGACCTCGGTCGTGGCGAGGTCGAACCCGCCGCCGACGGCCACCACGGGCACCCCGGCAGCGGCGAAGTCGCGGAGCGGAGCACCGATGCGTGCGATGTCGTCACCGAGCGACCGCATCGCGCTGAGCGGTCCGTTGCCGATCACGACGACGTCCGCCGCGGCGGGGAGCTCGTCACCCGGCGCGTACTCGAGCACCTCGGTGGCGATGTCCGCGGCTGCGGCACGACGGACCAGGGCCGCCACGTTGCCACGGTCGCCCGAGACGCCCATCTGGCGGGGGTAGACGTGCAGGATGGTCAGCCGGTCGGCCGTCATGCGGTCTTCTCCATGTCCGGGTGGCCGAGGGCCTTGCGGGCGATCATCATGATCTCGTAGTTGACGATGAAGTTCTTCGTCCCGGAGGTCGTCGAACCGAGCTGCTCCATCTGCTTGATCGCGGCCTCGACGTCGGGCTCGACCCGGCCGATGCGGACACCGGCGTGCTCGAGGGCGATCGCGATCTGCCAGGCCTTGTCGCCGGAGACGACGTCGACGTGGTCGAGCTTCGAGAAGTCGATGTCGTAGATCCAGGAGATGTCCGGCGTGCCCTCGTCGATCGCCATGAGCACCTGTTCGGGGTGGTCCGGCAGGGCGTCGAGGTTGAGCTGGAGGCTCGCGGCGTTCTTGAACATCGTGAACTCGGCGGACTCGCCCGCGATGGGGAGTCGCTCACCGCGTCCGTACGCCGGCTTCATCGTGCCGAAGGCCGTCGTCACGGCGTCGGCGCGGAACTGCGCACCGAGTGCGGCACTCGCCGTCGCGGTGGCCGCTGCCGCGTCGACGGCGTAGTGCAGCCCGCGAGCCGGCAGGCGGACGGGGATCTCGGCACCGTCGAAGCGGATGGTCGCTCCGTCGCCGGTGTTCACCACGACCTCGGCGTCGGCCACGTTCGGCACGGCGTCCTGCCGGTCGAAGTCGTCGGCGTTCTGCAGGCCGTTCGGCGCGGCGGCGACGACCTCGGCGCTGGCACCGAAGCGCAGCACGCGCTGGCCGTCCGTGCCGACGTACGCGTCGAGGAACTGGTCGTCACGGTTGGTGATGACGTTCGCGGTCGACAGGGCCGCGGTGTCGAGCATCATCGTCGCGACGCGTTCGGTCTCGAAGAACCGGTAGAGCTGGTCGACCTGGACGTTGAGCATCGTCACGGTGGACGGCGACAGGATCCCGGCGAGCTCGACCGCGAAGGCCTCGTCCACCTCGAGGATGCCGATGTCCGCCTTGAGCTTGCCGGTCAGCGACACCTCGGACAGCAGCGCCGAGGCGATGCCCTGCGGCAGGTTCGCCCCGGACGGGTTCGTGAAGACCCGCAGCCCGTGCGCCCGCACGATGTCGGAGATCATGTGGGTCGTCGTCGACTTGCCGTTCGAACCGAGCACGAAGACGACGCCGTTCGGGAACTGCGCGGTGACGTGCTGGAGGAAGTTCGGCACCAGCTTGAGCACGATGTACCCGGGGTAGGCGGATCCCCCGCCCCGCGCACGTGCGAGGGCGCGGAGGATCCGCCCGACGAGGATCGGGATGACGAAGCGCATCGGCCTACTCGAGGTAGTCGCGCAGCGACTGCGACCGCGACGGGTGGCGGAGCTTCGCCATCGTCTTGGACTCGATCTGACGGATGCGCTCACGCGTCACGCCGAACGTGTCACCGATCTGGTCGAGGGTCTTCGGCTGGCCGTCCCCGAGCCCGAAGCGCATGCGGATGACGCCCGCCTCACGCTCGGAGAGGGAGTCGAGCAGGCTCTCGAGCTGCTTCTGCAGCATCGTGAACCCGACGGCGTCGGCCGGGACGACCGCCTCGGTGTCCTCGATCAGGTCGCCGAACTCCGAGTCGCCGTCCTCACCCAGCGGGGTGTGGAGCGAGATGGGCTCGCGGCCGTACTTCTGCACCTCGACGACCTTCTCCGGGGTCATGTCGAGCTCGCGGGCGAGCTCTTCCGGAGTGGGTTCGCGACCGAGGTCCTGCAGCATCTGGCGCTGGACGCGGGCCAGCTTGTTGATGACCTCGACCATGTGGACCGGGATGCGGATCGTGCGGGCCTGGTCGGCCATGGCACGGGTGATCGCCTGACGGATCCACCAGGTGGCGTAGGTCGAGAACTTGAAGCCCTTGGTGTAGTCGAACTTCTCGACCGCACGGATCAGGCCCAGGTTGCCTTCCTGGATGAGGTCGAGGAACTGCATGCCGCGGCCGGTGTAGCGCTTGGCGAGCGACACGACCAGGCGGAGGTTCGCGCCGAGCAGGTGCGACTTCGCGCGCTGACCGTCACGGGCGACCCAGCGCAGCTCGCGCTCTTCCGGCTTCGAGAGCCCGGTCGAGTGCTGCAGCTTGTCCTCGGCGAACAGGCCGGCCTCGATGCGCATCGCGAGCTCGACCTCCTGCTCGGCGTTGAGGAGGGCGACCTTGCCGATCTGCTTGAGGTAGTCCTTCACCGGGTCGGCGGTGGCACCGGTGATCGTCGTGGAGTAGACCGGCGCCTCGTCGTCGTCGGACTGCGAGATGACGAGCGCACCCGCGGCGACCGCTGCTGCGGCGTCCGGCTTGGTGTCCTTCTCGTCGGTCTCGGAGTCGGCGTCGTCGGTCGCGTCGGCCTCGGCGACCGGGGTCTCCTCGTCGATGTCCTCGTCGTCGTCGGCCTTCTTCTTCGCCTTCGGGGCGGCCTTCTTCGGGGCGGCCTTCTTGGCGGTGGTCTTGGTGGCGCGCTTCTTCGGCGCGGCCGTCCCCTCGGCTTCCGCAGCGCTCTCTGCTGCGGTGCCCTCGGGCTCGGTGTCCTTCGTGGGATCGATCGTCGTGCTCCGGGCAGCCATGCGATCACCTCTCTCGTCGTGCCACGTTCGTGGGGTCGTGGCCTCCCTCGCCGCCCAGGGCCTGCGCCGCGGTCTCCCGCGTCATCAGGTCCTACCGTTCCGGGCAGCACTAGGACCCATGTCAAGTCCCCCGGTTTCTGCGGCGCACTGGAGTGCTCCGAGACACAGGAGGCCCGAACGGGTCCGCGTTCATTATTGCACGCTCCGCTTCCGCAGGCGCGCAACGAGTGCAACCCAGAGCGGCCCCACCCGTATTCCGTCCTGGGCGTGCAGCACCCGGCGCGTGCGACGACGGGCGTGCAGCAGCATCACGACGCCGATCCCGACCACGACGTACTGCACGGTGAGGGCCAGCCGGAAGTTCGTCCACGCGAACACGGTCTGCCCCGACGCCGACGACGCGAGGTCGAGGATCGTGCCGATCAGGAACATCATCACGAACGCGGCGAGGAACCCGCCGACGTTGACCACGCCGTTCGCCGACCCGAGGGAGCCGACGGGGTTGAAGGACCGCGCGAAGTCGAACCCGATGAGCGACCCCGGCCCGCCGATCCCCATCACGACGACGAGCACGATCAGCAGCCACGTGGGCGGCTGCCCGGGCCACACGAGCACGGCGGTCCACACCACCGCGAGGGCGACGACGATCCCGAGCACGAGGTTCGACCGCCGCAGCGGGAACCGGGCGCAGAGCACGCCGAGCACCGGCCCGACGACGAACCCGGTGACGACGATCACGGTGAGGAAGCCGGCCGCCTCGGACGGGGAGTACCCCAGCCCGCGCAGCATCGGGACGCCCCAGAGCAGTGAGAAGACCGTTCCGGAGGACTGCGTGACGTAGTGGGACCAGAAGCCGAGCTGGGTACCGGGACGCCGCAGCGCGTGCCCGAAGGTGTGGAACGCGCCCCGCCAGGTGTGCGGCAGCGGGATCGTGTCGGTGCGCACCGGCACGGGGCCGTTCCGGACGAAGACGAACGCCAGCACGAGCCCGACGGCGCTCGCGGCCGCGGCGACGCCGAACGCCGGCGACCACCCCGCGGTGTGCAGCAGCACGGCGAAGGGGAACGCCGACAGGATCTGCCCGACCTGGCCGAGGTTGCCGGTCCACTGCGAGATCTGCGGCAGGATCGGCCCGCTGAACCACATCGGCACGAGGCGGATCACGGAGATGAAGGTCATCGCGTCCCCGGCGCCGACGAGGACACGCCCCGCGATCGCCGGCCCGATGGTGGGCGACGCCGCCACCACGGCCTGGCCGGCGACGAGCAGCGCGGCCCCCAGCAGCACGAGTCGGCGCGGCCCGACGCGGTCGAGGGCGATCCCCACCGGGATCTGGAGTCCGGCGTAGACGGCGATCTGCACCACCGCGAGCGTCGACAGCACCGCCGCCGACACCGCGAAGCGGTCCTGCGCGTCGACGCCGGAGACCCCGAGCGAGGACCGCTGCACGACCGCGAGGACGTACGCCAGCACCGCGACGCCCCACACGAGGAAGGCGCGGCGGGAGTTCACGTGACCAGGCTAGCGGGGGCGGCACCGCCGCCAGGACGGGCTGTGGAGAACGTGACGAGCGCGGCGGACGGGTGTCGCGCCTCCCGTCCGACGGTCCAGGAGGCGCGACCCGCCTCCGCCACGTCGGTGCGGCTGGTCGGTACGGCTAGTCGCCGCTCGCGTCGCCGTCGGTGCGGCGGTCCGCCAGGAAGCGTTCCAGCTCCGCGGCGATCGCGTCTGCGGTGGGGACCTGCCCGTCGACGCCGGTGAGCGGCGAGGCGATCGGGTTGCCCTCCATGTAGGTGTCGTGCCGTTCCTCGAGCACCCCGACCAGACGCTGCAGCTCCTCGTTGCCGGCGACCTGCTCGTCGACGCGGGTGCGGAACTCGCGTCCTTCTTCGCGCAGCTCGTCGGAGGGGAAGATGAGGCCGGTGGCGGCGGAGATGCCGGAGAGCGCCGCGACGGCGGCGTCCGGGAACTCGGTGTCGGACAGGTAGTGCGGGACGAGCAGGACGAGTCCGGTGACCTGTTCGCCGAGCTCGGACAGCCGGTGCTCGACGAGGTGCAGGACGTTCGCGGGCGCCTGGGTCTCGGGCTTCCAGACGCTCATCTGCTCGACGAGGTCGGCGCGCGTGCCGGAGACGGTGAGGCTGATCGGGCGCGTGTGCGGGACGGGCATCGGGATCGACTGGACCCAGGTGGTGTCGGCGACCCGGAGCTGGGCGGCGAGGTCGGTGACCGCGCGGACGAACCGGTTCCACTGGAAGTCCGGCTCGTACCCGGAGAGGAAGAGGAACGGCTGGCCGATCTCGTCGCGCACGAGGTGCAGACGGAGCCGCGGGGGCTCGACGGCGGCGATGTGGTCGTGCTCGAAGGTGATCACCGGGCGGCGTGCACGCCAGTCGAGCAGGACGTCCGGGTCGAACTCGGCGACGAGCTCCGTCTCGAGGTCGTCCAGGACGGCGGTCGTCACCTGCGCCACGGCCGAGCCGGCGTCGGCGAACCCGGTGAGTCCGGCGACCAGGTGCAGCCCCTCGGGGACGGACGGCGCGTCCTCGGCGAAGGTGTAGAGCTCCTCGGGGTGGTTCACCGTCCCCATGCTAGGCGGGGAGCCGGTGTCCCCCGGTGCCGGGCGGCCACGCCGACAGCGAACACCTGCTGGATAGGGTTGGGGCATGGTCCGACCGACGCTCTCCACTGACTCCTCCGCTCCCGCCTCGATCTCCGCCGACGTCCTCGTGCTCGGCGTCCGGCCCGGGTCCGACGGCGCTCCCGCGACCATCGCGACGCCCGCCACGACGCCGTTCTCCGCGCTGGACGGCATCGACCTCGCCGCCATCGGTGCGACCGGTGCGAAGGACCAGCTCGTGCGCATCCCCGCCGTCGGTGTCGACGCGCAGGGCATCGCGCTCATCGGGCTCGGCTCCGGCACCGGCACCGACGCAGCGGCACTCCGCTCGGCCGCTGGCAGCGCCGTCCGCCAGCTCCCCCTCGCGTCGTCGATCGTCCTCGCGCTGCCGACCGACACGACCGAGCTCGTCGACGCCGCGCTCGAGGGCGCCGCGCTCGGCGCCTACTCGTTCACCCGGCACAAGGGCGCCGGCACGACCGGTCCCGCCCGCGGGGACCAGCAGGTGACCGTGCTGGCACCCTCCGCCGCGGCCGACGCCACCGTCCGCCCGGCGATCGTCGGCGACGCCGCCACGCTCGTGCGCGACCTCGTCAACACCGCTGCCGGTGACCTCGGCCCGGCGGACGTCGCCGACGTCGCCCGTGCGCAGGCCGAGGGGCTCCCCCTCACCGTCGAGGTCCTCGACGAGACCGCGCTCGAGGAGCAGGGCTTCGGCGGCATCCTCGGTGTCGGTCGCGGCTCGGAGCGCCCGCCGCGGCTCGTCGTCGTCCGGTACGCGCCGGAGTCCGCGACGAAGCACCTCGCACTCGTCGGCAAGGGCATCACGTTCGACTCGGGTGGTCTCTCGCTCAAGCCGGCCGCCTCCATGCTCGGCATGAAGACCGACATGACGGGTGCCGCCACCGTCCTCGCCGCGACCGTCGCCGCCGCGCGTCTCGGACTCGACGTCCGCGTCACGGCGTGGCTGTGCCTGGCGGAGAACATGCCCTCCGGCTCGGCGACGCGCCCCGGCGACGTCCTCACGCTGAAGAACGGCAAGACCGTCGAGGTCACGAACACCGACGCCGAGGGCCGACTCGTGCTGGGTGACGGCATGGCCGCCGCGTCGCTCGAGCAGCCCGACGCCATCGTCGACGTCGCGACGCTGACCGGGGCGCAGGTCGTCGCGCTCGGCGACCGCACCACCGGCCTCATGGGCAGCGACGACCTCGTCGCGCAGGTCCGCGCGGTCGCCGGGGCCGTGGCGGAGCCGATCTGGCCGATGCCGCTCCCCGAGGAGCTCGACGCCCGACTCGCGAGCGAGGTCGCCGACATGGTCAACGCCACCGTCGGCAACCCGGCGGGCGGCATGCTCCTCGCGGGCAAGTTCCTCGAGCGCTTCGTCGGCGAGGGCATCCCGTGGGCGCACCTCGACATCGCGGGTCCGTCGGAGAACAAGGGCGGCGGCTACGGGTGGCTCGGCAAGGGCGCGACCGGCGCCATGGTCCGGACGCTCATCTCGCTCGCAGAAGAGCTCCAGGCCAAGTAGTAGGTTTGACTCCGGCGGGACGGCGCGCTCGACGCGCCCCCGCCGGAAACCAACGGGACGGGACCGGAACCATGCGGTCCGACCGTCGGACGCCGCCGCCGCGGTGTCCAGTGGGGCCCGATCGGTCCCGACACGCACGAGGGAGTTGCACCAGGTGACGGAACAGACTTACGACGTCGTGGTCCTCGGTGGCGGCAGTGGTGGCTACGCCGCTGCGCTCCGGGCCGCCGAGCTCGGCATGAGCGTCGCGCTCATCGAGGGAGACAAGCTCGGGGGGACGTGTCTGCACCGCGGCTGCATCCCGACGAAGGCGCTGCTGCACGCGGCCGAGGTCGCCGACGCGACGCGCGACGCCGAGAAGTACGGCGTCATCGCCGAGTTCGCCGGTGTCGAGGTCCCGAAGGTCATCGAGTACCAGCAGGGCGTCATCTCGTCGAAGTACAAGGGCCTCCAGGGGCTCATCAAGGCACGCGGGATCACCGTCGTCGAGGGCTGGGGCCGCCTCACCTCGCAGAACACCGTGCAGGTCGGCGACCAGACCGTGACCGGTAAGAGCATCGTGCTCGCGACCGGCTCCTACTCGAAGTCGCTCCCCGGCCTCGAGATCGGTGGTCGCGTGATCACCTCCGAGACCGCCCTGCGCATGGACTACGTGCCGAACAAGGTCGTCATCCTCGGTGGTGGCGTCATCGGCGTCGAGTTCGCCAGCGTCTGGAAGTCCTTCGGTGCCGAGGTGACGATCGTCGAGGCGCTCCCCCACCTCGTCCCGGCCGAGGACGAGTCGATGTCGAAGCAGCTCGAGCGCGCGTTCCGCAAGCGCGGCATCGAGTTCTCGCTCGGTGTCCGGTTCCAGGGCGTCGAGCAGCACGAGAACGGCGTGGTCGTCACGCTCGAGGACGGCAAGACCTTCGACGGCGACATCCTGCTCGTCGCGGTCGGCCGTGGCCCCGTGACGCAGAACGTCGGCTACGACGAGGTCGGCGTCGCGATGGACCGCGGGTTCGTCACCACGAACGAGCGCCTCGCCACGAACATCCCGAACGTGTACGCCGTCGGCGACATCGTTCCGGGCCTGCAGCTCGCGCACCGCGGCTTCCAGCAGGGCATCTTCGTCGCCGAGGAGATCGCCGGGCTCAACCCGGTCATCATCGAGGACAAGAACATCCCGAAGATCACGTACTCCGACCCCGAGGTCGCATCGGTCGGTCTCTCGCAGGCCAAGGCCGAGGAGCAGTACGGCGCCGACAAGGTGGACTCGTACGAGTACAACCTCGCCGGCAACGGCAAGAGCCACATCATCGGCACGTCCGGTTCGGTCAAGGTCGTCCGTGTGGTCGACGGCCCCGTCGTCGGCGTCAGCATGATCGGCGCCCGGGTCGGCGAGCTCATCGGCGAGGCACAGCTCGCCGTGAACTGGGAGGCCTACCCCGAGGACGTCGCGCCGCTCGTCCACGCGCACCCGACGCAGAACGAGGCGCTCGGCGAGGCGTTCCTGCACCTCGCGGGCAAGCCGCTGCACGCACTGTGAACACCATGACCACCACCACGAACCACCCCTGCGAAGAGGAGTCCACCCGATGAGCGAATCCGTCAACCTCCCGGCGCTCGGCGAGAGCGTCACCGAGGGCACGGTGACCCGATGGCTGAAGAACGTCGGTGACCGGGTCGAGGTCGACGAGCCGCTGCTCGAGGTCTCGACCGACAAGGTCGACACCGAGATCCCGTCGCCGATCGCCGGCGTCGTGGAGGAGATCCTCGTGCAGGAGGACGAGACCGTCGAGGTCGGCACCGCGCTGGTGAAGATCGGCGACGGGTCGTCCGACGGTGGTTCCTCCGACGGCGGCTCCACCGAGTCGGACGAGTCCTCGAACGAGGCCGCCGCCGACGCCGAGGAGCCCGAGGCAGCCCCGAGCACCGAGCAGGAGTCCGAGACCCCTGCCCCGGAGCCGACCGAGCCCGAGCCGGCCCCCGCCGGTCAGACGCAGCCCGCTGCGCCGCAGGCCCCGGCAGCACCGCCCGCCGCCGCCCCGGTGCCGCAGGCCGCTCCGGTCCCGCCGCCCGCCGCTGCCCCGCCGGCAGCGGTCCCGGCTCCGGCTGCCGCTCCGGCTCCGGCTGCCGCCTCGGGTGGCTCGGCCGCCAGCGCCTCGGTGCCGAACCCGACGCAGGACGCCTCGGCCTCCGGCTACGTCACCCCGCTCGTGCGCAAGCTCGCGAACGAGCAGGGTGTCGACCTCTCGACCGTCACCGGCTCCGGTGTCGGCGGACGCATCCGCAAGGAAGACGTCCTCGCCGCTGCCGAAGCCGCTGCGAAGGCCCCGGCCGCCGGTGGTTCCGCCGCTGCGGCCCCGTCCGGCCCCTTCGTCGCCGAGGTGTCGCCGCTGCGTGGCACCCGCGAGAAGATGACCCGCCTCCGCAAGGTCGTCGCCGAGCGCGCCGTACAGTCGATGACCTCGACCGCGCAGCTCACCAGCGTCGTCGAGGTGGACGTGACGAAGGTCGCGCACTTCCGTGACGCGCACAAGGCCGAGTTCCTCGAGAAGACCGGTTCGAAGCTCTCCTTCATGCCGTTCTTCGCCCTCGCGGCGTCCGAGGCGCTCAAGGCGCACCCGAAGATCAACTCGACCGTCGAGGGCGAGGAGATCGTCTACCCGGAGACCGAGAACGTCTCCATCGCGGTGGACACCGAGCGTGGCCTGCTCACCCCGGTGATCAAGGACGCGGCGTCGCTGAACCTGGCGCAGTTCTCGCAGTCGATCGCGGACCTCGCCGAGCGCACCCGCAACAACCAGCTCAAGCCGGACGAGCTCGCGGGTGGCACGTTCACGCTGACGAACACCGGTTCGCGTGGCGCGCTGTTCGACACCCCCGTGGTGTTCCTGCCGCAGTCGGCGATCCTCGGCACGGGCATCGTGACGAAGCGTCCGGCGGTCGTGAAGGTCGACGGGCAAGAGGCCATCGCGATCCGTTCGTTCGTGTACCTCGCGCTGTCGTACGACCACCGGATCATCGACGGAGCCGACGCGTCGCGTTACCTCGTCGCGGTGAAGAACCGCCTCGAGGAGGGCAACTTCGGCCCGAACCTCGGGTACTGAGCCCAGCGCTCGTCGTACTCCGGACGGCCCCGATCCCACCGTGGATCGGGGCCGTTCCCCGTTGCTGGCGTGTTCAGCCGATCGTGAAGACCACCGCCGCGGTCAGCCCCGCCGCGACCACCATCCCCACCAGCGCTCGTCGGAGCGGCAGCCGTCTCCCACCGCCGATCGGGAGGCCGTGCTCGACGACCCCGCGCAGCGCCGACTCGAGGGAACCAGCCGGCCCCGGTGGCATCGACGTGCGCTCGGGCAGCCCGACGAGCAGGTCATCCGACGGCCGTTCCCAGCGGATCGGGCGCGGCGCCGCGGCCGCTCGGACCACCGCCAACGCCGCACGCACCGACGTCGTGTCGCCGTCGAGGGCCTCGGCGAGGGCGCCATCGACGGCCGGACGGTCCGGCGCGCGTGCGTCGGTCCGCTCCCACACCAGCCGGGCCGCGAGGACCAGGACCCTCGCGCCGCTCTGGTCGGACCGACGGACGCCGTCCGACCCGGGTGGCCGGTCGCACAGCACGACCGCACCGGCATCGTCCACCAGGACGTCGTCGAGCCCCGCGGAGCCGATCTGCACCGCGCCCGACCGTTCGGTCACCGCGAGCTCGAGCATCGGCACGGTGAGCGTCACGGCGACACCGGTGGTCGGTGTGCCGAGGGTGTCGAGTGCCGCGGACAGCACCGTCCCCGCGGGACGGAGGACGTCGACGGCGAGCCGTCCGTCCGCCAGTCGGCCGACGTCGACGACCGGGACGAGGTGCCGTGCCGAGGGGTCCGGGGCGACGGCGGCGCGGTCGGCGACCCAGGCGAGGAACGGCTGCTCGTCGTCCACCGCGTGCCACCGGACGTGATCGGGGAGCGTCTGCATCCGGACAGCCTGGCCGGGCCCGACCAGCCTCCGGCGGACGGGACGCCGTCCTGTGGAGAACGCTGTTCGCCCACAGCCAGAGCATCGGCGGTCCTCGGAAGTCGGGACAGGCCGTATCCTGGTCGCATGGCACGCAGCAGTTCTCAAGGTACGACGGCGAAGGAGCCGGGTCGTCTCAAGCAGATGTACCAGGTCTTCACGATGACCCGTCGGGCGGACCCGAGCTCCGTCTGGTGGTTCGCCCTGGCGTTCGTCGTCCCGGTGGTGCTGGGCGTCCTGCTCGCCCTGCTGCTGCCCGGGCAGAACTGGCTCGCGATCATCCTCTGGATCGTGGCCGGCGTGCTGCTGGGTGTGCTGCTCTTCCTGATCGTCCTCGGTCGGCTGGCCGAACGTGCCGCCTACTCGCAGATCGAGGGGCAGCCCGGTGCCGTGGGTGCCGTGCTGTCGAACTCGCTCCGCCGTCAGTGGCGCTCGAGCGAGATGCCGGTCGCGGTGCACGGTCGTTCGCAGGCCGCGGTCTACCGGGCCGTCGGCACCCCGGGTGTCGTGCTCATCACCGAGGGCCAGCGCGGCAACCTCAACCGCCAGGTCGACGAGGAGCGCCGCAAGGTCCAGCGCATCGTCCCGAACGTCCCGGTGCACGTCGTGCACGTGGCCAGCGGCAAGGACGGCGACGGTGACGACTCCGTGACGCTGCACAAGCTCCCCCGTGCGATGAACAAGTTCAAGAAGGCGCTCAACCGCAACGAGGTCCTGGCGGTCGCGAACCGGCTCGACTCCCTCACGCAGAGCCCGGCCGCGGCGATCCCGAAGGGGATGGACCCGATGCGGGCCCGCGCGGGACGTCCGCGCTGACGGACTCCCCCACAGACCACGAACGCCCCCGACCGTGCCAGGTCGGGGGCGTTCTGCGTCCGCAGGGCGCGTGGCAGGGCGGGCGCTGGCGCGGTGGGGGCAGCGGCCTCGCATGGTGCGGCTCTCGCCGGTCGGTGCGAGGTCGACCACGCGGTGCGGGCTCGTCGTGCGGCACCGAGTGGGCAACTCCATGCCCGGCGAAGCACCTCGCACCGTGCAGCGCGGGTCCGGTGCGCTGGCGGTCCGAACGTCGGCGATGGGTCGATCGCGCACCGTGCGAGGTTCGGCGCACCGTGGGACGGACGCCTGCTCGCACTCAGGACGGAACCTCGCACCGTGCTGCGCCGCGCTCTCGCGCCGCCCGCGCCACGCGCTCCGAGCCGCCGGGAGCGGCCTCGCGAAGCCGCGGCCCCGGCCGCAGCCCCCTCAGCGCCGCACCAACACCGTCCCCGCGATCCGGTCGTGCGCCCCACGGCTGTCGCGGTCGATGATCAGCGCCGGCACGACCAGGCACAGCAGCACCGTCCGCACCACCGGCCGCCAGACCCCGACGTACCCGCCGCGCATCGGCACCACCCGGAGCCCGACGCACACGTGCCCGAACGACCCCGACAGCAGGCAGATGAACAGGATCTGCAGCACGGCGAAGATCGCGATCTGGATCCACGAGTGCGCGATGTCCCCCGAGCCGTTCACGGGCGACCACACGCCGGTCACGTACGCCACGAGGTCGGCCAGCGCGCCGTCGATCAGCAGGGCCACGATCCGGCGGCCGATCCGCCCGACGCTGCGGGGCCCCTCTTCCGGCAGACCGAGGTCCTTGCCCGGCCAGCCGTCGGGATGCCCCGATCCCCCGGAGGACGACGCGGACGACGAACTGGTGCTGCGGGCCATGGTCCCAGCGTAGGCGAACGGGTCGACGTAACACGCACGAAACAATCCAGTCATGTCCGGGAAACTCGGTGTCAATAGCCTCGTCGGAGGGTGCCGAGATGGACCCTCCGACATCACCCAACCCATTGGAGATCGGCCCACATGTTCAGCGATTCCTCCGAGGTCCTGGCCTTCATCAAGGACACCGACGTCAAGTTCCTCGACATCCGGTTCACGGACCTGCCGGGTGTGCAGCAGCACTTCAACATCCCGGCCTCCACCGTCGACGAGGACTTCTTCTCGGTCGGCCAGCTCTTCGACGGCTCCTCGATCCGCGGCTTCGCGTCGATCCACGAGTCCGACATGCAGCTCATCCCCGACGTGACGACGGCGTACATCGACCAGTTCCGCGCCGAGCGCACGCTGATCATGATCTTCGACATCTACAACCCGCGGAACGGCGAGATCTACGGCCGTGACCCGCGTCAGGTCGCCAAGAAGGCGGAGAAGTACCTCGCGTCGACGGGCATCGCGGACACCGCGTTCTTCGCCCCCGAGGCCGAGTTCTACATCTTCGACGACGTCCGCTACTCGGTCACCCAGAACAAGTCGTTCTACTCGGTCGACTCCGAAGAGGGCGCCTGGAACACCGGTCGCGAGGAAGAGGGCGGCAACCTCGCCAACAAGACCCCCTACAAGGGCGGCTACTTCCCCGTGTCGCCGGTCGACAAGACGGCCGACCTCCGCGACGACATCACCCTCAAGCTGATCGAGGCGGGCTTCGAGCTCGAGCGCTCGCACCACGAGGTGGGCACCGGCGGCCAGCAGGAGATCAACTACAAGTTCGACACGATGGTCCACGCCGCGGACGACATCCTGAAGTTCAAGTACATCGTCAAGAACACCGCCGACCAGTGGGGCAAGGTCGCCACGTTCATGCCGAAGCCGCTCTTCGGTGACAACGGTTCGGGCATGCACACCCACCAGTCCCTCTGGAGCGACGGCAAGCCGCTGTTCTACGACGAGAACGGCTACGGCGGCCTGTCCGACCTCGCCCGCTGGTACATCGGTGGCATCCTCAAGCACGCCCCGGCGCTGCTCGCCTTCACGAACCCGTCGATCAACTCGTACCACCGTCTGGTGAAGGGCTTCGAGGCCCCGGTCAACCTGGTCTACTCGGCCGGCAACCGCTCCGCCGCGATCCGCATCCCGATCACGGGCACGAACCCCAAGGCCAAGCGCATCGAGTTCCGCGCGCCGGACGCCTCGGGCAACCCGTACCTCGCGTTCGCCGCGCAGCTGATGGCGGGCCTCGACGGCATCCAGAACCGCATCGAGCCGCACGAGCCGGTCGACAAGGACCTCTACGAGCTCCCGCCGGAAGAGGCGAAGGGCATCCCCCAGGTCCCCGGCTCCCTCGACGAGGCGCTCGAGGCGCTCGAGGCGGACCACGAGTTCCTCACGAAGGGCAACGTCTTCACCGAGGACCTCATCCAGACCTGGATCGACTACAAGCGCGAGAACGAGATCCTCCCGCTCGCGCAGCGCCCGCACCCGTTCGAGTACGAGCTCTACTTCGGCGTCTGACGCACACCGCACCACGAACGCCCCCGCACCGGTCTCCGGTGCGGGGGCGTTCCGCTGTCTCGCCTGCGGGCCCGGCCACCGGGTGGGAACGTGCCTGCCTGGAGGCGCGGCGCACGCCCGGCGGGCCGGCACCGCCCCTCCAGGCGGTCGCGTCCACTGCCGGAGCGACGGAACGTGCCAGACCGCACCGAAGGCGCAGGTCCACCGGGCACACGAGAACGGGGCCCGTGCCGCCCCGGCACAGACCCCGCTTCGCGTCCGGGTGACTACCGCGCGGTGGCCACCGCGTCGTTCGTCCCCGCAGCGACGCTCACGGGTGCACCCGTGACCGGAGTGGGCCGTCCCAGGGAACGGACGGTCCAACCCGCCTTGACCCAGTCGGCGACCGGGAGGCAGTTGCGGGCGTCGATCACCGTGCGACGCCCCACGATCGAGGCGAGCGCCGCGGGATCGGCGGCGATGACCTCGTCCCACTCGGTGAGGACGAGCACGACGTCGGCGTCCTCGATCGCACCCTCCATCGACGACGAGTAGGTGAGCGTCGGGAAGGAGCGGCGGGCGGTCTCCATCGCCTCCGGGTCCCACAGGGTGACCTGGGCGCCGCGGAGGTGCAGCGCAGCGGCGACGTTGAGCGCCGGCGAGTCCCGGACGTCGTCGGTGAGGGGCTTGAACGCCGCCCCGACGACGGCGACGCGACGGTTCAGCACGGAGCCGCCGAGCGCGTCGATCGTCATGTCGATGACGCGCTCGCGCTGCCCCATGTTGATCTCGTCGACCTGCTGCATGAGCCCGACGACACGACCGGCACCGAGCTCGTTCGCGCGGTGCATGAGCGCCCGGATGTCCTTCGGCAGGCAGCCCCCGCCGAAGCCGAGGCCGGCGTTCAGGAACTTCCGGCCGATGCGGGCGTCGTGCCCGAGGGCGTCGGCCAGGGTGGACACGTCCGCACCGGTGATCGCGCACATCTCGGAGATCGCGTTGATGAACGAGATCTTCGTGGCGAGGAACGCGTTCGCGCTGACCTTGACGAGCTCCGCCGTGGCGAGGTCGGTCGTGATGACCGGGGTGCCCTCGGCGATGGGTGCGGCGTAGACCTCGCGGATCACGGCGTCGGCCGACGCGGAGGCACCGCCCCAGACGAGCCGGTCCGGGTGCAGCGTGTCGTCGACGGCCTTGCCCTCGCGCAGGAACTCCGGGTTCCAGATGAGCTCGGCGTCGATGCCCGACGGGGTGAACTCGCGGACGATGCCGCGGAGCCGCTCGGCCGTGCCCACCGGGACCGTCGACTTGCCGACGATGAGGCCGGGGTGCGTGAGGTTCTCGGCGACACCGCGCGTGGCGTTCTCGACGTAGGTGAGGTTCGCGGCGTGCGACCCGGCGCGCTGCGGCGTCCCGACGCAGACGAAGTGGACGTCGGCCGCGGCCACGGCCTCGGGCAGCGACGCCGTGAAGCGGAGCTTGCCGCTGGCGACGTGCTTCGTGATGAGCTCCGGCAGTCCGGGCTCGTAGAACGGGACCTCACCGGCGGACAGGGCTGCGAGCTTGGCGGGATCGACGTCCACGCCGATGGTCTCGAAGCCCATCTCGGCCATGGCGGCCGCGTGGGTGGCACCGAGGTAGCCGGTGCCGATGACGCTGATGACGGGTGCCGGACGGGAGTCTGCGGTCTTCTTCTGAGCGGTCACTGCTTGACCTCCTGCAGGTCGTAGTCGGTGTCGGTGCGCGAGATGCCGGCCACGAAGGCCTGGAGGCTGTCGGCGCGGGAGTTGAGTCGCCAGTCGTTCGTGGTGCGGACGCCGTCCACGACCGTGGTCGCGGTCTCGCTGAAGTACGAGAAGCCGATGACGTCGCCGTTGGCCGGTTCCGCGAGGCCGTCGAAGAGCGAGGTGATCCACTTCGCCTTCTGCCCGTTGGTCACGCTCGTCCCGGTCTCGGTCGCACCGATCTCACTGAGGAGGATCTTCTTGTCCGGTGCGATCTGGCGGAGCTGGGCGAGGGTCTTGCCGAACGTGTTGTCGAAGGTCGGCGACTCGGAGGCGGTGCGGTAGTACCCGCTCATCCCGACCCAGTCGACGTACTTCGACTCCGGGTAGTACTCACGCAGGTACTCGAGCTGCATGTACTTGTCGTTGCCGAGCTTGTCGATGCGGCTCGGTGCCCAGTTCCAGATGACGTACTTGTTCGCGCCGCTGGCCTGGAAGACGTCGTGCACGTGCTGCCACATCGCGACGTAGGACCCGGCTGCGTTCTGCTGTGCCGTCCCCTCGGACCAGTTGTACCAAGAGCCGTTCATCTCGTGGTCGAGCCGGATGACCATCGGCTGCCCGTTCGCCGCGAGGGCCTTCGCGTACTTCGTGAGGTAGGCGTCGAACTTGCCCGAGACGATGTCCTCGTTCGTGTACCCGGGGACGTACTTCGCGTCGTTGCCCGTCTTGGCGGGTGCGGACTCCCAGGTCATGAGCGGCAGGCGGCCGTTCGCCCACGCGCGCTGGACGGCGGTGGCGTTGAAGTCCTGGTCGAAGCCCTGGAAGAAGCCGACCATGTTCGTGGCCTTGCCGACCTGCTGCGAGACCTCGTCGTACTCCGCCCAGTTGAAGGGGGACTGCGCGGTGTAGAGGCCGTACCAACGAGCCGGCTGCGCCATGATCTGCGCCTTGGTGGGGACGGAGATCGGGGTCGAGCCGGGGTCCTTCGAGGGGCCGCCGTTCGGGTTCGTGACGCCGTGGTTGCCGGAGCCGGAACCGTTGCCGGAGCCGCCGGAACCACTGCCCGAACCGGAGCCACCGGAGCCGCTGCCGGAACCGGAGCCGCCGGACCCGCCGGAACCGCCGGAACCGTCGCCCGACCCTCCCGGACCCGACGTGCCGTCACCGGACCGTGCCCCGGCGGCCTTGGCGGCCCCGAGGTCCGACTGCAACGACGCGATCTGCGCCTTGAGCTCGGCGATCTGGTCGGCACGCGAGCCGGACTGCGCGGTCGAGGAGTCGAGCTTGCCCTCGAGCGCCCAGATCTTCTCCTGGGCGGCCGTGAGCTTCGTCTGGAGCTCGGCCGCCGAGATCTTCTTCTTCGGCGGCGTCACACCGAGCGCCTGGTGGACCGCGGTGGACACCGAGCCCGCCGGGGACACCCAGACGTTCCAGGTGATGAGTCCGAGGACGAGGACGATGGCGGTGGTCCCGACCGCGGTGAGTCGTGCGTGCTTGCTGGACTGGGCCCACCAGGCACCTGAGGAGCGGATGAGGTCAGACAATGAGGAAGGCCTCCAGGGCGAAGATCGCGAAGCCGATGCAGTACGGGATCGCGGCGTACGGGTTGTACCGACGGACGCGTGCCGGGGCGGGGGCCGCCGCGGTCGCCGACTGGGACTGCGCTGCAGTGGCTGCCGAGCGGCGGGTCGCGAGCACCGTCGCGGTGGAGTTGGTGGTGGCGTCCGGGCCGAACAGGTCGTCGAACGCCCGGTCCACGGCGCGCTGGTCGTCGCCGTAGCCGGCTCCGCCGGCCGGGGCCGGGGCCGCCGCGTCGATCGGGCTCACCGGGGTCTGGGTGGCGACGGCCGAGGGCTGCACCGCGTCCGCGGGGTCCTCCTCCATCGGTCCACCGGCGTACGCACCGGCACGGGTCCCCCAGCCGGACGCGTGCGCCAGGCGGAAGAAGCCGATGAGCCGGATCGGCATGAGGAAGAACGTCGACACGATGATGAACATCGGCAGGCGGAAGAAGTCGCTCGGCTTCTCGGCGAGGTGCCGCATCTGACGGATCGCCATGCTGAGCACCGACGAGACCACCATGAGGGCCGCGACGTACACGAAGCCGGTGGAGAAGCCGTACTGCTGCAGGATCCCCTGGTAGAGGTTCTCGCCCTGGCCGGTGAAGGCGCGGTAGATCCAGCCGGCGATCACGCCGAAGAGCATGAACGGCAGGATGATGTCGGTGAGGAAGAACACCGCGAGGATCGGCGCGTGGCCGAGCATCCACGGGAGCATCCGGAGCGTGTTGTACTGCGAACCACGGGCCCAGCGGAGCTGCTGCTTGAACAGCTTCTTCACCTGCAGCGGAGCGTCCGTGTAGACCAGCGAGGTGTACTGGTAGACGGTCCGGTACCCCTCCTTGAGCGTGAGGTTCGTCAGCGTCCGGTCGTCGGACACCTCGAGGAACACGCCCATGAACTTCTCGTGCATGAAGCGGTCCATGACGCGCACGAGGATGTCGCGGCGGAAGGCGATCGTGCGCCCGGGCAGGCAGCCGATCTGGCCGAGGACGCTCTGCGCGGGCATCGAGTACAGCGCGCGGGAGTTCTCCAGCCAGTCCGCCCAGCGGGTGATCCAGCTGCGCGTCGGCTCGAGGATGCGCTGGCGCGTCGTCACGCCGCCGACCGAGGCGTCCGCGAACGGCTTGAGCAGCTCGTCGAGGGTGCCGGGCGTCCACACCGTGTCCGAGTCGACGAGCACGGTGATGTCGCCGTTGGACATCTCGGTGCCGACCTTGACGGCGTTGCGCTTGCCCGGGATGGGCGTGTGCGTCCAGCGGACGAGTGGGGCGAACTCGTCACAGACCGCTTCGAGGGCCTCGTTGCGGGCGCCGTTGATGACGACGATGATCTCGCCGGGACGCTGCTCGACCATGCGGCCGATCACGTCGCGGAAGAGGTCGAGCGGTTCGTCCACGACGGGGACGACGACGCTCGTGGTGCCGGTGTAGGTGCCGGTGTAGGGGCGGTAGCGGGCGGACAGGATGACCTTGAGCAGCCAGAGCAACCAGATCACCGCGGAGTACACGGCGAACAGGTAGAACTCGGGGTGCCCTTCGACCATCTGCCTGATCTGCAGAATGAAGGTGAACATCGATCCCTGCTTCAACGTTCGAGGTGGAGATTCCGCGTCGTTGGGGAATCAGGGCCGGTTCGGGTGACCCCATTGATGCAGAACCGTGACCCGGTGCGCAACGCGACCCCCGACCGGGGGCGTTACGGGCACGTTACGGGGTACACCACGGTCCCCCTCCGCGTGTGGTCATCGTGTCCGCACTGGTGCTGACAGCACTCCGGTGGACCGCGTTCACCCTGCCACTCACCCTGTACGGGTGGTGGACGGCCCAGGAGGCGCGGCTCGACCCCCAGCGAAAGCCCTGTTCAGGTCATGGTCGCCGGGCGCGCCGCGAGCAGCTCCGGCCGTCGCCTCGCGTCGACGTGGTCAGCAGGATCACATCCCGGTAACGGACGCCCGACCTCGACATGCCGGGGTACAGGCAGATGTCGAACGGGGGACGCTGCACGTTACGGGGAATTCACTTCCGAGGACGTGTCAACTCGCTGCGAAACACGTCGGTCCGGGCGTGTCGCGGCGGGCGTCAGGCGCCGTAGAACTCGCGCTCGAAGACCTGACGTGCCCGGCGGGTGACCCCGAGGTAGTCCTCCTCGAGTTCCGAGGCGGACCCCGGCGGGTACTCCATCAGGCGTGCGATGCCCTCGAGCTGCACCCGGTCGACGGGCAGCACGTCCGTGGTCTTGCCCGACCAGAGCACGAGCGCGCTCCGGGTCCGCGAGGCGAAGCGCCAGGCGGCACCGAGACGCTCGGCGTCGTCGGGGGCGACGAGTCCGGCGTCGCGGGCGGCGTCGAGCGCCTCGAGCGTGGACGTCGTCCGGAGGCCGGGGATCGTCAGCGCGTGCTGCAGCTGGAGGAGCTGGACGAACCACTCCACGTCGCTCAGGGAACCGCGGCCGAGCTTGAGGTGCCGGGCGGGGTCCGCACCGCGCGGGAGGCGTTCGGACTCGACGCGGGCCTTGATGCGTCGGACCTCGCGCACCTGCTGGTCGTCGATGTGCTCCGGGTAGCGCGTGCGGTCGGCGAGGTGCTCGAAGTCACGCAGGAGCTGCGCGTCCCCGACCGCCCCACGGGCCCGGAGCAACGCCTGGGCCTCCCAAGTGAGCGACCAGCGGGCGTAGTACGCGCCGTAGGAGTCGAGCGTGCGCACCACGGGGCCGTTCTTGCCCTCGGGGCGGAGGTCGATGTCGAGGTCGAGAGGGTGGATCGCGTCGTCGGTCAAGCGGGCGAGCTCCCGCACGATGGTCTGCGCCGCTCGCGAAGCCTGTTCAGACGGGACGTCCTCGGTCGCCCGGTACACGTAGAGGACGTCGGCGTCCGAGCCGAAGCCGAGCTCACGGCCGCCGTACCGCCCCATCGCGATGACGCCGAACTCCAGGCCTGCCGGGGCGTCCCGTCGCGCGAGCGTGAGGGCACCGGCCAGGGTCGACTCGGTGACGTCGCTCAACGCCGGGCCGAGGGCATCGACGTCGAGGTGTCCGAGGACGGCGGCCATGCCGAGTCGGAGCGTCTCACGCCGGCGGGCGGACCGGACCAGGGCGGCCGCGCCGTCCACGTCGTCCCCGTGCCGTGCCGTCGTCGCCGTGACCTCGGCGAGCAGCGACTCGATCGGCCGGGGGCGCAGCAGCGCCTCCGGTTCGTCGAGCCAGGCCACCGCCTCGGGGAAGCGTTCGAGCAGCCCGGACAGGAACGCCGACTCCGAGAGCACGGTGGTGAGCGAGTGCGCCGCGCCGGAGGAGTCCCGGAGCATGCGGAGGAACCAGCTCGACTCCCCCAGGGTGTCGCTCAGCCGGCGGAAGGCCAGGAGCGCTCGGTCCGGTGCCGGTCCCTCGGCCATCCAGCGCAGGAGCACCGGCAGCAGGTTCCGCTGGATCGCCGCCCGGCGGCTCGTGCCCTGCGTCAGTGCCCGGATGTGGCCGAGTGCCCCGGCGGGGTCCGCGAAGCCGATCGCGCCGAGCCGGTCGACCGCCTGGTCGCTGGTGAGCACGATGTCGCCGTCGCTCGCGGCCACCGCGGACAGGAGCGGTCGGTAGAACAGGCGCTCGTGCAGGCCACGGACCTCGAGCTTCACGGCGCGCCACCGTGTCTCGAGCGCCGCAGCGGACCGTGCGAGACCGCTCGACCGGGCGAGCACCCGGAGCTCGTCCTCGTCGGAGGGCATCAGGTGGGTGCGCTGCAGGCGGCGGAGCTGGATGCGGTGCTCGAGCAGGCGGAGCAGGGCGTAGTCCGGCCCGAAGCGGGCGGCCTCGGCACGGCCGACGTAGCCGGCGTCGGTGAGCGCGTCCATCGCCTCGAGCGTGGACCGGACCCGCACGGTCTCGTCGTCGCGGCCGTGCACGAGCTGCAGCAGCTGCACGGTGAACTCGACGTCGCGCAGACCGCCCGGCCCGAGCTTGAGCTGCCGGTCGACCTCGTCGTCGGGGATGTTGTCGGTGACCCGCTGCCGCATGCGCTGCACGGACTCGACGAACCCCGGTCGCTGCGCCGACGTCCACACGAAGTCGGCGACCGCGGTGGCGTAGCGCTCCCCCAGGTCGACCGACCCGGCGATCGGCCGCGCCTTGAGCAGGGCCTGGAACTCCCACTCCTTCGCCCAGCGCTCGTAGTACGCCACGTGGGAGTCGAGCGTCCGGACGAGCGCGCCGTCCTTGCCCTCCGGCCGGAGGTTCGCGTCGACCTCCCACAGCGCCGGTTCGGCCGCGAGGTCGGTGATGGCGTGCGTGGCCGCGATCGCCAGCCGCGTGGCGATGAGCACGGCGCGGTCGGTCCCCACGCCCGTGCCCGCTTCGTCGTCGCGGGTGGGTTCGGTGACGAAGATGACGTCGACATCGCTGACGTAGTTGAGTTCGCGGGCCCCGGCCTTGCCCATCGCGATGACGGCGAGCGGCGTCGCCTCGACGTCGGCCGCGGGGAACGGGACCTCGCGCCGGGCGACGTCCACCGCGGCCTCGAGCGCGGCACCGGCGAGGTCGGCCAGCCCGGCCGCGACGGCGGGGAACGCCTCGGTCGGCGCGGCGTTCAGGACGTCGAACAGCGCGATCTGGGCCAGGTGCCGGCGGTAGCGCACCCGGAGCCGGAGTCGGGCGTCCTCACCCGTGGCACCGTCGATCGCGGCGAGCAACGAGTCGGTGTACTCCTGCTGCGACCACGGCGCCGTCACCGGCGCCAGGAGCAGGTCGATCTCCGCCGGACGGCGGTGCAGGAACTCACCGAGCCCGACCGACGCACCGAGGAGCCGCACGAGCCGTTCGGTGGCGGCGTCGTCCGCGAGGACCGGACGCAGTTCGTCCGGCGCGCGCTCGAGCAGCCGCTCGAGCGCGCGGAGTGCGCCGTCGGGATCGGCCGTGGACTCCCACAGTGCCGGGGACCCGCTCACCGGCACCTGCAGGTCGGGGCCGAACCGCGCCTCCAGGTCGGCGATGCGTTCCAGGCTCTCCGACAGCTCCGCGAAGCCCAGGCGGGCCAACTCGGAACGCGACGTCGTCGTCCGACCGGTCATGTGGTGCGTGCCCCCGGTGCCGTCAGAGCGCGCCGAGGTTCGTGTCGAGCTCGAACGGCGTGACCTGGTCGCGGTAGGCCTTCCACTCCTGGCGCTTGTTCAGCAGCACGAAGTTGAAGACCTGCTCGCCGAGCGTCTCCGCCACGAGTTCCGAGTCCTCCATGAGGCTCAGCGCGTGGTCGAGGCTCGCCGGCAGCTGGCTGTACCCGAGGGCGCGGCGCTCGGAGTCGGACAGGCTCCAGACGTTGTCCTCGGCCTCCGGCGGGAGCTCGTAGCCCTCGTCGATGCCCTTGAGCCCCGCGGCCAGCAGCAGCGAGTACGCGAGGTACGGGTTCGCCGCCGAGTCGATGCCGCGGTACTCGATGCGGGCGGACTGGCCCTTGTTCGGCTTGTACAGCGGGACGCGCACGAGGGCCGAGCGGTTGTTGTGGCCCCAGGTCACGAACGACGGGGCCTCGTCACCGCCCCAGAGGCGCTTGTACGAGTTCACGAACTGGTTCGTGACCGCGGTGATCTCCGGCGCGTGCTTGAGCACACCGGCGATGAAGTGCTTCGCCGTGTCGGACAGCTGGTACTGGCCACCCGCCTCGTAGAAGGCGTTCTGGTCGCCCTCGAACAGCGACACGTGCGTGTGCATGCCCGAGCCCGGCTGGCCGGAGATCGGCTTCGGCATGAACGTCGCGTAGACGCCCTGCTCGATCGCGACCTCTTTCACGACGGTGCGGAACGTCATGATGTTGTCCGCCATCGTCAGTGCATCGGCGTAGCGGAGGTCGATCTCGTTCTGGCCGGGGCCGGCCTCGTGGTGGGAGAACTCCACCGAGATGCCGAGGTCCTCGAGCATCCGGACGGACCGGCGACGGAAGTCGTGCGCGCTGCCGCCGGGGACGTTGTCGAAGTAGCCGGCGCGGTCGACGGGCTGCGGGCCGCCGTCCTTCCAGTCGCGGCTCTTCAGCAGGTAGAACTCGATCTCGGGGTGCGTGTAGAACGTGAAGCCGCGCTCGCTCGCCTTCGCCAGCGTGCGCTTGAGCACGTTGCGCGGGTCGGCGACGGCGGGCTGGCCGTCCGGCGTCGTGATGTCGCAGAACATCCGCGCGGTCGGGTCGATCTCGCCGCGCCACGGGAGGATCTGGAACGTCGACGGGTCCGGGTGGGCCAGGACGTCCGCCTCGTACGAGCGCGTGAGGCCCTCGATCGCGGAGCCGTCGAACCCGATGCCCTCGGCGAACGCGCCCTCGACCTCGGCCGGGGCGATCGCCACGGACTTCAGGGTCCCGATGACGTCCGTGAACCAGAGTCGGATGAACTTGATGCCCCGCTCCTCGATGGTGCGGAGCACGAAGTCCGTCTGCTTGTCCATTGACGCCCTTTCCGTGGTGCAGCTGGTCCAGCTGGGAGTCTCAGCCTATTGGTCTTCGTCGTCCCAACGCTCGTTGTTCGCCTTGATCCGGTCCAGGGCGTGTTGCGCTTCCTCACGCGAGGCGAACGGGCCGATCCGGTCGCGCTGCGGCGACTGCGGGCCCTGCTCGACGGCGTGCGTCTTCTCGTTGAACCACCACTGGGACTCGATGCGTTCGTCACTCATGCCGCCACCGTACCCAGGTGGGGCGGCGGCGGTGCGGGCGCGCCGCGCCCCGCGCGCTGGGTGACCGCCTGGAGGCGCGGTGCCGGTCCGTCGGGCCGCCACCGCGCCTCCAGGCCCTCGCGTCCGCACCCCGCGGCCCCGGCTAGAGTGGTCCGCATGCCCCGGGACGAACACGGACACCTGACCGCCGGCCGCATCTCCCCGCTGCGGTCCGTCCCGAAGGAGATCGAGCGTCCGGAGTACGTCGGCAAGGCCGAGCCGCACGAGCACGGACTCGGCGACACGTACACCCCGGACGAGGTCGAGCGGATCCGGACCGCCGGGCGCATCGCCTCCCAGGCCATCGACGCCGTCGGCGCAGCGATCCGCCCCGGTGTCACGACGGACGAGCTCGACCGGATCGGCCACGAGTTCGTCGTCGCGCACGGCGCCTACCCCTCGACGCTCGGCTACCGCGGCTACCCGAAGTCCCTCTGCTCGAGCCTCAACGAGGTCATCTGCCACGGCATCCCCGACGACACCGTCCTGCAGGAGGGCGACCTCGTCAACATCGACATCACCGCCTACAAGGACGGGATGCACGGCGACACGAACCGCACCTTCATCGTCGGGCAGGCGTCGCAAGAGGTCGAGGACCTCGTGACCCGCACGCGACTCGCCCTCGAGCGTGGGATCAAGGCCGTCGCCCCGGGTCGGCAGGTGAACGTCATCGGCCGTGCCATCGAGGCGTACGCGAAGCGCTTCGGCTACGGCGTCGTCCGCGACTACACCGGCCACGGCGTCGGGCGGGCGTTCCACTCCGGGCTGATCATCCCCCACTACGACGCTCCGCGCTTCGACGACGTCATGGTGCCCGGCATGGTCTTCACGATCGAGCCGATGCTCACGCTCGGCGGCATCGACGCCGACATCTGGGCCGACGACTGGACCGTCTCCACCCGGGACAAGTCGTGGACCGCACAGTTCGAACACACCCTCGTCGTCACCGAGCGCGGCGCGGAACTCCTCACGGTCTCCTGACCTCCACACCGAAAGGCTCCTCATGACCTCCCTCGCAGTCGGCGTCGACATCGGCGGTACGGGCATCAAGGGCGCGATCGTCGACGTCTCCACCGGCGAACTCACCACCGACCGGATCAAGAAGGCCACGCCCGAGGGCGGGAAGCCGCACGACATCGTCGCCGTGGCCGCGTCCATCCTCGACGAGCTCGCTCCGGCGTCGGACGTGCCCGTCGGGGTCTGCTTCCCGGCGATCGTCCGCGACGGCAAGACCATGTCCGCGGCGAACGTCTCGAAGAAGTGGATCGGCTTCGAGGCCGAGGCGCTCTTCGAGAAGGAGCTCGGCCGCTCCATCCACTTCGTCAACGACGCCGACGCAGCCGGGTTCGCCGAGCAGCAGTTCGGTGCGGCGAAGGGCAAGGACGGCCTGGTCGTCGTCACGACGCTCGGCACCGGCATCGGCACGGCGCTCATCAACGACGGCGTGCTCATCGTGAACTCGGAGCTCGGGCACCTCGAAATCGACGGGCACGACGCCGAGTCGCGCGCCTCGTTCGCCGCGAAGGAGCGCGACGACCTGTCGTGGAAGCACTGGGCGAAGCGGCTGCAGAAGTACTACTCCACGCTCGAGGCCCTGCTCTCCCCGGAGCTCTTCGTCGTTGGTGGCGGGGTCTCGAAGCAGTACGAGGAGTTCCTGCCGCTGCTCGACCTGCAGGCGGACATCATCCCGGCGACGCTCCGGAACAACGCGGGCATCATCGGCGCCGCGACCCTGGCCGCGCGGAGCGCCTGACGCGCCGACGCGCCGTCGTCGCGGCCTCGCCGCGGATCGAACCACGAATCCGACATCGAACCGGCCCTCGCCGCTGGTTCGATGTCGTGGCCCCGTGCCCGGTAGACTCGTGCTCGCGAATGGGTCGGTGAGACGGTCGCGTCGCTCCCCCGGGAGTGCCGAGGAACGTCCGGGCTCCACAGAGCAGGGCGGTGGGTAACACCCACCCGGAGCAATCCGCGAGACAGTGCCACAGAAAGCAGACCGCCGGCGGCGACGTCGGTAAGGGTGAAACGGTGGTGTAAGAGACCACCAGGGGTCCGGGTGACCGGATCCGCTCGGTAAACCTCGCCCGGAGCAAGGTCAGACAGAGGACGCTGAGGCTGCTCGCCGAGTCCTCGGGTAGACCGCTGGAGGCCGACGGCAACGTCGGTCCGAGAGAGATGGCCGTCACCGCCGCGCGAGCGGCGGGACAGAACCCGGCGTACGGCCGGCCCATTCGCACCCCACGCCCCCGCGCGCGGCGGGCGCCGACCGCGGCACTGTGCGCGGTTCCGTGCTGTGTGAGACGCCAGCGCCATCGCACGCCGCGCGGGACCTCGCACACTGCGCCGACGCACGGCGCGACGCGACGTGACGCTACCAGCGCACGCACACGACGGACGGGAGGCGCGGTGCCAGCCGGCACCGCGCCTCCCGTCCGTCGTCAGGTCGCGCCTAGAGCCCGGACTCCGCCGTCCGCACCAGGATCGCGTCGCTGTCGGGGCAGAGCACGACGTCGTCGGGCGCTGCCCGCCGGATGGTCTGCAGGTCGGAGTTCGTGAGGGTCACGCCGGACGCCGTGGACACCCCGCCCTGCAGCAGCGAGGCGCCGAAGCCGTACCGTGCCCGCTGCCGGTCGTACAGCGCGAGGAGGTCCGCCGGCACCTTCGCGGCGACGGCGGCACGGCTCTGCGTGGCCGATTCGCGGTCGGACTCGAGCCGGGCGATCTCGGCGTCGCGCTCGGCCACGAGCCCGGCACGCGCGGCCTCGACGTCGGCGAGCTGCGCTTCGATGTCACCGACGCGGGCGCGGAAGCCGTCGAGGTTCTCCATGACCTCGAGTTCGGCCGTCTCGAGGTCCCCGATGCGGCGCTGCAGCGACTCGAGCTCGCTCTGGAGACCGGCAGCGTCCTTCGCGCTGGAGACGTTCTGGAGCATCGTGGTGTCACGCTCCACACGGGCCTGCGCCGTGGCGGTGTCGGACTCGAGGCGGGCGAGTTCGCGCTCGGCGTCCTCGACCTCGCCGGTGGCCGCCGCGAGCTGGGCGCGCAGCCCCGCCGCCGTGGTGCCGAGCTCGGTGAGCCGGTCCCCCTTCTGCAGCGACGTGATGCGGTGCGCGATCCGGGTGACGTCGTTGTCGAGACGCTGGACGTCGAGGAGGATGACCTGGTCCTCGGGTGCTGCCTTCATGGTCAGACTCCTTGTGTGTCGGTGGTGGGTTCGGCGGCCGGCAGGACGGCGAAGTCCCACGGGTCGGTGCGGAGGTCGCTCACGGTGACGCGGACGCCTGCGGCGCGGCGGAGTTGCTCGGCGGCGACGTCGAGCCAGAGCCACTCGGTGGCCCAGTGCGAGGTGTCGATGAGGGCGGGCCCGTCGACGAGCATCGCCTGCTCGCGGAACTCGGACGCCGGGTGGTGCCGGAGGTCGCTCGTGACGTAGACGTCGGCACCGAGCACGTCGGGGTGCCCGAGGTACGCGTCACCGGCGCCGGCGCAGAGCGCGACGGAACGGACGGGCCGGTCGAACTCCCCCGAGACCCGGACGCCGGTCGCGGTGCCGGGCAGGAGGTCCACCAGCGCCCGGGCGAGCGCGCCGAGCGTGGTCGGTTCGGCGAGCACCCCGACGCGGCCGATGCCCGTCGACGGGTCCGCACCGGGCTCGAGCGGGCGCTCGTCGGTCAGGCCGAGCCGGTCGGCGAGGACGGCCGAGGTGCCCGTCGTCACGACGTCGGCGTTGGTGTGCGCGGCGACGAGGGCTGCCCCGCCGCGCACGAGGGTGGCGAGCACGCTGCCCTTGTAGGTCGACTCGGCGATCGTGGTGACGCCGCGGAGCAGCAGCGGGTGGTGGGTGAGCAGCAGGTCAGCGCCGAGCTCGACCGTCTCGCGGGCGGTGACCGGGACGGCGTCGACTGCGAGGTGCACGTGCTCGACCGTCTGGTCGGGGTCCCCCGCCACGAGGCCGACGGAGTCCCAGGACTCGGCGCCGGCGGCGGGCCACAGGTCTTCGATCACGGCCTGGAGTTCGCGGAGCGTCGGCATCCCGTCAGTCTACCGAGCCGCCCGGGTCGGTCCGGGCGCCCTGTGGACGACCACGGGACCGAGCAGGACTGTGGACGACGGGCGACGCGGGGCTGCCTGGTGGATCAGCGGCGACCGAACGCGCGCATGACGACGGCGACGAAGCGCGTCCACCACCCGGCGGAGGCACGGTCCTCGGACGCGACGTCGGCTGCGTGGGCCGGGTGCCCGGCGGTCTCGGCGGCGGCGGTCCCGGCGGTCGTCGGGACGACGGCCTCCGGGAGCACGACGGGCGTGCTCGCCGTCGCACCGGCGTGCGCCGTCAGCGCGGCGGCGAACGCGGCACGGTCGATCACGGTCGGCCCGGTCGCGGGCTGGACCAGCGGCGTGGGTCGCGTGTTCGCGGACACCGGTGAGACGACCGGGAGGGACAGCACCGGACGAGCGGGCTCGTCGCGTCCCGGCGTGGTCGCCTCGGGGGCGTCGATCGCGTCCACGACCTCGGTCGCGTCCACGAGTGCGGGAGCGGGTGCGGAGCCCGTCGGGGTGACGACGGCGGTGACGACGGCGGGCGCCGGGACGGCGGCCGACGCGGGCACGCCGGCGACCGGCACGCTGCCCCTCGCCGCACGCCGCGCCGCGGCACGGTCACGACGATCGGCCTCGAGCGCGGCATCGGCCAGCAGGTCCGCGAAGACGGAGTGGGCGAACGCCCGAGCGGCCTCGACCTCGAGGTCGCGCTGTCCGGCGACGGTGGCCTCCCACGCGGCGAGGCGAGCGAGGTCCTCGTCACGACGACGGACCTCGTCCTCGAGGATCACGATGCGCTCGATCGTGGTGCGCCCGCTGGCCGAGGACACCTCGACGGCGAGGTCCTCGATGCGGAGGGCGAGGCGCTCCGGCGGTTCGGGGAAGGACGGCGCGCAGACCGCGGCGTGCCGAGCACGGTCGCGGGGGCGACGGAAGGCGGAGTCGTCGGCCGGCACAGCGGCGTCGACGACGGCCGCGGCGCCGCTGGTCGTGGCGGGCTCGACGGGGGCGTCCGACGCTGCGTCCGGACGCTGCACGGGCCCGGTGACCGGCGGGACCACGAGGTCCGACAGGTACGGGGCGCGCGTCGCCGGGGCGTCACGGAGCCACTCCTCGAGCTCGCGACCGAACGGGTCGACGAGGGGGGTGCGTGCACCGGACTGCGTTTCCATGATCGAAGGATAAATATCGCAACGCTCATCTCGGCGGACATCCCCGGTGTGTCGCCGGAGTCCCTGCCATATCGCCTCGAAGGTGAACGGCGTGTCGCGGACGGTGTCAGAGCGTGCGCTCGAGGTCGTCCACGAGTGCACGGCCGGCCGGCCAGGCACCGACACCGCTGGCGACGTTCACGTGGCCGAGCGCGCCGACCCGGACGACTCCGGCACCGAGGACGTCCGCGAAGGCCACGGCCCGGTCGAGCGTGCAGTACGGGTCGTCGTCGCTGACCACCAGACGCGTCGGGACCGCAGGGGCCGCCTGGGCCACCGGCTCGACGAACCCGGCCGCTGCGGCGGGGAACCCCGGCGCGAGCGGGTCCGGCGGCGCCACGAGGAAGGCACCCGCGACCGCGGCGTGTCCGCGCTGCCCGAGCCACGCGGCGACGGCGAGGACGCCCAGGCTGTGCGCGATGAGCACCGGCGGTTCGTCGACGGCGGCCACGGCGCTGGTGATCGCGCGGGACCAGTCGTCCGGGTCGGGTTCGCTCCACGACGCCGGTGCGATCCGGACGACCGCGCCCGGGTCGTCGGCCGACCGGTCGTCCTGCCACAGCGACTGCCAGTGGTCGGGGTCGGAGTTCCAGATCCCGGGGACGATCACCCACGGTCGAGGTCTGCGCACCCTCGAAGCGTAGTGGCGGTCGGATCAGGCGTGCAGCGTGTCGCGCGGGTACTCGCCGAAGCGCGAGGCGTACGCCCCGGAGAACCGGCCGAGGTGGGCGAAACCCCACCGCACGGCGATCGCGGCGACCGTGACGTCACCGGGCGACGAGCGGCGGAGTTCCTCGCGGACGCGGTCGAGCCGGATGCCGCGCAGCATCGCGTTGGGCGCCGTACCGACCTGCCGCTGGAACGCCTGCTGGAGCCCGCGCACGCTGAGCCCGACGTGCTCGGCGACGTCGGTCGTGCTGATCGGGGTGTGGGCGAACGCGTGCATGTACTCGACGGCCTCGCGGACCCGGCCGGTGGCGCCCTGCGGCAGGGTGATGTCCGGCGCGAGCACGGTGTGCGGGAAGGTGCGGAGGAGCGCGAGGGCGGTGTCCCGGGCGGTCTCCGCGAGGACCAGCTGCGACACCGGTGCCTCACCGAGCACGGTCTCGGCGGCCCGGCGGACCTGGGCGTTCCACCCGCGGAGGTCCTCGCGACGGGGCGGCTGGGTGTGGTCGAACACGAGCGGGGCCGGCTGCGTGCCGTGCTCCTCGGCCGCCACGCCCTCGAGGAACGTGCGATCGAACTGCACCAGGCTCTGCCGGACGTCCTGCAGGTCGAAGGCGAACGGTCGACCGGTCGGGAACATCATCGGCGTGCCGGGCGTGAAGGCGACCTCTTGCCGCCCGACGTCGACGGTGCCCCCACCGTCGGCGAGCCACATCACGACGTACTCGTCACCGGACTCGAGCTCGCCCTGCATCCGGGCGTCGAACCGCGTGGAGCGGAAGGACATCGTCTCGTCACCGGTGACCCGGAAGCGGTAGCTGAACGGGCGTTCCGTGCGCTCCGCCTGGAAGCCCACGCTCTCGTACGCGTCCTCGTACATCTGGATCGCCGCCTCGAGGTCGGCCCCGGACGTCTCGAAGCTGATCCTGGGGTCGGGCTCGACGTTCATCGACTGGATCGTGACACGGCGGCACGGAACCCACGGGATGTATGCGCACGCATTGCGGATACCGGCCCACGGGCTGCGCGAAGCGGACGAACCGATTCGTCAGACACGAGCGGCACTCAGTGGCGCCCGCGCCGGACCGTCCACAGGTTCCGGTCCGCGACCCGTTCGTAGCGCAGGTCGTCGACCACCATCTGCACGAGCGCCAGGCCCCGCCCGCTCTCGGCCAGCGCGTCGGGGAGCTGCGCGGCGGACGGGTCGACCGGCACCGGCACACCGTCGTCGGTCAGCTGCGCCTCGACCGCGTCGGAGCCCACGTCGAGGTGGAGCGAGCACGAGACACCGCGACCGGCCGCGCCGTGCTCGATCACGTTCGAGGTGAGTTCGACGAGCGCGAGCTCGAGGGCCATCCGGTCCTCGGCCGAGACGGTGGGCTCGGTGTCCCACACCGTCGCGAGGAACGCGTGCACCGCCGTGACGTCGTCCGGCGGGCACGCCAGGTCGAGGCTGTGCCCACCCACGGCGGCGTTCATGCCCAGTCGGTCACCGCGGCGTCCCCGTCCGGGTACGTGCGGAGGATCTTGTCCATGTTGGAGAGCTTGAGCACCATCTCGACCTGGTCGGACGGCGCCGCGATGCGGAGGTCCCCGCCGGCCTGCCGCGCGGCCTTGAGCGACCCGACGAGCGCACCGAGACCGGAGGAGTCCATGAACTCCACCCCGGACAGCTCGACGACCACGCGGGGCCGTCCGTCGCCGACGACCTTCGCGACGGTCTCGCGGAACGTCGGGGCCGACACCATGTTGAGTCGGCCGCTGCACTCGAGCACGGCGGCGCCGGCGTCCGCTTCGTGTACGACGATGTCCATGTCGGTGCCTCCTGGGATCGGTGCGGGGTGCACCCTGCAACCTACCGGGTCCGGGTCACGAACCCGTCGAGGCGCGTCCGGTCCGTCGCGTCGCCAGCAGCTGCACGACCACGGCGGCCGCCATGAGCACCGCCATCACCGACCCCATCGCGACGGCCGTCCCGCCGAGGGCTCCCGCGAGCGGCGTGCCGAGGCCGCCGAGCCCGAACGTCAGCCCGCCCTGCAGTGCCGCTGCGGTCCCCGGGTGCGCGGCACCGACGTGCTGCGTGCGGGTCATCGCTGCCGGCAGGACGAACCCCCACGCCGCGGTCACGACGGCGAGCGAGACCCAGACCGGCACCGCGCCGGCCCCGAGCAGCGCGGACACGAGGACGCCCGTCGCGCCGAGGGTCCCGAGCGCCAGGCCGAACGACAGCAGCGCGTCCTCCGAGAACCGACCGACCACGCGGCGGAACACGAGCGTCGTGACGATCATCATCGAGGCGTTCGTGGCGAACACGAGGGTGTACATCCCCTCGGAGAACCCGAAGCCGGTCTGGAACACGAACGAGCTCGTGGCGATGTACGCGAAGAACCCGATGGTCGAGAGCACCCCGGTCAGCACGTACGCACGGAACCGCGGGATGCCCATGAGCTCGCGGATGCGTCCCCAGTTCGCACCGAGGCCCACCCCGCCGCGGAACGCCCGCGGCAGGGTCTCGTGGAACCGGACGACCACGGCGACGAAGAACGCCGCACCGAGCACCGCGAGGACGACGAACATGAGTCGCCAGGTGCCGATCGTCAGCACCGCTCCCCCGGCCAGCGGGGCGACGACGGGGCCGATCGCGTTGATCGCCGCGAGGGTCCCGAACACCTTCACCATCCGCGGCCCGTCGACCACGTCCGAGACCATCGCCCGCCCGGCGACCGCTCCGGCCGCACCCGCCAGCCCCTGGAACACCCGCGCCACCACGAGCGTCACGACGTCCGGCGCGAGCGCGCACCCGACGGAGGCGACGGCGAAGACCGCCGTGCCGACGAGCATCAGCGGACGCCGCCCGATGCCGTCGCTCACCGGTCCGGCGAGCAGCTGCCCGACGGCGAACGCGACGAGGAACGCCGTCAGGGACAGCTGCACGGCACCGGGCGTCGTGCCGAGGTCGCGTGCGATCGCCGGCAGGGCCGGGATGTACATGTCGGTCGCGAACGGTGAGACGCCGACGATCAGGGCCAGCGGCAGGATCGGTGGGAGGGCGGTCGTCCGGCTGGTCGGTCCTGTGCGCTCCGTCGTCACGTCGGCCACGCTACGCGCCCCCGAATCGATTCGACAAGGGCGGTGGTGTCGCGTTGCGCACACCGAGACGGCCGGGAGGCGCGGTGCCAGCT
>NZ_MJGQ01000004.1:290270-320265 GCF_001865095.1 Curtobacterium sp. MCBA15_013 | reverse complement strand
GCCAGCTGGCACCGCGCCTCCTGGGCCCGAGGCGGTCGCGTCGACGACCGACGGCCGGTCCGCGCGGATCAGCCCGTGTTCTGCAGGCCGGCCGCGATGCCGTTCACGGTGAGGAGGAGCAGCCGGTGGTCACCGTCCGTCGGGTCCGTGCTGCCCGAGGTGCGGATCGCGCGGAGTGCCCGGAGCTGCAGGTGCGAGAGCGCGTCGACGTACGGGCTGCGGAGCCGGACGGCGCGTGCGAGGACGGGACGGTCCTCGAGGACGTCGCTCCCGCCCGAGACGCGCAGCACCCACTCGCGCGTGCGGAGCATCTCGTCGAGGACCTTCGCGGCGAGGTCGTCGCGGTCCGCGAGCTCGAGGTAGCGGCGGGCGATGTGCTCGTCGGTCTTCGCGAGCGACATCTCGACGTTCTTGATCATCGCGCCGAAGAGGGGCCACTCGGCGTACGCGGTGCGGAGGAGCTCCACGTCGCCGACGGCCTCGAGCGCGGAACCGAGGCCGTACCACCCGGCGAGGTTGATGCGCGCCTGCGTCCACGAGAACACCCACGGGATCGCCCGGAGGTCCTCGAGCGACTCGACGCTCAGACCGCGGCGGGCCGGACGGGAGCCGAGCGGGAGCAGACCGATCTCCTCCATCGGGGTCACGCGCGCGAACCACGGCGCGAAGCCGTCCGCCTTCACGAGGCCGTAGAACGCCTCGCGCGAGACGTCGTCGAGCTGCTGCGCGAGGTCGGCGAAGCGCGTGGCGGCGACGGCCGTGCGGTCCTCGTTCGACGGCGAGGACGCGAACAGCGTGGCCGAGGCCATCTGCTCGAGGTGCCGCGCGGCGATGTTCTTGTCGCCGTACTGGGCGAAGATGACCTCGCCCTGCTCGGTGAGCTTGAGGCGTCCGTCGATGGAACCGCGGGGCTGCGCCAGGACGGCCTCGTTCGCCGGGCCACCACCGCGGCCGAGCGAGCCGCCGCGGCCGTGGAACAGCGTGAGCTCGACGTCGTTGTGCTTCGCCCAGTCGGCGATGCGGGCCTGTGCGTCGTAGAGCGCGAGGTTCGCCGACACCGGACCGACGTCCTTGGAGGAGTCGGAGTAGCCGAGCATGACCTCGAGGCGGCGACCGGTCGCTGCGAGGCGACGCTGGAACGGCTCGGTGCGGACGGCCTCGTCGAGGATGTCGACACTGGCGTGCAGGTCCGCGAAGGTCTCGAACAGCGGGATGACGTCGAGCACCGGGGCGGCCTCGGGCGACCCGAGTGCGGCGACCGCGAGCTCGTGGACGTTCGCGAGGTCGGCTGCCGACTGCGTGAACGACACGATGTAGCGACTGGCGGCGCGGACGCCGTAGCGGGCCTGCAGCGCGGCGATCGTGCGGAACACGGCGAGGACCTCTTCCGTGGTCTCGCTCAGCTCCCCACCGGCGCGGATCTCGGCGAGGGCGTTCCGGTGCACCTGCGAGTGCTGCCGAACCTCGAGCTCGGCGAGGTGGAACCCGAAGGTCTCGACCTGCCAGACGAGGTTCTGCAGCTCGCCGTTCGCGGGACGGGTGGCCCCGGCCGCGACGAGCGACGTCTGGATCGTGCGGAGGTCGGCCAGGAGCGCGTCCGGCCCGGGGTAGGCGAGCTCGGCCTCGCCCCGGCGCGTGGCGTCGATGCGGGCGGCGACGAACAGGAGCGCCCGACGGTGCGTCTCGTTCGGTGCACGGACCCCGATGCGCTCGGCGATCCCGGCATCGAGGGACTCCTGCGCGGCGACGAGCGCGGTGAGACCGGCGTCCGCCGGGGTCTCGCTCGCGTCGAGCGTCAGGGTGCTGCCGATGCGGGTGGCGGCACGGGAGAGCCCGAGCAGGATGTGCTCGGCCGCGATCTCCGCCGCCTGGCGGGTGACGTCCGCCGTGACGTGCGGGTTGCCGTCGCGGTCGCCGCCGATCCAGGTGCCGAAGCGCACGAACGCCGGTGCGGTGACCGGCACGCGGCCGGCGTCGTCACCGAGCAGCCGGTCGTCGAGCAGGCGGTAGACCTGCGGGACGATCTCGAACAGCGTCTGGTCGAACACGCTCATCGCCGTGCGGACCTCGTCGAGCGGGGTCGGGCGGGTCGTGCGGAGCGGCGAGGTGCGCAGGAGGGTCGTGATCTCCTCGAGCAGCCGGCGCTCGTTCTCGGCGAGGGCCGTGGCGTTCGTCGTCCGGTCGCGCTCGTCGATGAGGTCGGTGATGCGCCGCACGGCCGTGGTCACCGCGCGTCGGCGGGCCTCGGTCGGGTGCGCCGTGAGGACCGGGTGGAACCGGAGTTCGCGCAGCCGGGCCGCAGCGGCCTCGTCGCCGACCTGCTCGACGAGCGAGGCGTACGTCGCCGGGAAGGAGTCCCCCGCGAGTCCGCCGTCGTCGCCGCGGTGCCGGAGCACGCGGACGCGGTGGTGCTCCTCGGCGAGGTTCGTGAGGTGGAAGTACGTGGTGAACGCCTGGGCCACGGCCTCGGCCCGCTCGGCGGACAGGTCCGCGACGATGGCCTCGGCACGCGCGGCGCCCTCGGCCTCGCCGCCCTCGTACGCGTCGATGACCGCGGCACGGAGGCTCTCCACGTCGTGCAGGAGGTCCTCGCCGCCGGTCTCCCGCAGGACGCGTCCGAGCAGCTTGCCGAGGTACCGCACGTCGGAGCGCAGGTCGCTGTCGACCGCGCCACTGACGTCGTCCCGCGCGCGTCCGTGGCGCGTCTGACCGTCGATCGTCATGTGGTCCTCTCCGGGTCTCGGCCGGGAAGGTCGTCCCGGTATCCCAGCAGCGTATCGGCCCGTCGGGACCGGTGACGACAACCGTCCGGACGGACCGCGGCGGGCGGGTGCGCGGCTTCGCTTCGTGAGCAGAAGAGGTCGCCGCGGCCAAGGGGACCCGACCGTTCCTGCTCACGAAGTGCCTCGGGCGCGGCGCCCGTTCCCATCGCACCCGGACGGACCACGGCGAGCGTTCGTAGAATCCGGCCAGGGATGCTCAGCATCCGTGGGTGGAGGGACGCCATGGACGAGACGGCTGAGCCGGCAGACCGCGAACCCGCCACGGGGCGGGCGCAGGACGACGTGGGGACGGGATCCGCGCCTCCTGGCCCGCCGGCCGACACGGCGGTCCGGAAGCCGCCCGTCGAGCGCTGGGTCTTCTGGCCGGCCGCGGGGATCGTGCTCGCGTTCGTCGCCGTCGCGCTCGCCGCGCCGCGTGCCACCGAGGACGTCTTCTCGGCCGTCCAGGGGTGGATCGTGCGGGACTTCGGCTGGTACTACGTGATCGCCGCGGCCGCGTTCGTCGTCTTCGCGATCTGGATCGGGTTCAGCCGGTTCGGCGACATCGTGCTCGGCCAGGACGACGAGGCGCCGGAGTTCTCGACGCTCTCGTGGCTGTCGCTGCTGTTCGCCGCGGGCATGGGCATCGGGCTCGTGTTCTACGGCGTCGCCGAGCCGCTCAGTCACTTCGCCTCACCACGGCCGGGGGTGTCGGGCGACGACGACGCCCTCGCGCAGCAGGCGCTCACGCAGACGTTCCTGCACTGGGGCCTGCACGCGTGGGCGATCTACGTCGTGGTCGGGCTCGCCCTGGCGTACGCGATCCACCGGCGGTCGCGACCGGTGTCGATCCGCTGGGCGCTCGAGCCGCTGCGCGTGGTGGGCGGGTGGGGCAACCTCATCGACGTCCTCGCGCTGATCGGCACGCTGTTCGGCGTCGCGACGTCGCTCGGGCTCGGCGTGCTGCAGATCGGGTCGGGGCTCGAGTACACCGGCGCGGCGGAGAACACCCGGGGCCTGCAGATCGGGTTGATCGTCGTCGTCACGCTGATCGCCGTCGGGTCGCTGCTGAGCGGCGTCGGCAAGGGCATGAAGATCCTGTCGAACATCAACCTCGTGCTGGCGGCCGTGCTGCTCGTCTTCGTCCTGTTCGTCGGCCCGACGCAGTTCCTGCTCGGCGAGTTCGTGCAGTCGATCGGGCAGTACGTGCAGGGCTTCGTCGGGCTGGCGTTCGACACGAGCGCCTTCGCGGGTCGGGCCGGGCAGGAGTGGCAGGGCGCGTGGACGACGTTCTACTGGGGCTGGTGGATGTCGTGGGCGCCGTTCGTCGGCATCTTCATCGCGCGGATCTCCCGCGGACGGACCGTCCGGCAGTTCGTGCTCGGTGTGCTGTTCGTCCCGACGCTGCTGACCTTCCTCTGGTTCGCGATCATGGGCGGGACCGCGCTGTACGACCAGCTGCACGGCACCGGCGACCTCGTCGGGGCGGACGGCAGCGTGTCGGTCGAGCAGGTCCTGTTCCAGCTGCTCGGCGGGATGCCCGCCGGGTCCGTGCTCGTGATCGGGGCGATCATCCTGATCGGGGTGTTCTTCGTCACCTCGGCGGACTCGGGTGCGCTCGTGATGGGCATGATAGCGACCGGCGGGCAGATCGAGCCGAAGAACTGGATCCGGGTGTTCTTCGCCGGGGTCACGGCCCTCGTCGCGGTGGCGCTCCTGCTCGCGGGCGGGCTGAACGCGCTGAAGACCGCGGCGATCACGACGGCGCTCCCGTTCAGCGTCGTGATGGTGCTGATGTGCTGGTCGACGGTGATCGCCTTCACGCGGGAGCGTCGGGCGTACGCGCGGGCGGAGCGTCGGGCGTTGATGGCGGACCTCGCGGACTTCTACCAGCAGGAGGTCGTCGAACCCGCGGAGCGCGCGCCGAAGACCGGCCCGATCCAGAAGCTCGCGCGCCGCATGCGGCACTGAGGCGGGGGGCGGCGGGCGGCGGGGTGGCGGGCGGCGGGGGTGGCGGGCGTCGGGCGGCGGGCGGCGCTTCGTGAGCAGAAGTGGTCGCCCGGGCTGCCCGCACCCGCCAGTTTCCGCTCACCAAGCGCCCGCCGCGCGGCGCGGGCGGCACGAGCGGAACGGCGCGCGCGGCGCGGCGCGGCACGGGCGAAGGGAGCGCCGGGATCGCGGCGCGTGGCGGAAGCACCCCTGCGAAGCGACGCGCTCCGCGATCCCGGCGGGTCTGGTGGGCGGCACGTGGCCGCTCGGGTCAACTCGGCTCGGTCACGCGATCACGGCCACGTCGTCGCCCGCGCCGTGCGGCCCGTCGTCGTCGGACCACGCCCCGGGACGGCCGAGCACCGGCCCCCGCGTCGCGTCGAGCCCCGCGAGCAGCCCGCTGTCGAGCCGGTGCGCCAGCTCGACCTCGGCGATCACCCGTTCGCGTTCCTCGGCCGACCACGGAGCCGCATCGAGCTGCGCCCGGTAGGTCTGCTCGAACGCGCTCGGGTCGGCGACCTGGTCGAAGATGTAGAACAGGACGCCGTTCGTCTCGAAGCCGAACTGCTCCGCGAGCAGCCGCCCGATGAGTCGCCCGCCGGACAGGTCGCCGAGGGACCGCGTGTAGTGGTGGGCGACGAACCCGCCGGGCCACGTCGCCGCGACCTCGTTCAGTCGTCGGACGTACGCGGTGGTCTCGGGCAGCGGGCACACGAGCTCGGACCAGTCCGGACCGATGAGGTACTCGAGGTCCGCCCGGATCGCCGGCATCCGCGTCAACTGCGACGTGACGAAGGGGGCAGCCACGGGGTGGTCCGCCATCCGCTCGGCCGCGCGCTCGAGGGCGTCGTACACGAACGCGTACTGTCCGAGCAGGGCCGCGTACTCGCCCACGTCGCACCGCCCGGCGAGCAGGTCCTGCATGAACCCGTCGCCACCCGACGACCCCTGCGAGCGACGCGTGCGCCGACGCAGCAGCTCGGAGAACGGGATGACGGTGTCCATGGAGGTAAGGCTAACCTTACTGAGCGGTACGTCAAGCACAGCGCACCCAGAAGTCGAGAGAGGAAGCTCGCACCGATGAGCTCGAAACCCAAACGCCCCCAGCACGTCTTCGTCGTCGACCGCACGGAGCGTCCCTCGCCGCACATGGTCCGCGTCCACCTCGGCGGTCCCGCCTTCGACGAGTTCGTCGCGGCAGCGGACCCGGAGCGGCTCGCCACCACGGACAAGTACGTCAAGCTCCTGCTCGCGAAGCCGTCGCTCGGGCTCACGCCGCCGTACGACCTCGAGTCGCTCCGCGAGTCGCTCCCGAAGCACGACCGGCCGGCGCGCCGTACCTACACCGTGCGCGCCGTCGACCACGAGGCGAAGACCATCGCCGTCGACTTCGTCGTGCACGGCGACGACGGCCTCGCGGGGCCCTGGGCGGCCTCGGCGCAGCCCGGCGACCTCCTCGCGCTCTCCGGTCCCGGCGGCGGGTACACCCCGTCCACCGACCCCGCCGTCACCCACGTGCTGCTCGGCGACGACAGTGCGCTCCCCGCGATCTCCGCCGCCCTCGAGGGCATGGCCGACGCCGCCACGGGCGTCGCCCTCGTCGAGGTGGCGGGTCCGGCCGACGAGCAGGACGTCGCGCACCCGGCCGGGGTCGACCTGCGGTGGCTGCACCGCGACGCCACCGGCGCCGAGCCGGGCACGCTGCTGCTGGAGGCGGCTCGCTCGCTGGAGCGCGCCTCCAGGCCGGTGCAGGTGTTCGCGCACGGCGAGCGGACCGCGATGAAGGCGATCCGTCGACTGCTGCAGGACGACTGGGGACTCGAGAAGTCCGAGATGTCGCTGTCCGCGTACTGGGCGCTCGGGCGCGCCGAGGACCGGTTCCAGGAGGAGAAGCGCGAACCGATCGGCGTCATCTTCACCGAGTAGCGCTCGGGCCCGGAGGCGCGGCTGACGTCGGTGGGTCGGGCTAGCGTTCCCGGCATGGTCGCCCTCTCGTGCTGCGCGCCCGGTTGCGACGCCGGTGCGGTCGCGGGGTCGGCGGCGCCCGCGGTGCCGCTGTGCGCCGGGCACGTCGCCCTCGTGGTCGACGCCGCCGCCGAGCACGTCGGCATCGAGGACGTGCTGCCCGGCCCGTGCCCGGTGTGCGGGTCGCGGGTCGGAGTGCGCTTCCCGTCGGGTGCGGTGTGTGCGACGTGCGAGTGGCGCTGGGGCGACGTGCCGGACGGGGACCTCGCTCCCCCGCGGGTCGACGTCGTGTACTACCTGCGGATGCGGGACGACTTCGGCGACCGGATCAAGATCGGGACGACGGCGAACCCGCGGCAGCGGCTCGCGGCGATCCCGCACCAGGACCTCCTCGGGTTCGAGCGCGGCGACCGGACCCTCGAGCGGCGGCGGCACGCGCAGTTCGCCGGGTCGCGGTACCCCGGTACGGAGTGGTTCTGGGTGACGCCGGAGTTGCTCGAGCACGTCGCGGTCGTGGCCGCGGGCGTGAGCGACCCGTGGGAGTTGCACGCCCGGTGGCGGAGCGAGGCGCTGGCGCTGCGCGGGTGACGCGCGGCGCGGTGCGGTGCGGCGGCCGGCGGGCGGCGCCCGGGGGCGCACTTCGAACCACGAAAACGACGTCGCACCAGCCGTCGCACGCGGTTCGACGTCGTTTCCGTGGTTCGACGCGGCGCGGCCGGCGGGCGGTGGGTGCTGCGCACAACGCAAGGCACGTGGAACCGCGGGGAACCGCGGTTCCAGCCCACTGTGGTTGTGCGGCGGGCGAAGGCGTGCTCCTCCCGCGCGTCGAACCGCGAAAGCGACGTCGCACCAGCTGTCGCACGCGGTTCGACGTCGTTTCCGTGGTTCGACGCGGCGCGGCCGGCGGCGGGCGGGTGCTGCGCACAACGCACGGCACGTCGAATCCGCGGTTCCGGCGCACTTCGGTTGTGCGGCGCCGACGCCCGGCCGCCAGCGCGTCAGCGCGCGTACGCGTCGACGAAGAGGGCGCCGCGGACCTCGCGCAGCGTGTCGGCCAGGCGCGCGATCGTCCGGCCGGAGATCCCGGAGACCTCGAGGTCGTACGGCCCCAGCGCCTGCAGCCGCCCGGTCCGGATGCGGACGACCTCCCACCCGACACCGCGCACGGCACGGTCCTTCCGGCGGTCCGTCTCCTGCCGGGGTCCGACGTGCTCGAGGCCGTGGCGTCCGGTGGAGTCGTACTCGATCGCGACGCGGAGCTCCGGCAGGATGATGTCCGGCCAGACCTCGACGTGGTCGAAGAACGGTCGGTCGAGGCGGATCGCGGAGTGGTCGAACGTGAAGGCGAACCGCTCGGCGAGGGCGGCACGGAGCTCGGCCTCGACCGCGGAGGCCGTCGCCGGGGCGCACCCGCTCGTGAACGACTCCCCCGAGGGCAGCCGCGGCGTCTTCGGGCAGATCGACCGCGGGACGGCCGGGGGCCGGGGCCGGCGGGGTGCACCGGGCTCCGGGCGACGAGGACGGGACCGCGTCGACGCCACAGCACCGGCCGGTGTCCCTCGAGCCGGAGCCGCGGGCAGGGTCTGCCGACCGGTGACCCGCACGACCCGCTGCGGCACCGGCACCGCGGCCGGCCAGTCGGAGGGCAGCACGGGCCAGCGCTGCGGCTGGGCCTGGACGGCGCACTCGGGGCACCAGACCGACCGGCGTCGTTCACGACCCGGACGGGAGCGCTGCTCACCCGGGGTCGCGACGAACACGTGCCCGACGTCGCACTCCCACGTCAACAGGACCTCGGCAGCTGGTGGCACCTGGCTGAGGACGACGCCGTGGTTCCACTCCGGGTGGTACTGCCGGACGAGCACCGGGTACGAGGACCACTCGGCACGGAACTCCCCCACGGCGTAGGGCACCGCCACGCCGCGCGACCACTGTCGGCGGCGCCACCACGCGTCGACGGGTTCGGCCACGCTGTCACGCTAGGCAGCACCACCGACAACCGCCACGGCGACGGGGATCAGTCGGCGAGGGCGTTCCGCACGTAGCCGACGAGGGCGTTCGCGTGCCCGTGTCCCATGCCGTGCTCGGTCTTGAGCCAGGCGACGACCTCCATGTGCTTCTGGCCGTCGAGCCGGTCCGCGACGAGGTCGAGCCACTCCTGCACCGGACGCCCGTAGGTCTTCTCGATGCTCGGGAAGTACGACGCCGGCCCCTTCGGCTTGCTGCCGTCGGCCGAGGGCTCCGGTGCGGTCACGCGGTGTGCGGTCATGGGGGTCACGATAGCCGCCGTCCCGCGTCACAGAGCGTCATCCGATCCTCGCGTGTGACGCCGGGTTCCCTCCCGTGCCGATGTGTTTCGCGCGGCGTTGTCGCGCCTCGGCGCACCTCCTACGGTCGCGACATGACCCAGACCACCGACACGGAGCGCCCGACCGGAAGCACGGCCGGAAGCACGACCGACGCGACCATCGACGCCGCCGGACGCGCCGCGCTCGACCGCCCCGTCGTCCCGCTGCGCCACCCGCTGCGGTGGATCGCCGCGGCAGTCGTCCTCGTGGTCCTCCTGAACTTCGTCGAGACGCTCTTCACCAACGAGCAGTGGGGCTGGCCGGCGGTCGGCAAGTGGCTGTTCAGCCCGGCGATCCTGACCGGCCTGCAGCTCACCCTCGTCGCGACGGCGCTGAGCGCGGTGATCAGCTTCGCCGGCGGCATCGTCGTGGCGATCGGCCGGCTCTCGCGCAACCCGGTGCTGTCCGGGCTCGCCTGGGGCTACGTGTGGCTGTTCCGTTCGGTGCCGCTCATCCTGGTGCTCGTCTTCCTCTACAACCTCGGGTCGCTGTACCCGACCATCGGCATCGGCGTCCCGTTCGGACCGCAGTTCGAGGTCCCGACCGCGAACGTCCTCGGCGACCTGGCGATCGGCGTCATCGGACTGAGCCTCAGCGAGATCGCCTACGCGTCGGAGATCGTCCGCGCCGGCGTGCTCGCCGTCGACCACGGCCAGCACGAGGCCGCGCAGGCCCTCGGGCTCCCCCGCCGCCGCCAGTTCGTGCGGGTCATCCTGCCGCAGGCGCTCCGCTCGATCGTGCCGGCCTTCGTCAACCAGATCGTCGGCCTGCTCAAGGCGTCCTCGCTGCTGTTCTACGTGTCGCTCCTCGACCTGTTCGGCGTGGTGCAGAACCTGTCGAGCACGTACCCGACGGACATCATCCCGCTGCTCGTCGTGGCGACGATCTGGTACCTCGCGCTCACGAGTGCGGTGTCGATCGTCCAGTACTACGTCGAGCGATGGACGGCGCGCGGCTCGGTCCGCGCGCTCCCGCCGACGCCGTTCCAGCGGCTCCGGTCCGCGGTGCGCCGCGGTCCCGGGCGCGGCCGGGGAGGCCCAGGAGGCGCGGATCGCCCCTCCTCGTCGGCACGCGCTGCACAGGCGGTCGCCGCCGACCGCGTGGTCGCGTCCGGCCAGAACGACGGGAAGGCCATCTGATGAGCGCCACCATCGGCATCCACGGCGCCGTGAAGGCCTTCGGCGAGAACGTCGTCATCGACGGCATCGACCTGTCGCTGCCGTCCGGGAGCGTCACCGTGATCCTCGGCCCGTCCGGGTCCGGCAAGTCCACGCTGCTGCGGGCGATCAACCACCTCGAACCCCTCGACCGCGGTGTCGTCACCGTCGGCGGCGAGACCATCGGCGTCCGGGTGCGGACCGGCCGCGACGGGGTCCCGCGCTACAAGGAGCTGCCCGAGCGCCTGATCCTGCGGCAGCGCTCCCGGATCGGGTTCGTGTTCCAGCACTTCAACCTGTTCCCGCACCTCACCGCGCTCGAGAACGTGGCCGAGGGCCCGATCGCCTCCGGTGTCCCCGCCGCCACCGCGAAGGCCCGGGCCCAGACGCTGCTCGAACGCGTCGGCCTCGGCGACCGCGGAGCCACCCGCCCGCGCCAGCTCTCCGGCGGGCAGCAGCAGCGCGTGGCGATCGCCCGGGCGCTGGCGCTCGAGCCCTCGGTGGTGCTGCTGGACGAACCGACCTCGGCGCTCGACCCGGAACTGGTCGGCGAGGTGCTCGGCGTGATCACGGACCTCGCCGAGTCCGGCACGACGCTCGTCATCGTCACGCACGAGGTCGCCTTCGCCCGCGAGGTCGCCGACCACGTCGTCTTCCTCGACCACGGCCGCATCGTCGAGCAGGGCCCACCGGCGCAGCTCATCGACGACCCGCAGCACCCCCGCACGCGCGACTTCCTGTCCCGCGTCCGCTGAACTCCCCACCCGTTCCGACCCGACCCCTGGAGAACCATGTCCCCGATCACCCCCTCCCGCTGGCGGCACCGCGCCGGCGCCCTCGTCCTCGCCACCGGCGTCGTCGTCGCCCTCGCCGGCTGCGCCGCGAACGCCAGCGCCGGCACCGGCTCGGACGACGGCACCGTCACGATCGGCGCCGCCTCGAACGGCGCCGCGACCGAGACGAAGGTCTCCGTGCAGGAGGACTCGAAGCTCCACGACGAGCTCCCCGCCGACGTCAAGCAGTCCGGCAAGCTCGTCATCGGCATCGGGGCCCTGCCGTCCGGGTACCCGCCCCTCGCCTTCACCGGCGACGACCAGAAGACGCTGACCGGTTCCGAGCCCGACCTCGGCCGTCTCGTCGCGGCGAAGCTCGGCCTCGAGCCCCAGGTGAAGAACGCCACGTGGGACAACCTGTTCGTCGGCATCGACGGCGGATCGGTCGATGTCGGCCTGTCGAACATCACCGTGACGGAGCAGCGCAAGGAGAAGTACGACTTCGCCTCGTACCGCCAGGACAACCTCGCCCTGCAGGTGAAGCAGGGCAGCTCCCTGCGGTTCGACGGAGACCCGTCCGTGCTCGCCGGCAAGACGATCGCCACCGACTCCGGCACGAACCAGGAGAAGATCCTGCTCGGGTGGAAGGCCGACCTCGCGAAGCAGGGCAAGACCATCACGGTGAAGTACTACCCGGACGCGAACGCGAAGCTCCTTGCCGTGCAGTCCGTCAAGGTCGACGGCTACCTCGGCCCGAACCCGACGATCGCCTACCAGAACAAGCAGAACGCGGGGACGGCGAAGGCGACGACGACCGCGGGCACGTACTCGGGTGCCGGCGCCGACCTGCAGGGGCTCATCGCGGCGACCACCAAGAAGGGCGACGGGCTCGCGAAGCCGGTCCAGGAGGCCATCAACGAGCTCATCGACGACGGCACGTACGCCAAGTGGCTCACGGCCTACAACCTGTCGAACGAGGCCGTGAAGCAGTCCGAGCTCAACCCGGAGGGCCTGCCGCTCGACGCCAGCTGACGCTCACGCGCGGGACGCGCGCACACGACGGACGGGAGGCGCGGTGCCAGCTGGCACCGCGCCTCCCGTCCGTCGGCCCGCCGCGTCTCAGACCGCGGCCGGCACCGCCTGCTCGGCACGCCGCGCCCACTCGGCCGCGAGCAGCTCGTAGGAGCGCACCCGCGCGTCGTGGTCGTGCGTGATCGTCGTGACGAGGAGCTCGTCCGCCCCGGTGGCGCGGCGGAGCGTCTCGAGCTGGTCCGCGACCGTGCCCGCATCGCCGACGAACCGCGTGGCGATGCGGTCCGCGACCGATGCCGCCGCAGCGTCGTCCAACGGGTGCTGACGGGCCCACTCGGGCGTCGGGTACTCGATCGCCCCGACGCCGGAGCGGATGGAGTGCACCCACTGGCCGTAGCCGAGGGCGAGTCCGGACGCCTCGTCGGTGTCCCGGCCGACGACGACGTCCGCCGACACGATGACGTGCGGCGCGTCGAGCACGCCGGGGCGGAACGCGTCGCGGTACGCCTCGACCGACGCCAGGACCGTGCCCGGCGACGTGTGGTAGTTCGCGCCGTAGGGCAGGCCGAGCGCGCCGGCGGCCCGTGCGCTCGCACCCCCGGTGGAGCCGTGGATCCAGAGTTCGACGGGGGTGCCGGCGGCGGGCGGCGCCTCGACGACCGCGCCGTCGTGCGACCAGGTCCCGGCGAACAGCGCCCGGATCAGGTCGAGTTCGCCCTCGAACCGGTCGACGTCGCCCGGCACGCGACCGAGCAGCTCGCCCTGCAGCGCGAACCGGCTGCGCGGGGCGATCCGGAAGTCGAACGGTGCCGGGATGAGCAGCCCGTCGACGACCTCGTCCTCGCGCGGGGCGAGCGACCGCGGCTTCGGGGCACCGGGTGCGGGGGCACCGGACCAGCCGAGACCGAGGTCGATGCGCGGCCCGTACAGCGCGGCGAGCGTGCCGAAGGTCTCGGCGATCTGCAGTCCGCGGACGTTGCCGACCAGCGTCGCCGCGCTGCCGACGCGGATCGTCGAGGTCGCGGCGGCCACGGCCCCGATCACGATGTTCGGTGCGCTGCCGGCGACACCCGGGTTGAGGTGGTGCTCGGCGAGCCAGTACCGGGCGTACCCGGCACGCTCGGCGTGCTGCGCGAGGTCGATCGTGCGGTGCAGCGCCTGCGCGGCGGTGGACCCGGCGCTGACCGGGACGAGGTCGAGGACGGACAGGGGGACGGCGGTCATGCTGCGTCCGTCCAGGCGCCGGTGAGCTGGTCGAGGCGGGTGTCCGCGCCGAACGCGATGCCGTGCACGTCCTTCGTGGTGGCGATGATGCTGGTGAGCTCGTGCACGGGGACGAAGTCCACCTGCGACGCGATCCGTTCCTGGATCGCCGCGAACGTGGCCGCACGCTCGGTGGCGGACGACTGCGAGAGCTCCTTCGTGAACAGGGCGTCGAGCGTGCCGTCGGCGGCGCCGATCGACTGGGCGCCGTCGCTCGAGAACTTCGAGCGGAGGACGTCGCCGTCGGCGCGGGAGCTGTTGTCCCACGCGAGGTCCCAGTCCCCGCTCGTGGTGTTGGCGAGGTACTGCGGGACGGTGCCGCTCTCGAGGGTCAGACCGACGCCGACCTTCCGCAGCTCCTGCTGGATGAGTTCGAGCGAGGTCTGGTTCGGCCCGAAGTTCGTGATCCAGATGAGCTTGAGCCGCAGCTCCTGGCCGTCCTTCGCGCGGATGCCGTCGGAGCCGGTCTTCCACCCGGCCTCGTCGAGCGCCTGGTCGGCCGCGGCCGGGTCGTACGAGATCGCCGAGGAGGTGTCGGTGTACCCGGGGGTGGTCGAGCCGAGCACCGACGTCGCGACCTCGAACAGGTCGTTCAGGGACGTGTCCCGGACGGTCTTCGGGTCGACGGCCTGCGCGATCGCCCTGCGGACGACGAGGTCGGACACGAGCGGGCGCTTCTGGTTGAACGTGAGCCCGAACACCTGCCCGGGGTTGGCGCGGGTCACGAGCTCGTACTGCGACCGCAGCGTGTCGACGTCGCTCGGCTGCACGCTGCTGATCGCGTCGAGCTGGCCGGACTGCAGGCTGCCGGTGCGGACGCTCGCCTCCGGGACGACCTGGAACGTCACCTTCGACAGGTGCGCCGCGCCGGTGTTCGACCGCGCGGCCGGGCCCCAGTCGTAGTCCTTGCGCTTCGTCAGGACGGTGGAGGTGTTCTTCGTGTACGACGACAGCGTGAACGGCCCCGTCCCGATGACGGCCGTGCCGTCGGCCCGGTCCTCGAACGGCGTCTCGGTGGTCTTCGGCGCGACGATGCCGAGCGCGACCGACGCGGTGGCGTTCGGGAACGCGGCGTTCGGCGTCGTGAAGTCGACCTCGACGGTGTCGTCGTCGACGATCTTCGTCTCCCGGTACCCCGAGAAGTACGCGGCGGCGGTGCTGGACGCCCCGGCCTTCGCGATGTCGTCGAAGGTGTCCTTCACGGCGGTGGCGTCGAAGGCCGACCCGTCGGAGAACGTCACACCGGAGCGCAGGTCGAACGTGAACGCGGTCGCTCCGGCGTTCGCCGAGTACTTCGTCGCCAGCCAGGGCTTCAGCGAGCCGTCCGACGGGTCCTGCCAGAGCAGCGAGTCGACGAGCTGCCGGGTGATGGCGAGGGTGTCGTTGCCGGCGCCGGTCCCGGTCGGGTTGAGCGTGATCGGGTCGTTGGCGATCGCGTAGGTCAGCGAGCCGCCGTCGACGGGCTTCGACGAGGACGACGACGCGGTGCCGCCCGACGAGCAGCCGGCCATCACCAGGGCCGCCGCGGTGCCGGCCGCGATCGCGGCCACCAGACGGATCGGGGTGCGGTGGATGGTCATGAGACTCCTTCGGAGGGGGTGAGGGGCGCGACACGCCGGGATCGTCCGGGGATCGCGTCGAGCAGGGCACGGGTGTACTCGTGCTGCGGGTGGTGGAGGACCTCGGCGACAGCGCCGTGCTCGACCACGCGCCCGCCCCGGAGGACGGACACCTCGTGGGCGATGCGGCGGACGACGGCGAGGTCGTGCGAGATGAACAGGTACGAGACGCCGAGCGTCTCCTGCAGCGACGCGAGCAGGTCGAGGATCTGCGCCTGGACGGACACGTCGAGCGCCGAGACCGGTTCGTCCAGGACGACGAACGACGGGTCGAGCGCGAGCGCCCGGGCGATGGCGACGCGCTGCCGCTGGCCGCCCGACAGCTCCGACGGTCGCCGCCCCGCCGCCGATGCCGGCAGTGCCACGAGGTCGAGCAGCTCCGCCGCACGGGCCGCACGCGACCGCCGGGTGCCGATCCCGAACGCCGCGAGCGGGTCGGCGATGATCGACCCGACCGACAGTCGCGGGTGCAGGGCCGCGTACGGGTTCTGCTGCACGATCTGCGCGCGGCGCCGGTACGCCCGCAGCGCCGCACCGCGGGCAGCGGTCACGTCGTCGCCGTCGAACCGGACGGTGCCCGCGTCGGCGCGCTCGAGACCGAGCACGAGGCGCGCCGTGGTCGACTTCCCGGACCCGGACTCCCCCACCAGCGCGAGGGTGCGGCCGCGCGGGACGGTCACGTCGACGCCGTCGACGGCGGCCACGCGGGCGAAGGACTTCCGCAGGCCCGTCGCGACGACGAGCGGGTCGTCACTGCCGGACGGGAGGCGCGGGTCGGCCCCCACGGACACGGTCACGTCGTCGAGACTGGGCGCCGCGGCGATGAGCGCGCGGGTGTACGCCTCGCGGGGAGCGCCGAGCACCTCGGCGGGGGTGCCCTGCTCGACGATCCGTCCCTCGGACATCACGACGATCCGGTCCGCCCGGTCCGCGGCGACCCCGAGGTCGTGCGTGATGAAGAGGACGCTCGTCCCCCGCTCGGCGACGAGTCGGTCGAGGTGGTCGAGGATCGTCCGCTGCACGGTGACGTCGAGGGCGCTCGTGGGCTCGTCGGCGACGAGGAGCTCCGGGTCGCCGATCAACGCGATGGCGATGAGCACTCGCTGCCGCATGCCGCCGGAGAGTTCGTGCGGGTACTGCTCCGCGCGCAGTTCCGGACGGTCGATCCCGGCGCGACGGAGCTCCTCCACGGCGCGCTGGCGGGCGTCGGCCCCGGTCGCGATCCCGTGGATCTCGAGCACCTCGGCGACCTGCCGACCGATGCGCGTGACGGGGTTGAGCGAGACGGTCGGGTCCTGCGGCACGAAGCCGATCCGGACGCCGCGGACACGACGGACCTCGGCGTCGGACGCGGTGACCAGGTCGAGGTCCGCGGAACCGGCGGCGGTCCCGGAGAGCCGCACCGTGCCTCCCGTCAGCTCGGCCGCTGCGGGTAGGAGCCGCAGGACCGCGTGCGCCGTCGTCGACTTGCCCGAACCGGACTCGCCGACGATCGCGACGCGCTCGCCGCGACCGACGTCGAGGGAGACGCCGTGCAGCGCCGTCCGCGCGTGCCGGCCGTGGCCGTACGCGACCGTGAGGTCGCGGATGCTGAGGAGGCTCATCGGACGGCCCGCCGTTCGGTGTCGAGTGCCCGGGCGACGCGGTTGCCGGCGAGGACCGTGACCGCGATGACGAGACCGGGGATGGTCGTCAGCCACCACGAGGTGGCGATGAAGTCGCGGCCGGTCGAGACGAGCGAGCCCCACTCCGGTGCCGGCGGCTGGGCGCCGTAGCCGAGGAAGCTCAGGCTGGAGACGGCGAGGATCGCGGTGCCGAACTCGAGCGCGGCGAGGACGAGCACGGGGCCGGCCGCGTTCGGCAGGACGTGCACGAGCAGCACCCGCCACCAGCGGTTCCCGTTCGCCGTGGCCGCCTCGACGTACGGGGCGGTGCGGACCCGGACGACCTCGGAGCGCATGATCCGGGCGATGGTGGCGATGCTCGCGACGCCGACCGCCACCGCGACGTTCACGGTGCCGAAGCCCAGGACGGTCACGATCGTCAGCGACAGCAGCAGGCTCGGGATGGCGAGCAGGACGTCCGCGACGCGCATGAGCACGGTGTCGACCACCCCGCCGACGAACCCGGCGAGGAGCCCGACCACCGAGCCGCCGACGAGCCCGATGAGGATCGCGAGGATCGCCGCCTGCAGGGTGAGCGCCGTGCCGTGCACGACGCGGGCGTAGAGGTCGCGGCCGAGCTGGTCGGTGCCGAACCAGTGTGCGGCGTCGGGCGCGGTGAGCTTCACGGCGGGTTCCGCGGCGAGCGGGTCGAGGTGGGTCAGGGCGCCGGGGAGCAGCGCGGCGAGGACGACCAGGGCGAGCCAGAGCACGGCGAGCGTGAGGGTCGGCCGGGCGACGACGCCCCGGAGTGCGGTCGCGCCGCCGGGGACGCGGTCGGAGACGAGCGACGCGGGACGGCCGATCGCGAGCTGCGTGGTCTCGGTCATGCGGGGACTCCCTGGGGTGTCGGGGCGGTGGTGCCCGTGGTGGCACCTGCGGCGTCGCCCGTGCCGCCGCCCGGTGTCGGGCCGTCCTGCTCCCGGAGCTTCCGGCGGCTCCCGGCCAGGACGACACGCGGGTCGAGGAGCGGGTACACGAGGTCGACGACGAGGTTCGCGACGACGAAGATCGCCGCGGCGACGAGCACGATGCCCTGGACGACGGGGATGTCCTGCCCCTGCACGGCGGTCGCGGTGACGCGGCCGAGGCCCGGGCGGGAGAACACCGTCTCGGTGACGACGGTGCCGGAGAACAACTGTCCGACGATGAGGCCGGTCACGGTGAGGGCCGGCAGCGCGGCGTTCTTCAGCGCGTGCCGGAGCTGCACCCGCCAGCGTCCGGCGCCCTTGGCGTACGCGGTGTCGACGTACGGCTCACGGAGCGTCGCGACCAGGGACTTCGACAGCAGCTGGGCGATCGTCGCGCCGGTCGGCAGCGCCAGGGTGATCGCGGGGAGGACGACCGACGACGGTCCCTCGCCGCCGAACGCCGGGAACACGTGCAGGCCGAACGAGAACCACTGCACGAGCAGCAGGGCGAACCAGAAGCCCGGGACGGCGACACCGACCGGCGGCAGCTGCAGCAGGAACTGCCCGAGGGCGCGGTTCCGGGTCCACGTCGCGAGGACCGCGAGCCCGCCGCCGAACACGATCGCGAGCAGCAGGCCGACGACGGCGATCTGCGCGGTGGGACCGACGGCCTCGCCGATGACCTCGGTGACGGGTCGTCCGACGCCGATCGAGCGGCCGAGGTCGCCCGTGAGCAGCGAACCGAGGTGCTGGAAGTACTGCACGAGCACGGGCTGGTCGAGTCCGTACTGGTGGCGGAGCGCGTCGAGCTGCGCCTGCGTCACGTCGGTGGCGTCCGGACCGAGCATGATCCGGGCGGGGTCGCTCGGCAGGACGTAGAGGACGAAGAACGAGATCGTCCACGCCGCCCAGAGCACGAGCACCGCCTGCCCGATGCGCGAGAGCACGTACCGGGTCACGCCGCCACCACCGTCCGCGCTGGTACCCACCCGAGGGCCGGCGCGACCCTCGACACGACGTCCGACACGATCTGCTCGTACTCGTCGCCGGCGAACTCGTACGGCAGCTCGATGCGGAACTCGTCGACCTCGGCGAGCGTGGCGTCGTGGACGAGCTGCTCGACGATCTGCTCGGCCGATCCCACGAGGTCCGCCGAGAACAGGGTGCGCCGGGGACCCTGCGGTGCCCTCTGCCGGTCGAGACGCGACTCGTACCAGGTCCGGTAGCGCTCGCGCGAGACGCGGTCGGCCGAGTCCGTCGGGACGACGCATCGTCCCCAGGCGACGCGGGGTGTCCGGCCGGACGGGAGCGCGGCGCGGTAGGCGGCGAGCTGGTTCCGCTGGGCGGTGCCGTAGTCGTCCGTGCCCTCGCCCGAGGTGAGGTTGCCGATGAGCAGGTTGAGCCCGGCGCTGCCCGCGAAGGCGGCCGACCGGAGCGATCCCCCGCCGTACCAGACCCGGTCGACGAGCCCCGGTGCGTAGGGCTGCAGCCGCGGGCGCTGGACGTTGCCGGGGCTCTGGATGACCGTGTCGTCCCCGCCGAGGAAGTCCCCGCGCAGGTTGTCGACGAATCGGGTGACCCGTCCGTAGCCGCGGTCGAAGGAGCGCCAGTCGCCGTCGAACACCAGGTCGCCGAGGATGTCCTCGTGCGGGGCGCTCGTCGACAGCCCGACCTGGACCCGCCCGTGCGACAGGACGTCGGCGAGCGAGAAGTCCTCGGCGAGGCGGAACGGGCTCTCCCACCCGATCGGCACGACGGCGACCCCGAGCTCGATCGCGCTCGTGCGCTGCGAGGCCGCGGCGAGGAACACCGCCGCCGACCCGATGCCGTGCTCGAGGTGACGGTGCCGGACCCAGGCGCCGTCGACGCCGAGCCGCTCCGCCGTGGCGAAGAGGTCGAGCGTGGCCTCGAGGCCGTCGACGGGTGCGTCGTCCGCGAAGTTCCCCGGCACGAGGATCGACAGGCTGCGCACCGTCACGCGAGCACCCCCCGGCGGTCCCGGATGGTCCCGGGCAGACCGAGCGTCTCGCGGAGCGTCGCGCCCTCGGTGTAGGACTCCCGGTACACGCCGCGCTCCTGCAGCAGCGGGACGACCGTGTCGACGAACTCGTCGAGGCCGTACGGGTTGGTGTGCGGGACCACGACGAAGCCGTCCGTCGCGCGTTCCTGGACGTAGCGGTCGATCTCGGCCGCGATGTGCGAGGGCGTCCCGACGAACCCGCCGCGCGTCGACACCGCGATGACGAGCTCACGGATGGACAGGTGCTCGGCCTCGGCGCGGTCGCGCCACGACCGCACGAGTGCCGGCACGTCGCGGGTGTGCCGTGCGCGGCCGCGGGTGATCGCGGCGCCCTCGAGGTCCGGCTCGACGTCGGGCAGCGGGCCGTCCACGTCGTACCCGGACAGGTCGCGGTTCCACACCTGCTCGAGGAACGCGATCGCCGTTGCCGGGCTGACCTGGGCGCGCTGGATCGCCCGGGCCCGCTCGGCGGCGTCCGCGGCGGTGTCTCCGAGGACGAAGGTCGACGCGGGCAGGATGTGCAGCTCGTCCTTCGAGCGGCCGACGCGCTCGAGGCGCGCCGTGACGTCGTCGTAGTAGGACTTCGCGTCGTCGAACTCGGTGTGCAGCGAGAAGATCACCTCGGCGTGCGCCGCGGCGAGGTCGCGCCCCTCGTCGGAGTCGCCGGCCTGCACGACCACCGGGTGCCCCTGCGGGCTCCGGGGCACCGGGAACGTCCCGGTCACGTCGAACTGCGGCCCGTGGTGGTCGACGTCGCGGATCCGGGAGCGGTCGGCGAACACGCCCGAGGCCACGACGGCGTCGGACTCCCACGAGTCCCAGAGCTCGCGGGACAGCTCGATGAACTCCGCCGCCCGCGTGTACCGGTCGGCGTGGTCCAGGAACCCGCCACGACGGAAGTTCGCGCCGTGGAACGCGTCCGAGCTGGTCACGACGTTCCAGCCGGCGCGTCCGTCGGTGAGGTGGTCGAGCGTCGCGAGCTGCTTCGCGAGCTCGAGCGGCTCGTTGAACGTGGTCTGCAGCGTGCCGACGAGCCCGATGTGGTCGGTGACCCCGGCGAGGGCGGCGAGGACCGCGAGCGTGTTCGGGCGCCCGACGACGTCGAGGTCGTGGATGCGCCCCTTCTGCTCGCGGAGCCGCAGGCCCTCGGCGAGGAACAGGTAGTCGAACAGCCCGCGCTCGGCGTTCCGGGCGAAGTGCTCGAACGACGAGAACGCGATCTGGCTCTCGGCCCGGTCGTCGCTCCAGATCGTGGTGTTGTTGACGCCCGGGAAGTGGGCGGCGAGGTGGACCTGACGCTTGGCGCTCATGCTGAGACCTCCACGGGGGCGGATGCGGACGCGTACCGGCTGACCGCCGGGGCGATGCCGAGCCGCGTGCGCAGGTCGGCGGTGGGACGCGAGGCCACGTCGGCACGGAGGCCGGCCGTGACGAGCGCGGGGACGAGCTCGCGGGCGATCGCCGCGGAGTCGAGCGGGATGCGCAGCGGGCGGAGTCGGACACCGGCGAACCCGAGGTCCCGCAGGTCCCCGATGAGCGTCACGAGCTCGGGCACGGTCGTCGCCAGCACGGACGTGTCGGACGTCGACGCGTACGGGGCACCGGCAGCCGTGTCGAGCGAGGCCAGCGCGTCGGCGGCGGCGGCCGACGACGACCCGATGAGCACCGCGAGGTCGGCGAGGACCGGACGACGGACGTCCGAGCCGGCCACCTGCTCGAGGTGACGGATCTCCGACAGCAGGTCCCGCGCCTCCCGTCCGTCGTACCCGGGCGTGACCAGCACGACGTCCGCAGCGTCCACCGCGAACGCGGCCGCGTCGGCGCGGTGCGCCAGCGAGAAGACCGGCGGACGGCCCTGCGGCGACCGCGGCACGATCGACGCGCCGTGGACCGAGACGAAGGACCCCGCGAACGCGGCGTTGTGGATGCGGTCGCGGTCGATGAACCGGCCGGTGGTCACGTCGCGGATGATCGCGTCGTCGTCCCAGCTGTCCCAGAGTCGCGAGACGACCTCGGCGACCTCGCGCGCCTCGTCGAAGAGGACGGACGCCTCGTCGCCGCCGGGACGGCGCCCGAAGAGCGCTGCCTCGCGGGCCGTCGGGCTCACCTGGATCCGCCACCCGGCTCGCCCCTGCGAGACGTGGTCGAGGGTCTGGAGGCCCGTGGCGACGTGGAACGGTTCGGTGTGCGTCACCGAGACGGTCGGCACCAGACCGAGCGCGCGCGTCGCGGGGCCGACCGCGTTCGCGACGAGGAGGGCGTCGAGGCGGCCGACGACCGTGCTCGTGTCGAGGTCGCCCGCCGCGTCCACTGGACCGGCGGTGAAGGAGTCCTCGATCGTGACGGCGTCGACGCCGAGGCGGTCCTGCTCCACGACGACGTCGCGCCAGTGCCGGAGGCTGGTGAGGCGCTGCGCCGCGGGGCCGGCGGTGCGCCAGGCGGCGGGGTGCCAGCCGGCGCCCTGCAGGGCGGTGACGAGGGTGATGCGGTCGGGCATGGGGTGCGCTTCCGTCGGGTGTGGTCGGTGGTCAGTGCTGGTGCGACGCGGAGGTCGCGGAGGCGGAGGGAGCCGCGGCGTCGGCGCCGAACTTGAAGCCGAGGCGGCCGTGGGCGAACCCGCCGCCGGCGCGGATGGCCGTGGCGACCCAGGCGGCCTCGGCGAGCTCGGCCTCGTTCGCGCCGGCCGTGACCGCGCGCTGGCTGTGGCCGTCGATGCAGTAGACGCACTGCGTGGTGATGCCGACCGCCAGTGCGATGAGCTCCCGGTACTTCAGCGGGATCTCGCGACCCTCGGCCCGGAACACCGACTCGTCGAACTGCACGAAGGCCGAGAGGATGTCCGGGGTCTGCTGCTTGTAGACCTTCGTGAAGGTCTTGTCGTGCTCGCGGTCGAGGTAGTCGGTCATGGTGGCGACGCTATGACCGACCGGGCCTGGGCACGACGGGTGTTGCGGAGCGTGACCGGGCGTTGCCCCGTGTGACGCGGCGAGCCCGGTCGCCACGTCACACGGCGTCACGCGGTGGGCGCCCTACAGCTCGCGCGCCCGCGCACCGAGCCGCCCGCGCAACGTGACGTCCTCGTACTCGCGGTGGAACACACCGCGCCGCTGCAGGATCGGGACGAGCTCGTCGACCACGGTCTCGAGGCCGCGCGGGAACTCGTCGATCATCAGGTTGAAGCCGTCGGCGGCCCCGGTCCGGTACCACTCCTCGATGGTGTCGGCGGCCTGCTCCGGGGTGCCGACGACGATCCGGGCGCCGTAGCCACCGAAGCCGCGCAGGACCTCTCGCAGGGACGTGTTGTGCGCGCGGACCCAGCGCACGACGGTCTCGTGGTACCCGAGCGAGGGGCCGTAGGTGACGGGGTCGACCTCGCGGTCGAGGATCGCCGCGGGGACCGGCGCGTCCGGGTCGAGGTCGGTGAGGTCGGCGTCGAGGTGGGTCCCGAGCGCCCGCAGGGAGTAGCCGTCCGGGGCGAGGGCCTCGAGCTCGTCGAACCGCCGCTGCGCCTCGGCCTCGGTGCTGCCGAGCACGAGCGACAGCCCCGGGACGATCGCCACGTCCGCCGCCCGCCGGCCGTACGTCCGGGCCGCCTGCTTGACGGCGCGGTAGTGCTCCCGGGCGGGCTCGGGCGTCAGCTCGACGGCGAACACGCCCTCGGCGACGCGCGCGGCGAGGTCTCTTCCGTGCGGCGATCCCCCGGCCTGGAACACCACCGGGTGTCCCTGCGCCGACGGCGGGACGGTGATCGCCCCCGCGAACTCGGTGAACTCGCCGTGGTGGTCGACGGGCACCCCGGTGGCGGCGGACCGCCAGAGCGCCTGCACGAGGTCGACGACCTCGCCGGCACGGGCGTACCGCTCGGGTCGCTCCGGGTTCGTCGCGACGCCGAAGTTCGCCGACACCGACCGGTCGTAGGTCGTCACGGCGTTCCACGCCACGCGGCCCCCGGAGACGGTGTCGAGGGAGAGGAGCCGCTCGGCGAGGTCGACCGGGTCGTTGTAGGTCGTCGACGCCGTCCCGACGAGTCCGAGGTGCGTGGTCGCGTCGGCGATCGCCCCGAGCGCCACGAACGGCTCGAGCAGCCCGTACGCGCGGACGTTGGGGTCGCCGAGCGCGGGGTGGTCCGCGAAGAACACCATGTCCAGCAGCCCGCGTTCGGCGGTCCGGCCGAGGTCCTCCCAGAACCCGGCGGTGAGCAGGTCGGTCGGCTCGACGTCCTGGGTCCGCCAGGCCGCCGGTCGCTGGCCGAAGCCCTGCAGGTTGACGCCGAGGACGAGCCCGGCGTCGGCGTCGGCGCTCATGCGCCGACCGGCGCGGGGACCGGCAGACCGAGCAGGTCACGCAGCGTCCGCCGGTGGGCACCGGGGCCGGTCGGGGTCCGGGAGGCGCGGCTCGGCTCGGACGCACCGGCCCCGCCCGGCAACGGGACGAGCGGGCGCGCGGCTCCGCCGAGCACCAGGTCGGCACCCTCGTGTGCGACGTCGTGCCAGACCGCGAGGACGGGCTCGCCCTGCCGGCTCGACGGCGTCGTCAACGGCCCCCGGACCCGGTACCCGTCCGGCCCGCCGTCGTGGTCGAGCGGGATGATCCGGGTCGTGTCGGCGAACCGGCCGGCTGCGCGGTCGCCGACGATGCTGTCGAGCGGCCACGTCCGCCAGAGGCCGCGCACCACCTCGGCGAACTCGGCCGGGTCGTGCTGCTCCCCCGTCGCCGGGAGGCCGTGGTCCCGCGCTCCGACGACGAGACCGACCCGGGCGTCCAGGACGTGGTCGAGGGACAGCACCCGGCGGGCGACGTTGTACGGGTGCTCCCGGGTCGGGGCCGCGGCGACGAGCAGCCCGTGCGTGGGCAGGGCACGGCCGAGGGCGAGCGCCGCGGTGGTCGGGTCGAGCCGGTGGCCACGACCGCGTTCGGCGTCGAAGCGGTCGGTGCCGATCGCGACGACCGCGGCGCCCGAGGCACGGATCCGGTCGGCGAGCCGGGCGATCCCACCGGGTCGGGCGACGGCGGCGGCGAGGTCGCCGTCCGGCACGGCGACGATGGTCGGTGCGGGTGTCTCGGTCACGGTGGTCCCTCCGTACGCGTGCAGAGCGGCCCGCCACCGTCGCCTCCCCAGCGTCCGTGGCGGGCCGTTGCCGACGACCGTACGGGGCAGCGCGGCCCCGGCGGGTGCAGGTGTCGTCCGGTTGCGCCTCGTGACGGCGGGTTACACGCGGTCGAGCGGGCTGGCGCCGTTCACGAGCAGGTCCCCGACGATGCGCCGCTTGTGCACGCGCGGGTTGTGCGACGCCAGGGTCCGGGCGTTCCGCCAGTGCCGGTCGAGCCCCAGGGAGCGGAACGTGCCGCTCGACCCGAGGGCGTCGAACACGAGCGTCGTCGCGTCGAGCACGGCGTCGGTGACCACCGTCTGCGCCTGGGCGACCGCGATCCAGCTCCGCTCGAGCGCGTCGCGCAGCACCGGGTCCGTCGAGGGGTCCGCCCCGGCGGCCCGGAGTCCGGTGTGGCGGTCGACGGCGGCGTCCACCGGTCCGAGGCTCGCGGTGAACGCGGCGTCGGCGGCGTACACCCGGGCCGCGACGGTGCCGATCGTGCTGAGCAGCTCGGGGTCGGCGGTCGGGTCCGTGGTCGTGCCGTTGTGGTGCCCGCGCTGCCGGGAGCGCAGCGCCTCGATCCCCTCGCGGAGGGCCGCACGCCCGATGCCGACGAGGATCGCGTGCATGACCGTCTGGTAGTACTGCTCCTGGTACGGGTAGCGCGTCGCGTACGGCAGGACCCGCTCGTCGGGCACGTGCACGTCGGTGTACGTCACGCTCCCGCTGCCGGTGATCCGCTGGCCGAACCCGTCCCAGTCGTCCCCGATCCGCACGCCCGGGTCGCGGGCGTCCACGAGGGCGACGAACCGTGCTCCGGCGTCGTCGAGCGCCAGCACCGTGATCCACCGGGCGTAGATGCTCCCCGTCGAGTAGAACTTCCGGCCGGTGACGCGCCAGCCGCCGTCCGGGTCCGGGGTGAGCCGCGTGCTGATGTCCGCTCCGGCCGGGTTCGGCGTCTCGCTCCACCCACCGCCGACGAATTCCCCACCGCCGAGGCGTTCGACGATCGCCCGGTCGGAGGCGCTCCCCTCGGCGTGCACCCGGTCCTCGATGAACGAGAAGTGGTTCCGCCACACGTGCGCGAGGTTCGGGTCGACCTCGGCGATCTCGGCGACCGCCCGGAACACGTCCGACAGCCGTGCCCCGACCCCGCCCCACGCGACCGGGGTGCGCCAGCGCGCGAACCCGGCGTCGACGAGCCAGCCGAGCTGGTCGGTGGCGAGCCGTTCCTCGCGTTCCCGCTGCCGGGCGTCGAGGGCGATCCGCTCGATCACCGGTCGCAGCGGCGCGATCAGTTCCTCGTAACGGGCGTCGGCCGTGATCTCACTCGGGCACATGGCGGCACGCTACCGGCGGTCGGGCGTCGTGCCCGTGCCCGCTGCAACCCGGCGTCACACCCGCACGGGGACGGCCCGGGATCACCACGTGATGCGGGCGAACTCCTCGTGCAGGCGCCGTGCGCGTCCGGGGTGGACCTGCTCGACCCACCCGATCCGCCCGAGCAGGTGCGCTCGGAAGTCGGGGTGCCCAGCACGGTTCTGCGACGCCGGACCGTGCTTGGCGGCGTTGTGCAGGATCGCGTGCAGCCGGTCGACCTCGCGCCGACCGGGCGACGTCCGGTCGTTGACGACGACCCCCGTGACCGACTGCCGCGTGCCCCGTCGCCGCACCCGGGTCTTCGACGGGTTCAACCGGAGTCCCTGCTCCGTGACGATCCGGTCGACCCCGCGCAGGAACGCGTCCGGTCGGGCCGCGAGCCGCTCGTCACCGCTGAACGTCAGGTCGTCGGCGTACCGGGTGTAGACCGCGCCGACCGAGGCCGCCCACCCCGCGAGCCGTGCGTCCAGGTGCCGGAGCGCCGTGTTCGCCAGCGCCGGTGAGGTCGGCGCGCCCTGCGGCAGGTGGGCTTCGCGGAGCATCGCGCGCAGCGCCTGCCGTTCCTCGGGGCTGCCGCCGTCCGGCATCGCGCTGAGGACGTGCACCGGCACCCGGTGCGTGCACACCCCGGTGAGGACGTGTGCGAGCGGCTCCGCGAAGCCCGCCGCGCGGAAGACCCCGTACACGGTGGGCGCGGTGACGCTCGCGAAGAAGGACGTCAGGTCGGCCGTGACGACGATCTGCCGCCCGGTGTGCGCCGCGGCTCCGGTCACGACGCTCCGACCGCCGACGAAGCCGTGCGCCGCGTCGTGCACCGGCAGCGCGGTGAGGAGCTCGTCGAGGATGGTCCGCTGCGTCCGGCGGAGCATGTCCATCGGCTTCTCGAGCAGCCGCGGCGTGCGTCCGGGTCGACGGATCCACTCGCAGCGGTGGTGGTGGAGCGGGCTCGAGGGCCCCGGTCGCCGGTTCCACGAGCGGGTGTCCGCGAGCCAGAGCAGCCGCCCGACGGTGAGGTCGAGCTCGCGCGCGAGCTCGGGCAGCGTGTCGACGAGCAGTCGGCTCGCGGTCTCCGGACGTGCCCGGACCGCGGTCGCCCGGCGCGCGACGACCCGGACCGGTCGGCGCGCCTCGCGTGCGCGGTGCAGCTCGGCGAGGCGCGGCGACGCCTCGAGCACCGCCGCGAGCTGTCGCGGTGCGTCGACCGGTGGTCGCGGGTGTGCGGCGAGGGCCGCTGCGACCGCGAGCCCGACGTAGGCGCGCTCGACGCCGACCACCGCCCAGCCGGCGGCGGTCAGGTCGTCCGGTCCCCAGTGCTCCGCGGTCAGGAACGCGTCGGCGAGGGCACCGGCGACGACGGTCAGGGGCGTGGGGTTCCCGGGGGACCCGTCGGTGCCTCCGTGCGGCGTCGCGCGCGGAGCGCGCCGTCCCGCTCGGGGCGTGTCGTCCTGCTGGTCCTGCGTGCCCCGGGGTGACCCCGGAGAGGTCGACGCGTCGCGCGCGTCGGCCGCCTCCCCCGGGAACTCCACGCGCTCACCCTACGGCGACCCGCTGACGGACGGGAGGCGCAGGTCGGGCCCGCACCGCGCCTCCCGTCCGCCGGGTGCCGGCGTATCGTCGGTCGGCGTGACGATCCAACAGCTCACGGAGCCCCTCGCCGGACAGGGGTGGGTCCAGATCGGCGAGGTCCTGCTCGCGTTCGCCCTCGCGTCGCTCATCGGCCTCGAGCGGCAGCTCCGGTCGAAGAGCGCCGGCATCCGCACGCAGGCGATCGTCGGGACCGCGTCGGCCCTCATGCTGCTCGTGAGCAAGTACGGGTTCAGCGACGTCCTCGTGCCGGACCACGTCGTGCTCGACCCCTCGCGCGTCGCGGCGCAGATCGTCTCCGGGGTCGGGTTCCTCGGCGCCGGGCTGATCCTCACCCGACGCGGAGCCGTCCGGGGCCTCACCACGGCTGCCGCGGTGTGGGAGACCGCGGCGATCGGCATGGCCGCAGGTGCCGGGCTCTGGCTGCTCGCACTCGTCGTCACCGCACTGCACTTCGTCGTCGTGTTCGGCTACACCGCGATCGTCCGGGCGCTGTCCCGCTCCGCCGAGCAGTCGATGACGCTCGACGTGGTCTACGACGCCGGCCGCGGGGTGCTGCCGGACGTGCTCGCCCTCGCGACGGCCGGCGGGTGGCGGGTCGCCCGGCTCGTGCGGCAGGACACCGACCGGGTCGACGCCACCGCGGTCCGGATCGACGTCGCCGGCCGTGCCGAGGGGTCCCTGCTCATCGCCCGGATCGGCGAGGTCGACGGTGTGCGCGTCGTCGACCCGTCGGCCGCCGACGACCTGGAGTGACATCGTGCCGTCGTTCTTCCTGACCCACGCCGAGGTGGTCGTCGACCCCTCGCGGCCGATCGAGTCGTGGGGGCTCTCCCCCGACGGGCGTGCCCGCGCTGCCGGAGCCGCGGCCGTCGCCTGGCACCCCGGGGTCCAGCGGATCGTGTCGAGCACCGAGCAGAAGGCGGTCGACACGGCGGCGATCCTCGCGGAGGCGGTGGGGCTCGTGCCCTCGTCGGACCCCGCGCTCGGCGAGATCGACCGGAGCGCGACGGGCTACCTGCCGCCCGCGGAGTTCGACGGGGTCGTCGACGCGTTCTTCGCCACGCCGGAGGACTCGGTGCGCAGGTGGGAGCGCGCCGTCGACGCCCAGGACCGCATCGTCCGTGCCGTGTGGGCGTTGACCGACGCCGGCGACGTCACGATCGTGTCGCACGGTGCGGTCGGGGCGCTGCTGCTCGCCGACCTGCGGGGCGTGCCGGTCACCCGTGCGCTCGACCAGCCGGGGATGGGCAGCGTGTTCTCGTTCGACCCGGGCGCGTGGCGGGCGACGAGTGGTTGGGCCCGCGTCGAGGTGCCCTGAGCCGGGCGTCGCCCGCGGGTGCGTGTGCATGCTGCGACATCGCACCCGTCGATCACCTGGTGGAGTGTCGGACGATGCCCGCGCATCCGATGCACGTGCATGGTGCGACGTTCCGCGCGTCGATCCGGTGGTGCGGTGTCGAACACCGCGCGCCTTGCACCCCGCGCCGCGCCGCCGCGTCGCGCCGCCCCGCCGCCTCACGCCGGCAGCTGCTCCCCCGCCTCCACCGCGACGTCGAGCCGGTTCTCCGCCGGCGGCAAGGGGCACGTCGCGTGCGGCGTGTAGGCGCACGGCAGGTTCGTCGCCCGGTTGAAGTCGATCGTCGTCGCGCCCGACGCGTCCGGCGCCGGGACGTCCAGGCTCCGGTTGGCCGCGTACGTCGTCACGCCGCTCGTCCGGTCGGTGAACAGCACCAGCAACCCGTCGCCGTACCCGTTGAACGCGAGGAGTGACCGCGGACCGTCGAGGTCGAACGTCAGCACGCCCGGCGCCTCGTACACGTGCTGCAGCCCGTCGACCACCGACCCGACGGTCACCGAGCGCGGCGTGTCGAACGGCTCGAAGTGCGCCGCGACCGCGAACGACGGGTCCGGCGAGTAGGACGGCGTCCCGGTGTACCCGGTCCGCGTCGGGTTCGAGGGGTGCCGCGGTCGGAGGACGTCACTGCCACCACGCCGGGCGACCTCGATGACGACCCGCTCGTCGCCGTCCTGCCACGCGATGGTCGTGCTCGACCGCTCGGGGAGCGGACCGAACCGGTGCGTGCCCGTCACCGCGAGGCCGTCGACCTCGATCGACTCGCCGTCGTCGAGGGTGACGACCGGTCCCGCCTCCGAGGTCGACCACTCCCCGGGCGCGTCGTCGAAGCGCTCCGGCGTGCCCGTCAGCCACCGGATGCTCGTGATCGCGAGGAAGCCGTGCGCACTCGCGCGGGCCGCCTCGTGGGCGTCGTGCCACACGGCCCACTCGGAGCGGAAGTCGGCTGCGGTCGGCGTCGTCGTGGTCATGCCACGACGGTACGTCGTGTCACGGCCGGGTGGCGACGCACGCCGTCTCCGGACGTCACGCGGTGCACGCGACCGGCTCGGGAGGCGCGGTGCGCGTCGGACGCGCACCG
>NZ_MJGQ01000004.1:172486-289749 GCF_001865095.1 Curtobacterium sp. MCBA15_013 | reverse complement strand
GACGCGCACCGCGCCTCCCGAACCGTGGTCGCGTTCAGACCGTCCGGGTCGCGCCCGTCACGGGGCCCGGCTCGGCGTCCTCGTCGTCGGCGGCCTGCAGGACGCCCTCCGCCTGGGGCAGCAGGTGCCGCACGGCCAGCGCGATCGACCGCGACCCGACGACCGCGACCAGCACCGAGAGCAGGGCGAGCACCCCCGCGGTGGGGATCCACGCCCACCGCACGTCGAGCACCCGCAACCACTCGATCGCGGCCGTCGCGACCGCCGCCGCCGGGAACACGAACGACCAGAACCCGAGCGAGAAGGGCAGCCGCGCGTACCGCGGCAGCAGGGCGACCTGCACCGCGACGAGCAGCACGCCGAGCCCGGTGATCGCCTGCACCGGGACCGTGAGCACGTCGTCCGTCAGCGCGAACACCGCGACCGTGGCGACCGACGGCGGTGCCACGAGGATCGCCATCGTCGGCACGAGCGGTGCGGGCAGCGCGGGGCGGAAGGACAGCCGGATGAGCAGCAGCCCGGTCATCACGACCCAGAAGAACACGCCGACGCCGAAGCAGGCCCAGGAGAGCCAGGTGAGCCCGACCTCGTGCGTGGCGACCGAGCCGACGAGCGCCGCTGCGACGGTCGGCAGGAGGTAGCCGCCGTGCACCGACTCGACGGCGAGCCGACCCTCGAACCACGTCGCGAGGAGCCAGGCGGCGAACCCGGCGGCGACCGCCACGGCGACGAGCACGAGCACCCTCCCGCCGACCGGCCAGCCGTGCGCGAGGTCGACCCCGAGCAGCATCGCGGTCGCCGGGACCAGGGCCGCGAGGGGACCCTGCGCGGGGTGCCGCAGCTGGTCGACGAGCCGGTCGTGCGCGCGCACCCGGACCCCGCGGACGGCGTGCGCGGCGAGCAGCCAGGTCCAGGCGACGGCGGCGATGCCCCAGAAGACCTGCGGGAGGACGGCCGGCAGGTCGAGGACGGGGGCGGCGTACGACCAGGTCTCGGCGAAGCCGGCGAGACCGAACGGGACGGCGAGGGTGTTGAGCGGGATGCGGGTGGTGGGACGGGGCACGGTGTCCCATTCTCCCGAGTCGGACCGCTCCCGGGGGTCCCGTGCCAGATTGGGCAGCATGTCCTTCGAGAACACCGACCACGTCCAGGCCACCACCGCCGGCTCGTTGCCCCGCACGCCGGAGCTCATCGCCGCGAACGCCGCCCGGCCCCTCGCCGCCGACGGCTTCACGCTGGAGACCACCGACGAGGTCCGTGCGCTCACGAGCGCCGCGGTCGACGACGTCGTCGCCCGCCAGACCGCCCTCGGCATCACGCAGCCCGGCGACGGCGAGTTCGGCAAGGCGATGTCGAACAGCGTCGACTACGGCGCCTGGTGGGGGTACTCGTTCCAGCGCGTCAGCGGCCTCAGCCTGACCGAGGAGGACATCTTCACGCAGGAGCCGGTCCGCTCCGAGCCCGGACACGTCCGGCTCACGAGCTTCCCGGACCGCCGCGACTGGACGATCTTCCGCGAGGCCTACACCGACCCGGGCTCGGGCATCGGCACGGGCAAGAACGCCACCGCGTTCCCGACGACGACCGGCCCGATCGCGTACACCGGGCACGAGGCAGCCCGGACGGACGCCGCCAACCTCCGGCACGCCGTCGAGGCGGCCGGCGCCGCGAACGGCTTCATCACGGCGCTCTCCCCCGGGTCCGCCGCCCGGGTCGCGAACGAGTCCTACGCCACCGACGAGGAGCACATCTGGGCCTGGGCCGACGCCCTGCGCGAGGAGTACCGGATCATCCTCGACGCCGGTCTCGTCCTGCAGATCGACGACCCCTCGATCGCCGAGAACTGGGACCAGATCAACCCGGAGCCGACCGTCGAGGACTACCGCGCCTTCACCCGCATCCGCGTCGAGGCGCTCAACCACGCGCTGCGCGGCCTCGACACCTCGCGGGTGCGCTTCCACCTCTGCTGGGGCTCGTGGCACGGCCCGCACACCACCGACATCGAGCTCCGCCACATCGTCGACCTCATGCTCGACATCGACGCCGGCGCGTACTCGTTCGAGGCGGCGAACGCCCGGCACGAGCACGAGTGGACCGTCTGGCAGGACGTCGCGCTGCCGGACGGCAAGGTCATCGTGCCCGGCGTGGTCGGCCACGCCACGAACGTCGTCGAGCACCCGGACCTCGTCGCGCAGCGCATCGAGCGGTTCGCCTCGGTCGTCGGCCAGGAGCGCGTCATCGCCGGCACCGACTGCGGCCTCGGCGGCCGCATCCACCCGCAGATCGCCGCCGCGAAGCTCGAGTCCCTCGGCGAGGGCGCGCGCCGGGCGAGCGCGACGCTCTTCTAGCCGTCGCAGCGTGCGAGGTTCCGCGCTCGGTGCGGCCCGCACGGCCTGTCACGGTGTGCGGACGCTCGCACGGTGCGGCCTGGAGGCGCGGTGCGGGCCCGACCCGCGCCTCCGGGCCCGCAGGCGGTCGCGTCTCCCCGAGAGGGACGTCGGAGCTCAGGAGCTCTGCCAGAGCACCGACGCCCGCGCGCCGTCGCTGAAGACGTACGCCCGGCCGGCGTCGCCGAGGTCGAACCCGAGCGGACCCGGCTCGATCGACGCGACGAACTCGGTGCCCGCGGGGGTCTCGTCGTCCTGGATCCACTCCGGCACGCCGCCGTACTGGCCCGCGACGAGGACCCCCTCGGCGGCCGCGGCCGTGAGCACTCGGTCGGGGTCCTCGTCGTCGTGGACCATCGGCACCGGCACGTGCCGGAGGAGCATCGCGTCGGCGAGGAGCGGTGGAGACGCCGGCTCCGGGTCGTCGGGATCGCCGTGCGGTGAGACGGGTTCGGCCGCGAGGTGCAGCCCTCGGGGGGAGAACACGAACGCCGCGTTCGCGCCGCTGTCGGGCTCCCACGAGGCACACGTCCCCGGGTCGAACTGACACACGAACACGCTGACGAGCGTCTCCCGGTGTTCGATCTGGGCGGTGAACTGCATCGGTTCGTCGTGGTGGGCGCACAGCGGCCACTCCCATCCCTCGGGCACCGCGGGGGCACCGCCGATGCGCGCGGCGGTGATGGGGGCCGGCGCGTCCGGTCGGTACGCCCCGAGCACGATCGTGCCGAGGTGCTCCGCCACCGACGGGGCGGTCCGGGGAACGGGGGTCTCGGCCCGCGGCTCGACCAGCGTCAGCACGGTGCGTTCCGGTCCGCTCCCGCGCTCGGGTCCGCTCCTGCGCTCGGCGACGACGAACCGACCGGGCTGTGGCGGCGCGAGCGGCAGTTCCCAGCGGAGGAGCGGCCAGTCGGGCATCCCACGCTCGCCGGTGCCCGGGTCGGGGCCGTTGTCCGCCGATCGGAGCATCCGGACCAGGGCGGCGACGTCGAGGTCCGGGAACCCCGCCGCACGCGATTCGGCGACCACGCGTGCGGCGGCACGGTCGAAGGGGGCGTCACGACGGCGGGCGCGCGGCCCGCCGGGACGGACGACGGCGGCGTGGATGCCGTGCAGGACGAGCAGCGGCGGGAGTGTCCACGCCGATGCGATGAGGAACGAGGCGCCGACCGCCCGGTACCGGAAGGCGTTCTCGAACACCGAGATCGCGACGAAGGCGACGACGAGCACGATCCACGCGGTGACGAGCACGGTGGTCCAGGGTCCGCTGCCTGCCTTCGAGCCCGCGCGGTGCGACCGTGCACGTGCCCGGGCAGCGTCCTCGGTGTCGACGTCGACCCGTGTCGCCGGTCCTGCGTCGGCCATGCGGTCCCCCGATCCACGAGCACCCGACACGCTCGCGAGCAGCAGGTTAGCGGTCGGACGCGGCCGCTCCGGTCACCGGCGGGAGCGCCCGAGCAGCACGGCGCCCACGACCGCAGCCGCGCCCGCCCAGGCCAGCGGCCGGGTCACGCGGCGACGCTTCGCGACCCAGCCGCCGTTCGTCGCGTTGCCGGCGTCGGCCGGGGTCCAGAGGTTGCCGTCGGTCGGTGCTCCCGTGCCGCGGAGCGCGAACGTCTGCACCATCGGCTTGGTGATCTTGTGGAACAGCCCGGGGAAGACGTACTGCAGCGGCACGAGCGACGCCTGGATCCGGCCGACGAACCGGTAGCGCTTGGGGTGCAGTGCCGTCCGGACGACCGCGCGGCCGGCACGCTCGACGGACACCGTCGGCGGCAGCGGGTGCGAGGTCTTGCCGGTGTAGTTGGCGCCGTTCTGGTAGATCGGCGTGTCGATGGTCGACGGCAGGAGCGCGGCGAAGCGGATGCCCGTGCCGGCGAACTCGTCGCCGAGGACGTCGACCAGGCCGAGGGCCGCGTGCTTGCTCGTCACGTAGGCGGACTGGTACGGCGCGGACAGCAGCGACTGGATCGAGCCGACGAGGACGTAGGTGCCCTCGCCCCGCTGCTTCCAGTGCGGGAGCAGGGCGGTGATCGCGTGCAGGTGGCCGTACAGGTTCGTGTCGACGACGCGCTTGAAGGCCTCGGTCGGGGTCTGCTCGAAGAGGCCGTAGACGAACAGTGCGGCGTTCCCCACGAAGACGTCGATCCGTCCGAAGCGGGTCGTGGTGGTCGCGACGAGGTCGCGGACGGCGTGCTCGTCGGCGACGTCCGTGGGGATCGCGACTGCCTCGGCCCCGAGCGCCCGGCACTCGGCGGCGGCGGCTTCGAGCGAGTCGTGGCTGCGGGCGGCCAGCACGAGCGTCGCGCCCTGCCGTGCGAACTCGTGCGCGGCGGCCCTGCCGATCCCGCTCGATGCTCCGGTGACGACGACGATCTTCCCGCGGAACCGATGTGCCATGGGTCCTTGGTACGCGGTCGCGGCTCCGTCCCCGCACAGGGCACGTGCTGCACGGCGGGTCCGGTAGCGTCGAGGGGCAGGCGACGAGGGGGAACGGTGCACGGGGACGCGGTGGACACGCTCGGGATCGACGGGGTCTGGTTCGATCCGCTCTGGCGGGTGGAGGTGCGGCTCACCCCGCTCGAACGACGACTGCTCGAGACGTGGACGGTGCGACGGCTCGCGTTCGTCGCCCACGCCGGCGGTGCCGCGCTCACGACGACCCAGTCGTACTCGCGGCTCGAACACTCCCTCGGGGTGCTCGCGCTCGTCACCGCCTTCGCTCCGGACGACCACCTCGCCCGCACGACCGCACTCCTGCACGACGTCGGGCACCTGCCGTTCAGCCACACGTTGGAGGGTCTGGGCGGCCTCGAGCACCACTCCCTCGGACGAACCGCGATCCGGCACCTCGCGGACGAGGTCCCGGGCATCGACGCCGACCAGGTCATCGCGGTCGACGAAGGCCGCGTGCCGTCGGTGCTGACGTCGGTCCCGAACGGACTGAAGCTCGACCACCTGGACTCGTTCCTCCGGAGCGGCCAGGCGCACGGACGGACGCAGACGCCGCCGCACGTCCTGCTCGGTCGCCTGCGGCTCGTCGGCGGGACGGTCGACGCGGATCCGGACGACGCCCTCGAGCTGGCCGACCTGGCCGTCCGCGAGGCACTCGCGCAGCGCTCCGCGGCGAACCTCGTGCCCGTGACCGTGCTCCGCGACCTCGTCGGGCGGCTGCTCGACCGCGGTGCGCTGTCGCCGACCGACCTCGCCCGGAGCACCGAGGACGAGGTCTGGGCGCGCCTCGTCGCCGACCCCGACACCGCCTCCGACGCCGACCTCCTGCGTCGCCGACCGCAGGCGTGGCGCATGCGCACCGGCGACGGACCCGTGCCCACCGGTGCGCTCCGGCACACGGTCAGCCGTGGCTACCTCGACCTGCCGACGGTCGGAGGGCGTCCCCTGCGCGATCCGCGAGTCGCGGCACTCGCCGCGGGCCTGCCGCTCCGGGTGGCCGTGACGCGCGACGGGGTGCGCTGACGCGGGCCGCCTGCCACGATGGGCGCATGCGCAAGGACGACCTCACCGTCGACGAGGCGACCGTCATCGCCCAGCACGCCCGCGACGGCGTGCTGGAACTCGACGATCCCGAGGTGCGCAAGGTCGTCGAGCAGGCGAACCGGGTCCTCGTCCGCGCGCAGATGTGGGGCGACGAACCGAGTCCGAGGCTCCGACGCCGCCGACGGTTCATCGCGATCGGCGCCCTCGTCATGGTGCTCGTCTGGGTCGCGGGGCTGCTCGTGCCGCTCGCCGTCCGGTTCGGGTGACCCGGGCACGGGCTTGCCCCGCCGGGCCGGAGCGGCTTGACTCGACCCGATGACCAGCACGGCCGGCTCGACCGCGACCCCCAGGACCTGGACCGTGACCGCACGGGAGGACACCGGGCCCATCGCGCTCGTCGGGCTCCGCGCCTCGTGGGCGCCCCTGGCGAAGCAGTCCGTCGTCGCTGCCCTCGTGGTGGCTGCCGCGGTGACCAGCACACTCACCCCCTGGCTCCCGGTCACCGACGCGCCGCGGATGTGGACCGGCGTGGCACTCGCCCTCGGCGGGCTGCTGGTGGCGGCTGTGATGGCGCGCTGGCCGGGCGCCGCCCGCGCCGAGCTGGTCGTCCCGGCGATCGACTTCATCGCGATCGGGCTGCTCCGGTACGGCACGGGCGACACCCGTTCGGTGTTCCTCGCCGTCGTCGTCCTGCCGGTGATCTGGATGGCGGCGAGCCCGGGTCGGCGCCACGTGCTGTACCCGCTGCTCGGGACCTGCGCCACGCTGCTGTTGCCGTACGTGCTGGAACCCACCGAACCGCGTCCGAGCGAACTCGTCCGGCTCGCCTTCGCGGTCGTCGTGTACGGCGCGACGGCGGCCGTGACCAACGAGCTCGCCCGGCAGGCGGACGTCCGGCTCAGCACCGCACAGCGTCGTCGTCGCGTGGCCGAGGGTGAGATCGACCGGGCCGCCCTCGTCCAGCAGTCCCTGCTGCCCGCGTCCACGGAGGGACTCCCACCGGAACTCCACGCACTCGGGGTGTGCATCCCGGCACGGACCGTCGGCGGCGACTTCTACGACTGGTTCCCGACACCGGACGGCGCGGCCTTCACGCTCGGCGACGTGATGGGCAAGGGCGTCGGCGCCGGCATGATCGCCGCCGCGGTCCGGTCCCTCGTGCGCAGCACCGTCGACGAACCGGACGCGGCCACGGCGGTCCGTCGAGCGGCCGCCGGCCTGGCGACCGGGACGTCCGACGTCGAGAGTGCACAGTTCACGACGTGCTTCCACGTGCGGATCGACCGCGACGGCCACGCCCGCTGGGTCGACGCCGGCCACGGGTTGAGCCTCCTCCGGCGTGCCGACGGCGCGGTCCGGTCGCTGCGGTCCGGGCACCTGCCGATCGGCGTCGGGACCTCGTGGTCGAGCGAGACGACCGACCTCGAGCCCGGCGACGTCGTCGTGAGCGTCAGCGACGGGGTGCTCGACCTCTTCGGCGGGGACCTCGACGCGCTCGACCGCTTCGAGGCCTGGGTCGCCGAACGCTCGCACCCCCAGCAGCTCGTCGACGGGATCACCGAGCTCGCCCACCGCGGCGAGCACCCCGACGACGTCACGGTGCTCTGCATCGCCTACCGACCCTGACCACCCACGCGCACACCCGAGGAGGACGACGTGGACGACCGCATCGACCGTCGCCGGTTCATGACCGCCGGCATCGCCGGGACCACCGCCGCGATCGTCGGCACGAGCATCGCGAGCCGCTCCACACCGGCCGTGGCGGCAGCGGGCACCCTGCTCGCCGCGGACGAGTTCGACGGGCCAGCCGGCAGTGCACCGAACAGCGCCGTCTGGCGGTACGACCTCGGCGCGGGCGGGTGGGGCAACGGGGAACTGCAGACCTACACGGACTCCCGGCGGAACGCGGCGCTCGACGGTGCCGGCAACCTCGTGATCACCGCCCGGCGTGAGGCCGACGGTTCGTTCACCTCGGCACGACTGAAGACCGAGGGCACCTCGACGGCGCAGTACGGCCGGATCGAGGCGCGCATCCGGATCCCCCGGGGGCAGGGGATCTGGCCCGCGTTCTGGATGCTCGGCGCGGACATCGGGTCGGTCGGGTGGCCGGCCTGCGGCGAGATCGACGTGATGGAGAACGTCGGGTACGAACCGACCGTGGTCCACGGCACGGTGCACGGCCCGGGGTACTCCGGCGCGCAGGGCATCTCGGCGGCGTCCACGAACCCCACGGGGGCTCCGTTCGCCGACGACTTCCACGTGTTCGGCGTCGACTGGCGTCCGGACTCGATCACGTGGTCGGTCGACGGCACGGCGTACCGGACGCTGACCCGTGCCGACGTCGGGGCGGACCCGTGGGTGTTCGACAAGCCGTTCTTCGTCGTCCTCAACGTGGCCGTCGGCGGCTCGTGGCCCGGGTCGCCCGACGCGTCGACGCGCTTCCCGCAGCAGATGACGGTGGACTGGGTGCGCGTCTTCGCGAACGCCTGAGGCTCAGGGGCGGCCGCGGCCGTTCCGCGCGACGAGCCACAGGTACGTGCTGTGCCCGATGAGGGCGAGGCCGAAGAACACCGCGGCCACGGCGTACACGCGGTCGAGCTTGCCCTGGCCGATCACGAGCATCACGACGCAGAACACGACGGCCACGGCGAGCACGCCCACCTGCACCGTCGACCAGATCCGTCGGAAGCGCGGCATGCCCGTCTCGTTCACGACTCCATGGTGCCAGATGCCGTCAGTGCTCCCGGAGCGCCTCGACGAGCTCGGCCTTCCGCTTCGACGAGTACCCGGTGATGCCGAGCTCCTTCGCGCGTCGCTTGAGGTCCGCCACGGTCCAGTCGTCGTACGACCCGGACTCGCCGCCCTTCTTCGCCACGGCGTGCTCGCCCCGAGCCGCGGCGGCGTTGCTGATGCGGGCGGCCTTCTCCTTCGAGTTGCCCTCCTTGCGGAGCTCCTCGTACATGTCCGGCTTCTTGAGTTGGTTCGGCATGGCGCACACCGTACGCCCGGGTCCTCGACGTGGGAGACTCCGGCATGACCGAACCCTGGACCTCCGACCCGGGTGGTCCGGGCACCCCGATCGTGCTGCTCCACCCCGGTGGCACCGATTCCCGGTCGATGTCGGCGCTGGCCGAGGCGTTCGGTGGCGCCCGTGTCGTGCTCGTCGACCGAGCCGGGCACGGTCGCACTCCCGACGTCGACGGCCCGTGGCACTTCGCGGACGTGGCCGAGGAACTCGCCGGCACCGTGCGGTCCCTCGGCGCCGGCCCCGTGCACCTCGTCGGGTGCCGCCTCGGTTCATGGCGGACGCCTACGCCGAGGTGTCCCCCGACCCTCCGGAGCACTGGGAGGTCGTCACCGCCAAGTCGCGGGTGCTGCACACGGCGGAACCCGCGGTCACGGTGACGCAGCTCCGCGGCCTCGACGTCCCGGTCCTCATCCTGTGCGGGGACGACGACGAGGTGCGGCTCGACCACCTCGCCCAGATGCTCGAGGCACTGCCGGACGGCGAACTCGCAGTGGTCCCGAGGGCGACGCACGGCCTCGTCGTCGAGCAGCCGGACCTCGTCGCGCAGCTCGTCGAGGCGTTCCACGCGACCGACAAGAGCGACGGTGTCGCACCCCGCCGTCGCGCGCGGCACTGACCGGTCACCGCACTCCTGGGCGGCGGTCCAGATGCCGTCCGGTTCTGTGGGAGGGAACCGATGAGAGGACCCGCACCATGCCCCGCGACCAGTACGAGCCAGCCGACCCGCGTACCCGCTACCCCGACGTCCAGCCGGAGCCGCAGACGCAAGCCGAGCCGGGCCTCCAGAGCCGCATGCGGCCGGTACCGGACCTCGGTGAGGAGACCTACCGGGGAACCGGCCGGCTCACCGGTCGGAAGGCGCTGATCACCGGCGCGGACTCCGGTATCGGTGGCGCCGTCGCCATCGCGTTCGCACGCGAGGGTGCCGACGTCGCGCTCGCGTACCTCCCGGAGGAGCAGTCCGACGCGGACCACGTCATCGAGCAGATCCGCGCCGCGGGCCGGACGGCCGTCGCGGTACCAGGTGACCTGCGGGACCGGTCCTACGCGACCACGCTGGTCGAGCAGGCCGTCGCGGGACTCGGCGGCCTCGACGCGCTCGTGAGCGTGGCCGGCAAGCAGCGTTGGCAGCCCGAGGTCGAGGACCTCACCGACGAGCAGTTCGAGGCGACGTTCGACGTCAACGTGTTCGGGCTGTTCCGCCTGGTCCGCGCTGCGCTCCCCCACCTGCAGCCGGGGTCGACGATCACCACGACGGCGTCGATGGAGGCGTACAAGCCCGCTCCGGACCGGCTCGACTACGCGGCGTCGAAGGGCGCGATCAACAACCTCTCGAAGGGGCTGTCGCAGGCACTCGTCGAGCGTGGGATCCGGGTGAACATCGTGGCTCCCGGACCCACCTGGACCGTCCTGCAGCCGAGCGGCGGCGTCGACCCGGAGTCGCTGCCCGAGTTCGGGTCGAGCGAGTCGCCGATGGGCCGCGCCGCGCAGCCGGCCGAACTCGCGCCCGCCTACGTGTTCCTCGCCTCGCACGAGTCGAGCTACGTCGCCGGGGAGACCCTCAACGTGAACGGCGGCATGGTGACGCCCTGACCCGGCACGGCCCACGGGCTGCACGCACCCGGGAATGGAACGCGCGTCCCGGGTGTCTCATCCACCACCGAACGCGAAGGAGCACACCATGAGCCACGACCTCCACGAGAGCACGGCCGTCGACGTCCAGCGGAGCTGCACGCCGGCGACGACGGTGTCCGTCCTGCACGACGAGCGCAAGCCGTCGTTCGGGCGCTGGCTGGGCCAGATCAACCGGCAGGACTGACCGCCGGAGCGACGCCTGCGGCCGGGACCGCGGGCGTCGCCGCAGCGGCGGCCGCAGGTGCGGGGGCAGGGGCGGCGCCCGGGACGCCGAGTTCGCGGATCCGCCGCGCCGGCACCCCGGCGTAGACGCCGTGGGACGTGAGCCGCCCCCGGACGACCGCCCCGGCCGCGACCACCACGTCGTCCTCGATGACCGTCCCGGGCAGCACGACGGCACGCCCACCGATCCAGACCCGCTCGCCGATGTCGACCGACCGGCCCGAGGCGGTCTCGCTCCACGCCCCGTCGTCGCCGATCTCGTGGTGGCTCGTCATCACGAGCACCTGCATCCCGATCGCGGTGTGGTCGCCGATCCGGACCGGCGCGACGGCCTCGACCGTGACGTTCCGGTTGAAGTACACGCCCCGGCCGACCACGAGGTTCTTCGGGTCCCCCGTCAGTGAGAACAGCGGACCGGGGCTCGACGCGAGTTCGGCGCCCGCGGCGGACGCGATCAACCGGCGCACCGCACGTGTCAGGAACGGCGAACCGAGCAGCAGCGTGAACAGCGTGTACTCGCGGGCGTGGACGACGTCGTCGCGCAGCCGTGAGCCGAACGTGGACGGAGATGCGGTGCGTGCGGACATGCCGCCTCCAGGTCTCGCAGGGGGACGTGTGCGTCCTCGCACACAGCCGGAACGGTAGGTCGGCTCGAGCACGGTCGACAACGCGGGGACCGGGGCGTTGCGCGATTCTTGCGGTGTCCGCTGCCGGGATCCCGCACTGCTACCGTGCTCGCATGTCCTGGGGCCGACGGTACTTCGCGGTCCAGTCGGTCGCGGGGGCCCTCTGGTGGATCGCGGTGTGCACCCTCCCCGGGGTCCGGTCGGCGACCCTCGGCTCGCTCGACCCCGTCGTCGTCGCGGTGTTCGACGTCCCGCTCTTCGTCGTGGCATCGGCGCTCGCAGCGGCCGGCAGTCGCGCCGCCGCGGTGGTCACGACCGGGTGGACCGCGCTGGTCCTGGCCGCCCTGGCCGTCTGGGCCACCGCGACGACCGAGGCCGGTGCCGGTGTGCTCGTGATGATCGGCGCGACCGTCGGGTCCGCCCTCGCCCTGGCGCTCGTCGTGCTCGGCCGGGTCCCGACCGAGTGGCTGACGACCGGCCCGCTGCGGTTCCGGACCGCCGACCCCGACGCTCGCCGCCGCCACGTCCTCGGCACCGTCCTGCAGATCACCGTCTTCTGGGGGCTCTTCCTCGGGGTGCTGCCGCTCGCCATCGCCGCCGCCGAGCACCGCTGGCGGCTCCACCCGACGCTGCCCGACGGCGTCGTGACCACCGCTGTCGTCACCGGAGCCGTCGCAGTCGTCGCCGCGAGTGCGCTCGGCATCGCGTCCGCAGCGGCGATGTCGACGCAGGGCGCCGGGACCCCGCTGCCGTCCGCGATGCCGAACCGGCTCGTGATCGCCGGTCCGTACCGCTCGGTGCGCAATCCGATGGCGCTCGCCGGCATCGCCCAGGGCGTCGCCGTCGGGCTCCTGCTCACCTCGTGGATGGTGGTCGTGTACGCGCTCGCCGGGTCGATCGTCTGGAACTGCGTCGTCCGCCCGCTCGAGGAGGCCGACCTCGACCACCGGTTCGGCGACGACTTCCGGCGCTACGCCGCACGCGTCCGGTGCTGGGTCCCCCGGTGGCCGGTCCCGGCGAGCACCCCGGCGGACGCGATCAGCCCGCCGCGCCGCTGATGTTGACGAGCCAGGTCACGCCGAAACGGTCGGTGACCATGCCGAACGTGTCGCCCCACGGGGCCTTCGTGAGGGGTTCGATGATCGTCTTCGCCCCGTCGGCGAGCCCGTTCCAGTAGCGCGTGAGGGCTGCTTCGTCGTCACCGCTCAGGGACACCGAGATGTTGCTGACGTCGGGGCCCTCCATGCCGGTCGGTGCGTCGGAGGCCATCAGCAGCAGGCCGTTCTCGCCCTCGAGCTGGCCGTGCATGACCTTGTCGGCGTCGGCGGGGTCCTGAGCCATGCCGGCCTCGCCGAAGGTGTTGACGGTGAGTTCGCCGCCGAAGACGCCGTGGTAGAAGTCGAGCGCGTCACGGGCCTGGTCGCGGAGGCCGATGTACGGGTTGAGTCGGACGGTCATGGTGGACTCCTCGCGGATGGTGCACGGGCGCCGTCGTCCGTGTCGCGTTGATCGTCCCAGACCGTCGGCGCGTGCGGAAGCCCGTGGGCGGGTCGTGCAGGATGGGGCGGTGGACAGCGACGACGCGTACGACGAGCACCTCAGCGCCGAGATGCCGTGGACCGAGGTGGTCCGGACACTCGAGGGCCTCGGGTGGACGCCGTGCGGCACCGGGGACTGGGCGTGCGCGTTCCGTTCCCCCTCCGGTCGGCTCGCGGCGCGGGTCAGCCCGTTCGACCCCGCCGGGCCGTACTCGGCGATGCTCTACCGTGTGGCGGCGCACACCCGTCAGGTCCCCGTGCTGGTCGACCACCGCGTGCTCGAGGGCGGGTCCGACCTCACGGTGATGGAGTACCTCGCGCCGGTGTCCACGGCCGAAGGGGCGGCCTTCCACCGGTCGATCCGTGCACGGGAGCCGGACGTAGCGGCGCTCGCCGGGCACATCGACGCCGTGCACGCGCGGGGCGCCCGGGAGCAGCCGTGGTGGGGTCCGCTCGACGACAACCCGGCGAACGTGATGCGCGGCTCGGACGGCCGGCTGGTCGTCGCCGACCTGTTCTACGCGGACGGCCCCGCGCTGTACGCCACGGTGCGGGACGACCCCGACCGGGTCGTGCGGGACTACCCGGAGCACCTGCGTCGGCACATGACGGAGTTGCCGCTGGCGAGTTCCGGCGGGTGGGCGGTCGGCGACGCGGAGCGGATGCGCCGGGCACTGGCGGCGGCGGACCGACGCCGGTCGGGATGACGTCCGGCGGTGTCCGCCCACCACCAGCACCGGACGCTCCCGGCACACGACCAGCACCGGCCGGTCCCCGCCCGCCAAAGCACCGGACGGTCCCCGCCCACCACCGGCACCCGAGCACCCAGCCGCCTCCGCCTAGCATCGTGAGGATGCCCGACCCCCGCCCCGACGAGTTCATCCGCGTCCGCGGCGCCCGCGAGCACAACCTGCAGGACGTGGACGTCGACATCCCCCGCGACCGCATCGTCGCCTTCACCGGCGTCTCCGGCTCCGGCAAGTCGAGCCTCGCGTTCGGCACCGTGTTCGCCGAGGCGCAGCGCCGGTTCCTCGAGTCCGTCGCCCCGTACGCCCGGCGACTCATCGCGCAGGGGTCCACCCCGCACGTGGAGTCGATCACGGGACTCCCCCCGGCCGTCGCCCTGCAGCAGCGCCGCGGTGCCCCGAGTGCCCGCTCCACCGTGGGCACGCTGACGACCCTGTCGAACTCGATGCGCATGCTCTTCTCCCGCGCCGGCACCTACCCGCCGGGAGCCGACCGGCTCGAGTCCGACTCGTTCTCGCCGAACACCGCCGCCGGGGCCTGTCCCCGCTGCCACGGACTCGGCACCGCGCACGAGGTCACCGAGGCGTCCACGGTCCACGACGACTCGCTCAGCATCCGCGACGGCGCGATCACCGCGTGGCCCGGTGCCTGGCAGGGCAAGAACCTCCGCGACGTGACGGCGGTGCTCGGCTACGACATCGACCGGCCGTGGCGGGACCTCCCCCGCGCCGACCGCGACTGGCTGCTCTTCACCGAGGAGCAGCCGGTGGTCGAAGTGCACCCGAAGCGCGACCGGGTCGCCAAGCCCTACCGCGGTCGGTTCTGGAGCGCCCGGCAGTTCGTGCTGCACACCCTCGCGGACTCCCAGAGCGAGACCCAGCGCGCCAAGGCCCTGCAGTACGTCGAGTCCGGGCCGTGCGGCCTGTGCGGCGGCACCGGGCTCACCCGGGCGGCCCTCGCCGTGACGGTCGGCGGGCACAGCATCGCCGACCTCAACGCGCTGCCGATCACGGCGCTCGCCGACGTGCTCCGGCCGATCGCCGCGATCACGGACGCCTCGGCGGCGACGTCCCGTGCGTCCTCGGGCGAGCACACCGAGGTGGCCGTGGCGATCGCGGGTGACCTCGTCACGCGCCTCGACGTCCTGCTCGGCCTCGGGCTCGGGTACCTCGCGCTCGACAGGTCGACGCCGACGCTCTCCCCCGGTGAGACGCAGCGGCTCCGGATCGCGACGCAGCTCCGCTCCGGGTTGTTCGGTGTCGTGTACGTCCTCGACGAGCCGAGCGCCGGTCTGCACCCCGCCGACGCCGAGTCCCTCGTGCAGGTGCTCGACGACCTGCGCGCCGGCGGCAACAGCGTCTTCGTGGTCGAGCACGACATGAGCATCGTCCGCCGCGCCGACTGGATCGTCGACGTCGGGCCGGGCGCGGGCTCCGGTGGCGGCACCGTCCTGTACAGCGGTCCCGTCGACGGCCTCCAGCACGTCGAGGGGTCGGTGACGCGGCGGTTCCTCCACCCGGCCGGCCCACCTGCCGCCCGCACACCGCGGGAGCCGGTCGCCACCCTGGCGCTCCGCGACGTGACGCTGCACAACCTGCACGGTCTCGACGTCGACGTCCCGCTCGGGGTCCTCACCGCGGTCACGGGGGTGAGCGGCTCGGGGAAGTCCTCGCTCGTCGGTGGCGTCCTGGCCACCGAGGGCGCCTCGCACCCGCTCGTGACCCGGGTCGTCCAGGTCGACCAGAAGCCGATCGGCCGCACGCCCCGGTCGAACCTCGCCACCTACACGGGCCTGTTCGACGCCGTCCGCCAGGCCTTCGCCGCCACCGATGCCGCACGGGAGCGCGGCTGGGGCGCCGGACGGTTCTCGTTCAACGTCGCGGGCGGCCGGTGCGAGGTGTGCCAGGGCGAGGGGTCCGTCTCCGTCGAGCTGCTGTTCCTGCCCGGCAGCTGGGCGCCGTGCCCGGAGTGCCACGGTGCCCGGTACAACGCCGAAACGCTCGAGGTCCGGTGGGACGGCGCGAGCATCGCCGACGTGCTCGGCATGACCGTCGACGAGGCGGCACCGTTCCTCGCCGGCCTCCCGGCCGCGGCGCGTGGGCTCGAGACGCTGCGCCAGGTCGGTCTCGGCTACCTCCGACTCGGCCAGCCCGCCCCGGAGCTGTCCGGCGGCGAAGCGCAGCGCATCAAGCTCGCCACCGAACTGCAGCGCGCCCGGTCCGGCCACACGCTCTACCTGCTCGACGAGCCGACCACCGGCCTCCACCCCGCCGACGTCGAGCTGCTGTCCGAGCAGCTGTCGCGGCTCACGGACGCCGGCAACACGGTCGTGGTCGTCGAGCACAGCATGGACGTCGTCGCGGCGGCCGACCACGTCATCGACATGGGTCCCGCCGGTGGGGACGCGGGCGGGCAGGTGGTCGCCGCCGGTACGCCGGCCGCGGTCGCGGCGTCCGCCACGAGTCGGACCGCGCCCTACCTGCGCGCGCAGCTGGGGCGGTGAACGCGACCGGGTGACGGCCTGGAGGCGCGGTGCGGGCCTGAACCGTGCCTCCAGTCCGACCCGGTGTGGGTCGAGAGCCGCAGCGCTCGCTGAGTGGCCATCAGCTTTTCATCCCTCCGGAGGATGCACCCGCGGGGCGACCGGAGCATGCTGAGCGGTGTGTGGGGAGTCCGGTCGTCCGCGACCGCGGTCGTGGGGGCCGCGGTCGCGACGCGCCGGACCGTCTGATCCGACCCGGTCGGGGCCGATCCGTCCTCAGCGACGCAGCCCGCGCAAGCCGCTGCGGAGCTCGTCGACGAGGACCACGGGCTGCTCGAGTGCCGCGAAGTGCCCCCCGCGCGGTGCCTCGCCGTAGTGGACGAGGTCCGGGTAGGCGGCCTCGATCCACGTGCGCGGCAGGAGCGGGATGTCCCGCGGGAACACCGTCACGGCGACGGGGAGGTGCAGCACCGGGCCCGCCATCGTGGCGCGGCGGTTCTCCCAGTAGATCCGGGCGGAGGACGCGGCGGAGTTCGTGAACCAGTACAGCGATATCGTGTCGAGGATGTCGTCGACGTCGATGGCCTGCTCGGCGAGGCCCTTGTTGTCCGTCTTCGACTGGAACTTCTCGTAGATCCACGCTGCTTGCCCCACCGGCGAGTCCGCGAGGGCGAACCCCGGTGTCTGCGGCTTCGTGCCCTGCAGGTGGTTCGACCCGCCGAGCGGTCCCGCGTAGCGCGCGAGGGAGTCGACCGCATGCTGCTCCTCGGGCGTGCGCTCGTCCGGGATCGTGTCGGGGACGGCGTACGGGGTGTTCAGGTGGATGCCCGCCAGCCCCTCCGGGCGCGCCGCCGCGAGTGCGGTCGTCACCACGGATCCCCAGTCCCCGCCGTGTGCCACCCACCGGGTGTACCCGAGTCGCCGCATCAGCTCGGCCCACGCCGTGGCCGTGCGATCGGCGTCCCACCCCGTGGTCGTCGGCTTGCCGGAGAACCCGAACCCGGGCAGCGACGGCACGACCACGTCGAAGGCGTCCGCAGGGTCACCACCGTGCGCGGCCGGGTCGGTCAGCGGACCGATGAGGTCGACGAAGTCCAGGACCGAGCCCGGCCAGCCGTGGCTGAGGAGGAGCGGCATCGCTCCGGGTTCGGCGGACCGGACGTGCAGGAAGTGGATGTCGAGTCCGTCGATCTCGGTACGGAACTGCGGGGACCGGTTCAGCCGCTCCTGGAACCGCACGGGATCGTGGTCGTGCAGCCAGTGGTGCACGAGGGCCCGCAGGTTCTCCGACCGGACGCCCTGCGACCAGTCCGGCACGGTCTCCGGGTCGGGCCACCGGGTCCTGGCCAGACGGGCGCGGAGGTCGTCCACGTCCGCCTGCGGGACGTCGACGCGGAACGGGCGGACGGCGGTGGATGCGGTCATGGTCTGCGGTCCTCACGATGGGTGTGCGGCAGTTCGTTGCACACGGTTGTGCAACGAACACCGGAACCGTAACCCATTGCACAGCAGTGTGCAATGATCGGTGCATGGCTTCCGGATCCGCACGCGACCTCGCGATGGACGAGACACGGAACCGGATCCTCGACGTCGCCCGCGAACTCCTCGGCCGGCGACCGGATGCCGGTATGGGCGAGATCGCACAGGCCGCCGGAGTGGTCCGCCGCACCGTCTACGGGCACTTCCCTGCCCGCACCGACCTCGTCCGCACGCTGGCCGAGCGAGCGGGAGCGGAGATCGGCACCATCCTCGAGCGCGCCGACGTCGACGGATCGCCCGCCGACGCCGCGTGGGCGCAGTTCGTCACCGACCTCTGGCCGCTCGCTCACCGGTACCGGGTGCTGTTGGCGCTCCGTCGCGGGCAGCAGGGCGACGAGATCCACGCCCTGCTCGGGGCGGTGGACCGGCGTCTCGCCGTGCTCGTCCAGCGGGGTCAGGACGACGGGGTCTTCGGGCGGCACCTCCCGGCGATCGCCCTGGGGCAGATCGCCTCCGCGACCGTCTTCGCCATCGCCGACGACAGCCGCCCGACGGCACCGGACGCGCCGGATGCCGGCGACGGAGCGGATGCCGGCGGTGCAGCGGATGCCGGCGGTGCAGCGGGTGCCGCCGATGCAGCGGGTGCCGCCGATGCACTCGATCTGCGGGCCGCGGTCACCACCAGCCTCCTCGTCCTCGGCGTCCCGGCAGCACAGGCGCAGGAACTCGCTCCCGCGTCGGACTGACGGGGTCGATCGGACCACCGTCGCGCGCGCTGCGCGAAGGACCACGCCCACGCCCACGCCCACGCCAGCGCGCGTTCCCACGCGCACGCCCCGGGCCCCGGGCCCGTTCCCGGCCGGGTCTCGGCCTGGTCACGACCCCGACAGCCCCACCGCGGCGCGCACGGCACGCAACCCTTCCGGCGTGCCCGGCCAGTGCCGGTCCACCGCCGCCGCACCCGCCCGCCGCGTGACGAACCGGAGCACGAGCGCGACGACGATCGCGTCGTCGAGGTACCCGATGACCGGCACGAAGTCCGGCACGAGGTCGATCGGCAGGAGCAGGTACCCGAGGAGTGCGACCAGGGCGATGCGCACACCCCGCGGCACCGTCGGGTCGGCGACGAGCCGCCGGACCAGCCGCACGACGTCGGGGACGAGCCGGAGCGCCTCGACCAGCCGGAGGCCGTCACCAGATCGACGCGCGGCGACCACCAGGGCGATCACCACGACGCCCCACACGATCACGAACCCGCCCACGATCGCGACGACGACCGACCACCACTCCATGCCCCGAGCATGGCGGACACGGTGTCGCGGGAGCTGAGCGAACGGACAGGTCGCGCTGCGAAGGCGGTGTCGAGCCGGAACGGTGCCGCCCGCCCCGGTACTGTTCCCGTTCGTGAGTGTTCGTCGTCGCGCGTCCCGTGTCGTCTCGATCGGGGTCGTCGCAGCCCTCGCCGCGTCGTTGACCGGCTGCGGGGAGGGGTCCGGGGTCGACAGCGACTACGCGAAGATCTGCCGCGACAACTCGACGCAGAAGCGCCTGCCGGACGACGACTGCAACAACCACGGCGGGCACGCCGGCTGGTACTACCTCCCGCTCAGCGGCAGCCGCGCGACGAAGGTCCCCGCCGTCGGCGACGCCGTGTCGGGCGGCACCGCCAGCCTCCCGTCGGGCAAGACCGCGGAGTCGGGCATCTCGTCCCGCGGCAGCTCGGTGACGAAGGGCGGCTTCGGCGGGTCCGGCGAGCACGGCGGGTTCGGCGGCTGATGGAGCGCGTCGAGTTCACCGAGCGCCCGGACTGGCAGCGACGGATCCAGCAGACCGGCCTCATCTACTCACGCTCGGTGCGCGAGGACGGCACCGCGGTCGAGTACTGGAACGACGGCGCGGCGTACGTGTTCACGCTGCCCGAGGTCGAGGCGCTCGAACGGCAGACCGAGGAGCTGCACCGCATGTGCCTCGAGGCCGCCCGGTACCTCGCCTCCGGCGAACTCGGCACCCTCGGGCTCACCCGCGAGGGCTTCGACCTCGCAGCGTGGTCGCTCGAGCAGGGCGAACCGGACGTGTACGCCCGCTTCGACCTCGCGTACGCGGGCGACGGCTGCCCCGCGAAGATGCTCGAGTACAACGGCGACACCCCCACCGGGCTCATCGAGGCCTCGGTGACGCAGTGGCACTGGCTGCAGGACCGCATCGCCGACGGGACGCTCCCCGCCGACACCGACCAGTGGAACGGCATCCACGAGGCGATGGTCGCCCGCTGGCGCACCCTGCTCCACGCATCGCTCCGCGCCGAGGAGGGCGGCCGGCTCTTCGTCGCCCACTCCGACCTCGACACCGCCGGCGAGGACTGGAACACCGTCGCGTACATGCGGGACCTCGCCGGCGAGGCCGGGTGGGAGCACACCGGCATCGAGATGAAGGACATCGGGTGGCACGCGGTCGCCCGGCAGTTCGTGGGCAACGCCGAGCCCGTCGGCTCGTCGCGGAGCGTCTTCACGCTGCCCGGCGACGAGGACGGCACGCAGTACCCGGTCATCCGGAACCTGTTCAAGCTCTACCCGTGGGAGGACCTCGTCTCCGGCGACGACCGCGCCGAGGGCGACCAGGAGTTCGGCGCGTTCCTCGTCAGTGACCGCGGCCGCCTCGGCCGGTGGTACGAGCCCGCGTGGAAGATGTTCCTGTCGAACAAGCTGCTGCTGGTCGCGCTCTGGCGGCTGTTCCCTGGCCACGAGAACCTGCTGCCGGCGTTCGCCGACGGCCCGAACGGCATGACGGACTTCGTCGTGAAGCCGGTGTTCGGGCGCGAGGGCGACGGCATCGCCGTGCACCGCGCGGACGGCTCGGTGACGACGAACGGCTCGGAGTACCGCCGCGCCGGCACCGGCGGCGAACGGGTGTGGCAGCAGTACCACGAGCTGCCGGACTTCCCCGGGTCACGCGGCCACAACCACCCGGTCCTCGGCTCCTGGGTGGTGGACGGCGAGTCGTTCGGCGTCGGCATCCGCGAGTCCGACGGCCCCATCACCGACTACTGGTGCCGCTTCGCGCCGAACGTGATCACCGCGTCCTGAACGACGGGGCCGCGCGTCCTGCCACGATGGACGGCATGACCTACACCGCCAGCAGCGACCGCTACGACACGATGCCCTACCGCCGTACCGGGAACTCCGGCCTCGACCTGCCGCTGCTCTCGCTCGGCTACTGGCACAACTTCGGCGACGACGTCGCCTTCGAGACGCAGCGTGCCGTGAGCCGCCGCGCCTTCGACCTCGGCATCACCCACCACGACCTCGCCAACAACTACGGGCCGCCCTACGGTGCCGCCGAGGTCAACTTCGGGCGCCTCATGCGTGAGGACTTCCGGCCGTACCGCGACGAGATGATCGTGTCGACGAAGGCCGGCTGGGACATGTGGCCCGGTCCCTACGGCCAGGGCGGCGGCTCCCGCAAGTACGTCCTCGCCTCCCTCGACCAGTCGCTGCAGCGCACGGGTCTCGACTACGTGGACGTCTTCTACTCGCACCGCCTCGACGCGTCCACCCCGCTCGAGGAGACGATGGGTGCCCTGCACACCGCGGTCCAGCAGGGCAAGGCGCTCTACGTGGGCATCTCGTCGTACGACGCCGAGCGCAGCCGCCAGGCCGCTGCGATCCTGCGCGACCTCGGCACGCCCCTGCTCATCCACCAGCCCTCGTACTCGATGCTGAACCGCTGGATCGAGACCGAGGGGCTGCTCGACGCCGCGAGCGAACTCGGCTTCGGCGTCATCGGCTTCACCGCGCTCGCCCAGGGGCTCCTGACCGGCAAGTACCTCGACGGCGTCCCGGAGGACTCCCGCGCCGCCGCCGGCAAGTCCCTCGACGCGTCGAGCATCACACCGGAGGTTGTCGCCCACCTCCGTGCCCTGAACGACGTCGCCGCCGCACGTGGCCAATCCCTCGCGCAGCTCGCGCTGGCCTGGGCGCTCCGCGACGAGCGGGTGACGTCGCTCGTCATCGGCGCCTCGCGCGTGTCCCAGGTCGAGGACAACGTCGCCGCCCTGGCGAACACGTCGTTCACCGACGAGGAGCTCCGCACCATCGACGAGCACTCCGTCGGGATCGCGGACGTCGACCTGTGGGCCGGCGCGCGCGCCGGTCAGGTCTCCTGAGCGGGAACCGTCACCAGGTGGCGGACGGGAGGCGCGGTGCGGGGCCGCGCCGCGCCTCCCGTCCCGCAGGCGGTCGCGTCTGCAGCTCGGTGGGCCCTGCCGGGATCGGCATGCGTCATCGATTGCACTTCCTGTTCCGCACGGCGTAGATTCGCACCCGTGACCACCATCTCCGAGTACGCGGCGCAGCACGGCATCTCGCCGCGCCGCGCTCGCGCGCTCGCGCAGCAGGGCCGTCTCCCGGCACGACGGGTCGGACGCGCGTGGGTCCTCGACGAGGGCGTCGCCACGACGCCGGCCGTCAGCACCCGACCGATGAGCGAGCGCACGCGGCGCCTGTTCCTCCGTGCACTGAGCGACCAGACCGTCCGTGAGGTGACCGGGTCCGACCGCCGACGCATCGCCGCGTACCTCGGCCGGCTCCGCGCCTCCGACCGACCGGCAGCGCTCATCCGTGCGTGGTTCCGCGGAGCGGACCTCCCGACGGGCTTCACGCTCGGAGAACTCCTGGTCCGGGCCGCACTGGAACACCAGGACGACGTCGTCGCCGAGCGTCTCGCTCGACCACAGCGGCGGTACCTCAACTCGCCCGAGCGCCTGGCGCGGGTCGTCGCCGACGAACGGGCGATCCACGGCCTCAGCCGCGCACAACTGGCCGACCGTGCCGGCACGACACCCGGTGACGTCGCCGCCGTCGAGGCCGGACGACCGGTCGACACCATGCTCACCGTCCTCCGGGTCATGAACGCGCTCGACGTGCGCCCCCTGGCGTTGCCCACCGGAGCCGTCCGGGACTCCGCGTGAACCGGGTGCTGCACGCCTGGCTCGAAGGGCGCTACGTCGGCGAGTTCGCCGTCGACGGGAGCGGCCGGATCACGCTCCGCTACGACGATGCCGCCCCGGACACACCCGTGTCGCTGTCCCTGCCCCGGGACGGCAGGATCTCCGACCGGGCACCGGGCCGGTTCCTCGACAACCTCCTGCCCGATCGGCCCGAAGCCCGCGACTGGATGCGCCGCGTCACCGGAGCCCGCTCGACGAGCACGTTCGACCTCCTCGAAGAGGTCGGCGGCGACGTCGCCGGCGGGCTGGTGCTCCTCCCCGCACCGGAGTTGCCGCAGCCGGCGGCCACCGCGCTGCTGCTGGCCGACGACGACGCGATCGCGTTCCGGATCAGCAGCCTGCACGACGATCCGGATCGCTGGTGGGAGCGGAGCGACCCGGCCCGGTTCTCTCTCGCCGGTACGCAGCCGAAGTTCGCGCTCGCGAACGTCGCCGGTACCTGGTTCTGGCCGAACGCGTCGGTCCCGTCGACGCACATCATCAAGCCGGCGTTCTCCGCCAACCGGGGAGCCGAGCAGGCAGAGGTCGCGGCCGAGCGCCTGGCAGCGGACATCGGCATCGTCGCCCCGCGAGCCGACGTGCTCGACGTGGTCGGCGAGCAGGCGTACCTCGTTGAGCGCTTCGACCGGGCACTGCAACCGTCCGGCTTCGCCGCGCGACTCCACATGGAGGACCTCGCACAGGCACTCGGCAGGTCCGGTGCCGACAAGTACCGCATCGGAGCGAAGCCGATCCTCCAGCTCCTGCTGCAGCACGATGCGTCGGGCACGGCCGCGCACGACTTCCTCCGGCAGGCCGCGTTCAACGCCGCGATCGGCAACGCTGACGCGCACGCGAAGAACTACTCGGTCCTGCTCCGACCGGCGGGGGTGGAACTCGCGCCGCTCTACGACGCCCTGCCCACGCGCCTCTGGCCCGGGTACGACGAGCAGCTCGCGATGCGCATCGGTGGCGCGCAGTACACGCAGGAGCTGACACTCGACCACTGGTCGAAGCTCGCCGATCAGTCCGGCCTGGACGTCGACCGCGCCCGCGTCGAGGTACAACGGGTGTACGACGACGTCGCCGACCGGATCGACACCGCCTGGAACGACCTCGACGACGACCAGGCCACTCGGATGCGCGGACTCGTCGCCGAGCAGACGGCGAAGATCGCGGGTCCGCGTGCGACGCGCACCACGCCGGGAACGGTGGGCCCTGCCGGGATCGAACCGACGACATCCACGGTGTAAACGTGGCGCTCTACCAGCTGAGCTAAAGGCCCTCACGTCGAGTCTACGGCGTCGGACACCCGGCCCGATGTTCAGCCACAGGCTTACTTTCGGCGATGTGAAGTCGTATCCTTAACACGTGCACTCCGACCCCGTGATCGCGGTGATCGTCGACCTCGTCGACTCCCGCACCCTCGACGACCGCGCAGCGGCCCAGCGCGACGTCGAGCGCGCCTTCGACGGTACCCCAGCGGTCGAGGCGGTCGATCCGCTGCGCGCCACCGTCGGCGACGAGTTCCAGGTGATCTACGCCACGCTGACCGACGCGCTCGTCGCGACCACGGCCGCGATCCTCGCCCTCCCGCCGACCGTGCAGATCCGGTTCGGGATCGGGCGCGGCACGGTGCGGACGATCGGCGCGGGTGCGGTCGGTCCCCTGCAGGACGGGCCCGGGTGGTGGTCCGCACGCGACGCCATCAACGAGACACACCGGCGCGAGGACGGCCGGACCGCGTTCCTCCGGGCCTGGTACCACGACGCCGAGGACCGCCACGGACCGACGGAGCGACTCGTGAACGCCTACTTCCTGAGCCGTGACCACATCGTCGCGCGCCTGACCCCTCGTGCACGGCGGATCGCCCTCGGGCTGGTGCAGGGCCGGACCCAGGCGCAGATCGCTGCTGACGAGGGCATCACCCCGTCGGCGGTCTCCCAGTCCGTGCAGAAGTCGGGCGTCGCCGCACTGGTCGAGGGCCTGCGGGTCCTCGGGGACGGGGGCCGCTGATGCTCGCCGGGGTCCTCCTCGCCATCATCGGGACGGCCGACGTCGTGCGCACCCGGACCGGCACCGACGCCGCACCACGCCGCGTCCTGACCGTGATCGTGGTCCTGCTGCTGTGGATCGGGGTGGCCGTCGTCGCCGTGCCGGGCCTCGGCCTCCCCGTCGGGGCGGTGGCCACCGCGATCGTGCTCGCCGCCCTGTGGATCGCCACGACGACGCCGGTGCGGCCGACCGACGCCCGACCCTCGACGACGCCGCGACGGGTCTGGTGGCGCCGTTCGGGCTCGTGGCCGTCGGTCCTGCTGGCGGTCGCGCTCGCGGTGCTGCTGCTGACGGTCCCGTCCGTCGATCCGTCGGGCTTCGTCGTCGAGTGGCAGCGTGGTTCCGCGCCGGCGTTCGTCGCCGCCGTCCCGCTCGCCGCGATCGTCGGCGGCGTCGGAGCAGCGCTGTTCCTGGTCGACTCGGCCAACGTCGTCGTCGCCCAGGCCCTCCCGCCGGGGCTCTCCCCCGACACCGTCGGGCGTGCGGTCGAGGACGGCCGAGGTCGACGGCTGTTCGCTCGACGACCCCGACGGGATCCCCGCGACGCCCAGCCCGCGGGCGACGACGACGCCGGCGCGGGCACGGTCCTGCTGCAGGGCGGGCGCATGATCGGCCCGATCGAGCGCCTGCTGCTCGCCGGGTTCTCGCTGGTCGGGGCCTTCCCCGTGATCGCGGCACTGATCGCGGCCAAGGGCATCGTCCGTTTCCCGGAGATCCGCCGCGAGACGACCGGGTACCAGGCCGAGTACTTCCTCATCGGCAGCCTGGTGAGCTGGGCGATGGCGTTCGCCGCGGCCGGCATGTGCTGGTTGCTCGCACAGGGCTGAGGCTCGCGCCGCGTCCCGCGTCCCGCGCGACCCGCGTCCCCGGGCGCGTCCCGCGCGACCCGTGACCCGCGTCCCCGGGCACCGCGCTCCCCGTCGAACCACGAATCCGACATCGAACAACCGCCTGGTCCCGGTTCGATGTCGGATCCGTGGTTTGACGCCGCCAGCGCGCCGCCGCCAGCGCCCCGCCGACGCCACGGGTCGATGCACAGGGACCGCCCCGGGAGATCCCGGTCGTCGCCGGGTAGCGTCGTCTGCGTGAACGGAGTCGGAGTCCTCGACGAGGCCGGCCGCCTGCGGCTGCTCGGTGCCGGTGCGACCGGTGCCGCCTTCGCCGTCGTGCTCGTCGTCCTCGTGGCGTCGTCGTGGACGGAACCGACCCCGGCGCTCCTCGTCGGCCTCGGCGTCCCGGCGGCAGCGGTGGGCATCGCCATCGCCGTCGTCCTGCAGCTCCGCTCCTGGCGCGCCGAGGGCGGGTACGACCGGAGCGTCGTCGTCCGCAACTGGGTGCTCGACGGCGAGGTGCCCCCGACCGTGCCGGCCGCCGAGTGGATCCCCCTCGTGCAGGCCCAGGCCGAGCGCGAGGTCGCCGGCTGGGGCAAGATCGTCCTCTCGACGATCTGGATCCTGATGACCTGGTCGATGCGGGACCAGCACGGGCCGGTCATCACGACGATGCTGATCCTGCTCTGGATCGGCCTCGGCCTGTGGAGCGCACTCTGGGTGATCCCCCGCGCCCGGGCCGCCAAACGGCTGCTCGGCCGCGGCGTCGCCACCCCCACCTGATCCCGCCCGGCACCGTCCTGAGTACGCTCGCCGTCATGCAGAGTCGCACCCTCGGCCGTACCGGCCGCCCCGTGTCCGTCGTCGGCCTCGGCACCTGGCAGTTCGGCGGTGACTGGGGCCCGGTCTCCGACGCCGACGCGAACGCCGTGATGGACGCGTCCGTCGAGTCCGGCGTCACGCTGTTCGACACCGCCGACGTCTACGGCGACGGCCGGAGCGAGCAGCTGATCGGCGCGTGGCGGGCGGCCAACCCCGACGTCCCGCTGACGATCACGACGAAGATGGGCCGTCGGGCCGACCAGGTCCCGTCCAACTACGTCGCCGCGAACTTCCGCGAGTGGGTCGACCGCTCGCGCCGGAACCTGCGGCAGGACACCCTCGACCTCGTCCAGCTGCACTGCCCGCCGACCGAGGTCGTCGCCGACGACGCCGTGTACGACGCCCTCGACGCGCTCGTCGCCGACGGCTCGGTCGCCGCCTACGGCGTCAGCGTCGAGACCGCCGACCAGGCCCTCACCGCGATCGCCCGCCCCGGCGTCGCCAGCGTCCAGATCATCCTCAACGCGTTCCGTCTCAAGCCGCTCGACCGTGTGCTGCCGGCGGCCCAGGAGGCGCGGGTCGGCATCCTCGCGCGCGTCCCGCTGGCATCGGGGTTGCTGTCCGGCAAGTACACGGCGGACACGTCCTTCGCCGAGGGCGACCACCGCAACTACAACCGCCACGGCGAGGCGTTCGACCAGGGCGAGACCTTCAGCGGCGTCGACTTCGAGGACGGGGTGCGCGCTGCCCAGGCCTTCGCGGCATCGCTGCCCGATGGTGTCTCGGTCCCGCAGGCGGCGCTCGCGTGGATCATCGCCCAGGACGGCGTGACCGCGGCGATCCCGGGCGCACGCAACCCGGAGCAGGCCCGGTCGAACGCCGGTGCGGGCTCGCTGCCCGAGGTGCCGGGCCTCGACGAGACCGTCCGCGAGCTGTACGACGAGTGGTTCCGCGCCGCCGTGCACGACCGGTGGTGAAGCCGTCGGCCGTCGGCGCAGCGCTCGCGGCCCTCACGGTCCTGGCGCTCATCGCGGGCGGGACGGCACCGGCGGACGGCACCTCGCGGTCCGCTCCCCCGTGGCCCGCGCCGACGGCCCTCGCCGAGCACGCGGACGACGCCGGACTGCGCAACGTCTGGGGCGAGCGACTCGCCGAGCACGTCCACACCCACCTGACGATCCTCGACGGCGACGTCCCCGTGACGGTGCCGGCGAACGTCGGGCACTCGGACACCCGACGGTTCGCCGCGCAGCTGCACACGCACGACACCTCGGGCATCCTGCACGTCGAGTCCCCCACCCGGCAGACCTTCACGCTCGGGCAGTTCTTCGACGAGTGGGGCGTCTCGCTCGGCCCCGCGCACGTCGGCGGGCTCCGTGGCGAGCTGACGGTGTGGGTCGACGGCCGCAGGTTCATCGGCGACCCGCGCTCCATCGCGCTGACGAACCGCCGCGAGGTCGTGCTCGACGTCACGACGATCGGCGAGGTCCCGCACCTGCCGCCACCCTTCGACTGGCCGCCGCAGTACCGCTGACCCGCACCGCGACACGCCCGGCGACGCCGCGTCAGGCGACGCCGCCCCGCGCCCTCAGTCGCCCGGCAGACCGAGCGCGCTCCCCCGCGGGACCGGTCGCGGCTCCGGAGGGTGCACGGCCCGGAGCGCGCGAACCAGCTCGCGGTCGTGCCGGTCCGAGCCGCCGCCGACGCTCCCGAGGCCGTACCGAGCACGCAGTCGGACCGGCCCGTGGACGGTCTCGAGGCGAAGGCACGACATCGTGAACGTCGGGTACCACGGCGGCCGGTACTCGCCCACGTCGATCGACGTCACATCCGACCACCGCACGGTCGACACCGGCTCCGGTTCCTCGGGCGCCCACCCGTGCAGGCCCGCGTCGTCGACCGTCCACACCACCGGCAATGACGCCGGCACGCCGACGGCGCGCTGTCCGGATGCCCATCGTCGCACCGGCAACCAGAGCCGGACGGGGCGCCCACCGACCTCGTGCACCCGCCGCACCGTCGCGCGGTCGGCGTACGGGAACCACAGGTTCGGCACGACCACCACCACGCCCGTGATGATGACGGAGGCCGCGATCGCGCTGATCGTCGGTTCGGTGTGGAACGCGACGCACGCGGCGGTCCCGACCGCCACCGCGACGAGGCTCGCCACACGGAGCGGCACGGGGTCGACGAACCGGCCGCCCCGCAGCCGCTCCAGCCACGCCCGACGGTCCCGCGGCACGTCAGGCCTCCTTCGGGGCGGTCCACGCCAGGTCGAGGTCCCACTCGTCCACCGAACCGGCCGGCAGCTGCCACACGTACTCGTTCTTGAGCTTGCGGCCGTCCTCGCGGAAGGGTCCGGTGCGGTACGGGTAGAACGCCACGGTCGGCAGCGTGCCCGGCGGCGCCGTCCGGATCGCGTTCGAGAAGTCCCTGTTCAACCGCCGCAGCTCGGCGACCACCGCGCCTCGAGCACCGTCGGCGTCGAACCCCGATGCGCCGGACGCGAGCTGGAACGCGATGTGCAGCTGCCGGTCGCCCCGGTCGTCCTCGTAGCTGATCAGCCGGTGGTTCTCGACGGCCTCGAGCAGCGCCGGGTCGCCGTAGACCACGTCGCGCACGACGTCCGGCGCGACGACCGCCCCGTTGTAGTCGACGGACAGGTCGGACCGCCCGTAGTGGAACAGCAGCGGCAGGTCGAGCTCGGCGGCGTCGGCGAGGTCGTCGAAGCCGTGCTCGCGCAGGGTCCGGCGCAGCGAGCGCATCCGCACCACGTGCCCGCGGTCGTGGATGTTGTACCGGATGCGGGGGCTGATGTTCTCGGACCGGGTGATCGTCACGACGAGCTCCCCGAGCTCGTTCGTCTCGATGAGGTACCCGAAGGGGTTGAACTGGAACACCATCGGCAGCACGCCGTACTCGGCCTGCTTCGTCAGTGCGGCGGAGAGCTCCGGCGACGCCGCGATCGCCCGACGCAGCTGCACGCTGAACGGCGTCTCGATGCCGAGGTTGATCTCGAGGTCGCTCGCCCCGTACGACCCGAGCACGGCCTGCGCGTACTGCTCGATGTGCGCGCGCATGTTCTCGCTGATGCCCTCGCCGCCGAACGCCGCGACGATCGTGTACTCGCTCCAGTCGAGCCGGTCGTCCTCGAACAGTGCCTTCAGGAACGGCGGGTAGCTGCAGATGATGTACGTGAAGTCGGTGCCGAACTCGCGCATCGTCTGCACGATCTTGTCGCGGTCCGGCCCGATCGACTTGATCATCGACGACTCGGTGAGCGACGCCGTCACGTTCATGCCGGTGGCCCAGGCGCCGAGCGAGAACGCGTTGAGCACGAACGGCTGCTTCGGCAGGTCCTTCGCGGTCCGCGAGAACCCGAGCTGCAGCAGTTGGCGGGTCGCCTGCCGTTCGTCGGGGCCGCGCACCCAGCTCGTCGGCGTGCCGCTCGACCCGCTCGACTCGTCGACGACGACCCCGCGCCGGGGCAGCCGACCGTCGACGCAGCGCTCGGGGATGCTCCACCGCTTGACGTACGACTCCTTGTCCATCTCGGGCAGCCCCGAGATCGCTGCGGCGATGCCGCCGCGGGTGTCCAGACGGGAGGCACGCCCCGCCTCCGCCAGGAACGCCCCGTACGCGGGCACCCGCTTCGCAGCCCGCTCGGCCGTCCGCCACGCACGCCAGCGTCCGAGGGTCCAGCGGAGCGGCTCGATGCCCGGCGTGAGCAGGAGCTTGTGCGTGCCGACGCGCGGCATGAACAGCGCCACGACCGTCTCGACGACCCAGACCACCGAGAACACCGCCGCGCGCTTCACCGGGCACCCCCGATCGTCATCGCCGCCGCGGGTCGGCGGTGCGCCAGCGGTGGCGGTGCGCTGTGGCCGAAGCGGAAGAGCATCCAGGCCATCCGACCGTCGGACTCGTCGACGCCGGCGCGCTCGACGAACGCGGCGTGCGACCGGGGGTTCGTGATCACGGTGCCGAACGGGTGCAGGGCGACGCCCCGTGCCGTGAGCTCGAGCCAGATCCGCATGAAGGTGCGTCCGGCCTCGACGTAGTCCGCCGGCGACGAGAACGGTCCCTCGAGCCACCCGAGCTGCCGGACGCCGCGCATCGTCGACAGGTACACGCGCTTGAAGACCCCGCCGACGCCGGGTGCCTCCCAGAGCCCGCGGTGCTCCATCGCGAACCGCAGCACCGGTCCGGGCATGAGCATCGTCTCCGCCGACAGCCCGTCACCGGACTCCGCCGCCTGCCGTTTCGAGAACCGCAGCCAGTGCAGGATCTCGTCGTGCACGGCGTCGTGCTGCAGGTCGTCGAACAGGGTCTCCTGGTTGACCCGGACGATCTCGTCGACGGTGGCCCGGTCGGCGGTGGTGCGGAAGCGCTGGCCGGCCGCCGACGCGATTGCGGCCGCAGCCCGGATCGCGGACTCGTCCACCAGGGTCGCGTCGTAGGGCCTGCGCGAGGTGCGCCGTGCGAGGAAGCGGGCCAGCGCCTCCCGGTCGTCCGCCGTGGCGGCTCGCGGACGCAACGCGACCGTGCCCAGTCGGTGCAGGTGGTCGTCGGCCGCGCCGGAACCGGCGCCGGCGTCCAGCCGCCCGAAGTCCATCTCGGCGTGGTCCAGCCGTTCCTGCACCGTGAACCCGTGCGCCCGGGCGACCACGTCGAGCCCGGCCAGGAACACCCCGGCGCAGACGTGGCCGAACGGGATGCCGAACGACTCGGCCGGCAACCCCCTGCGCAGGTCGTAGAACACGGTCGCGGTGCGGTCGTCCTCGACCCGCACGACGATCGGTTGCGAGTTGTGCGGCGACGGGTAGTGCCGCGCGTCCTCGATGATGCCCGTCCACGGTGATGCCATCGGTTCCCCCTCGGTGGTCTCTGCGGTCGATCATACGAACGCCCGGTGACGCCCATGCCGTCCGGGGAATGCAGTGCTCCCCGAGCCCGCGTACGCTCGGCCCATGGCCACGATCCGGACCGGCACCGACCTCGCCGCGGTCGAGGACGTGATCGCCGGGATCACCGCGCACGGCGAGCGCTACCTCGCCCGGGTCTTCACCCGGCAGGAGCGCGCCGACGCCGGGGACGACCCGGAGCGCCTCGCCGCCCGCTTCGCCGGCAAGGAGGCCGTGCTGAAACTGCTCCGGCCGGAGCGTTCGGACGCCGTCCCGCTGACCGACGTCGCCGTCGTGCTCGACACCGTCGGCGCCCCCGTCGTCGAGCTGACCGGTCGTGCGGCGGAGCTCGCCGAGGCGGTCGGCTGCACGTCGATCGCGGTCTCGCTGTCCCACGAACGGGGACTGGCGATCGCCACCGCCGTCGCCCTCTCCGAGCGCTGACGCAGCCCCCTGGGTCGCTCCCTGTCAGGGCACTCAGGTCCGGCGCGGCGCGTGCGGTTTCACGCACCCGCACGGCGGCTTTCCGGGCCGCCGTCCTCCTTATCGTTGCCAGCATGCACCAGGACCCGACCTCCGCAGCGACCGCCGTCGCACTCGTCGCCCCGACGACCGAACTGGCCGTCCGGCGAGCCCTCGCCGACCACGGACGGCTCGTCGTCGACGCCATGGACGTGGCGTCGATCGCCGACCTCTACGCCCTCGGGCTGACCTCGCACGCCACCGTGAACGTGATGCTCGCGGTCGAGAACGAACTCGACGTGGAGTTCCCCGACGCCGCGCTGCACCGGTCGACCTTCGCCACCATCGAGTCCATCGCCACGGCAGCGGAGACGGCGGCGTGATCACCGAGGAGCGTCCGGCGAGCGCCGGGACGACCGTCTCCGCCGTCGACCGGTTCGCCGAGCGCACCGCCCTCGTGGTCGACATCGCCGCCCGGTACGCCGACGAGGTCGACCGTGACGCCCGTCCCCCGCGCGAGGCGATCGCCGCGATGAAGGAGCACGGTCTCCTCGCCGCGGCGGTCCCGGTGGAGCACGGCGGCGAGGGAGCCACCCTCGCCGAGCTCTCCGTCATCGCGACCGAACTCGGACGTGCGTGCGCCGCGACGGCGATGGTGTTCGCGATGCACCACGGCCAGGCCATGGCGCTCTGGCGGCACGGCGGCGTGGCCCTCGGCGTCACCGCGATGATCGAGGCCGTGCGGGACGGCGCCCTCGTCGCGTCGTCGACCACCGAGCGCGGCATCGGCGGCGACGCCCGTCGGAGCACCTGCGCGATCGAGCCCGACCAGGCCGGACGCATCCGGCTCCGCAAGGACGCCCCGGTCATCTCGTACGCGACCGAGGCCGACGCGATCCTCGTCACTGCCCGGCGCGACCTCGACGCGCCGGCGTCCGACCAGCGGCTCGTCATCGCGCTGCCGGCGGAGACCACGCTCACGCAGACCTCGACCTGGGACACGCTCGGGCTCCGCGGCACGTGCAGCAACGGCTGGCTGCTCGACACCGAGACGCACGAAGACCGCGTCCTCCGCGACGACTACGCGACGATCTCCGCCCGCACCGTCCTCCCCGTGTCGCACGTGCTCTGGGCGTCGGTGTGGCTCGGCATCGCGGCGGATGCTGCGGACCGTGCCCGTCGGGCCGTCCGCAAGCAGGCGCGTGCCGCCGTCGGGCAGACCCCTCCGGGAGCACTTCGGCTCGCCGAGCTCCTGGTCGACCTGCAGACCATGGCCGACGCCGTCCGGCACGCCGCGGCCCGGTTCGACCAGGTGGCCGACGACCCCGAGGTGCTCGAGTCGACGGCGTACGCGCTGGCCGCGAACGCGCTGAAGATCGGCTCCTCCGAGCGGGTCACCGACCTCGTCACCCAGGCGCTGCGGATCGTCGGCATCGCCGGGTTCGCCGCCACCGGGGAGCTCAGCATCGCCCGGCACCTCCGAGACGCGCACGGTGCCGCCGTGATGGTGAGCAACGACCGTCTCCTGCAGAACGACGCCGCACTGGCACTCATGACCGGAGCCATCCTGTGACCATCACCGAACCGACGACCACGACGCAGTCCGCACCCGCGTCCGACCTCGACGCCGCCCGCGCCGCGCTGCGTGCACGGCTGCTCGCCGACGGCGTGCTCATCGACCTCGGGTCGCCGGGGCTCTACGGCCGCACCGGAGTGTTCGAGCGCGTGTACACAGCGGTCGACACCGCGGCCGTGGCCAGCCAGCAGGACCTCGACGCCGAGGTGCTGCGCTTCCCGCCCGTGGAGCCGCTCGCGGCGTTCGAGCGCACCGACTACATCGCGTCCTTCCCGGACCTCGCCGCGTCGATCTCCGGCTTCACCGGTGACGACCGCACGCACCGAGCCCTGCTCGCCGCCCGCGAGCGCGGAGAGCGGTGGGAGGGCTTCCTCGAGCCGGCCGACCTGATGCTGACCCCGGCGGTCTGCCACCCGGTCTACGGGCTCGTCGGTGGCCGCGTCCCGCAGGACGGCCGCACCTTCGACATCGTCGGCGACTCGTTCCGGCGCGAGCCCTCGCTCGACCCGATGCGGCTGCAGGCGTTCCACATGCACGAGTTCGTGCACATCGGCACGCCCGCCTCGGCCCAGCACCACCGCGACGACCGCATCCCGGTCATGCGCGCGCTGCTCGAGTCGTTCGGCCTCGAGATCGACGTCGTCCCCGCGAACGACCCGTTCTTCGGACGCGTCGGGCAGATGCTCGCCCGGAACCAGGTCGAGCAGGCGCTCAAGTTCGAGTTCGTCACGCCCGTCTACGGCCCGGAGCACCCGGCGACCGCGATCGGCTCGGCGAACCTGCACGAGGACCACTTCGGCACCTCGTTCGGCATCCGCACGGCCGACGGCGAGGTCGCGCACAGCGCCTGCGTCGCGTTCGGCCTGGAGCGCATCACGATCGCCCTCTTCGCCGCCCACGGCACCGACCCCGACGCGTGGCCGGCTCCGGTCCGCGCGGCCCTGGCCCTGTGAGCACCCACCACGGCTGGACGGGTCGCCCGGCCCTCCGCGTCGCCGTGCAGCTCCCCGTCGCGGCGCGCGCCGGCGTCGTGATCTGTCCGCCGCTCGGGCAGGAGGGCGTCATCGCGTACCGGACCCTCCGCCTGCTGGCGGACCGACTGGAGGCGCGTGGCGTGGCCTCGGTGCGGTACGACCCGTCCGGACGTGGGGACTCCGCACCCGACGGCGATCCCGACGCGCAGGTCCGGTCGGCACGTCGCGCCGCAGCGGTGCTGCGTGGTGCCGGGGTCGAGCGGATCGCGTACGTCGGCCTGGCCTCCGCCGCGCCGATCGCCGCCGCCGCGGCCTCCGACACGGACGGCCTGGTCCTCTGGGACGCGCCCGCCTCCGGCCGCGCCTGGCTCCGGAAGCAGCGAGCACTGGCGACGATCACGATCGGCGCCGACCGCGTGGTCGACGGCGTCGAGAGCCTCGTCGGCATGGACGTCGACCCCACCGAAGCGGCGGCCCTCGGCGCGCTCACCTACCGGGCGCGCACCGGCCCGACCATCGCCCTCGTGCGCCCGGGCAGCAGCGCCCCCGCAGCGCTCGGCGACGTGTCGACGACCGAGGTCACCGGGAGCGCCGAGCTCCTCGACGGCACGAGCATGGTCGCCCGGATCCCGGGTTCCGCCGTCGACACCGTCGTGGCGTGGACGGACGCGTGGGCGCCGACGGTGGCCCTGCCGGTCCTGCCGCCGGCACTCGACGAGGTCCTCGACGTGGACGCCCGCACGTCGGAGCGCATCGTCCGGATGGGCCCGGAACGGCTCTTCGCCATCGAGACCGTCGCCTCCGGCCAGCACGAGGACGCCCCGGTCGTCGTGCTGCACAACGGCGCCGCCGAGCACCACGTCGGCGCGTCCGACTACCAGGTCGCCCTCGCACGGACCCTCGCCCGCGACGGTGCCCGGGTGGTCCGGGTCGACCGCAGCGGCACCGGTGAGAGCTCCGCGGTCCACGAGGACGAGCGGTCCGCGATGTTCGCGCAGGAGTGGATCGACGACCAGCAGGCGGTGGTCGACGCCCTGGCCGTGGACTCCCGACGGCTCGTGCTCGTCGGCATGTGTGCCGGCGCGTGGCTCGCGGGGCGCTCTGCGGACGCCGCACCGCGCATGGTCCTCGAGATCAGCCCGAACGACTACCGCCGCCAGCCGGCCGCGGTGGGCGCGTACGCCGATGCCCTCCGCGCGATCGACGAACCGTCGCCGCTGCGTCTCGTGCTCCGTCGCTGGTGGAACGCCGTCGTACCCGAGCGGGTGCGCGACCGGGTCGCCCGTCGCGACCGGGTCGGCGGGGTCGTCGGACACGTCCGTCCGCTCGTCGAGCACGGCACCGACGTCGTGCTCATCGCGTCGCCCGTGGACGTCGAGCTGTTCGAGCGGCTCGGTGGTCCGCGTGCCCTCCGGCGGTGGGGCACCCGGGGCCGGACCGGCAGGGTGGAACTCGTGCGGGTGCCGGACGGCGACCACTCGCTGTTCTCCCCGGTGATGCGGCAGGCCGTGCTCACCGAGGTGCGGTCACGCGTCGCGGCGACGTTCCCCGTGCACGCCTGACCCGCGGGCGAACCCGTCGATGGCGCGCTGCGCGATCGCGACCTCGGTGGGGCCGCCGTGTCCCTCGTCCTCGACGACCTCGAGGCGGCTGCCCGGCCACGCCCGGTGCAGCAGCCACGGCGTGATGACCGGCCCGCTGACGTCCCGTCGCCCGTGGACGAGCACGCCGGGGATCCCGGCGAGCTCGCCGGCGCGCCGGAGGACCTCGTCCGGCCCGAGGAAGCAGTCGTTCGCCCAGTAGTGGGTGACCAGCGTGGCGAAGTTGCGCCGGTCCCGGGGATCGGTGTGCAGCTGCCCCGGGCTCCACGCCGGGTCGAGCGAGACGTGGGTCGACTCCCACGTGTCCCAGCTGTCGGCTGCGGCGTCCCGGACGGCGGGGTCGGACGAGCGCAGCAGTCGGGCGTGGTGCTCGACCGGCCGCACGCCCGCCGGGACGTCGGCGGTGAACCGCGCCCAGGCCTCCGGGAACACCGCCCCGACTCCCTCGGTGATCCAGTCGACCTCGCGACGGGAACCGGTGGTCACCGCGACGAGCACGACCTCGGTGACGCGCTCGGGGTGCTCGAGGGCGTAGGCGAGCGCGAGGGTGCTGCCCCACGAGACACCGTGCAGCAGCCAGCGCTCGACGCTGAGGTGTCGCCGCAGCGCCTCGCCGTCCTCGATCAGGGCCGCCGTCGTGTTGCGGTCGAGCGATCCGAGGTCGTCGATCGCCCACGGGGTGCTCCGCCCGCACCCGCGCTGGTCGAGCCCGATGATCCGGTACACCTCGGGGTCGAACCGCTGCCGGTAGCCCCCGGCGCCGAGACCGGATCCCGGGCCGCCGTGCAGGTACAGCGCCGGGCGGCCGGTCGGGTTGCCGGACACCTCCCAGTGGATCCGGGCGCCGTCGGGACGGTCGAGCCAGCCGTGGTCGTGGGGGTCGATGGGCGGGTGCACCCCCGGAGCCTACGACGGACGTGCGGACCGGACGAGGTCGAGCGTGCGCGCCACCGCGGTCGGGTGCTCGACGTGGGCGAAGTGCCCGCAGTCGTCGAGCAGCACCGTCCGGACGTCGGGCAGGAGGCCCCGGAGCGCCGCGAGGTCGGACACCCGGGCGAACACGTCGTCCCGCCCGGCGATCGCCGTGACCGGGCACGTCGCGCCGCGCCAGCGGTCCAGGTCGTAGGCGGCCGCGGCGCGAGCGGCTCCGGTGAAGCCGGCCGGACGGAGCTCGTCGACGAACGCCTCGAGCACGCTCGGGTCGAGCCGGCGCACGTGCGAGAAGACGGGAGCGGCGAGGACTGGCAGGAGGCCGATCGCCCGGAGTCCGCGCAGGAGCGGCCGTGCCGTCTCCCCGGTGATCGCGAGGCCTGCCCGCAGCAGCGTGAACGCGGGGAGCGTCAGGAGCCCGCGCACGGGGTGCCGGGACGCTCCGGCGGTCGCCACGGTCGTGCCGGAGACGAGCGCGACGGAGCGCACGCGTCCGGGTGCCGCGACGGCCAGGTGCATGCCGACGAAGGCGCCCATCGAGTGCCCGACGACGTCGACGTCCGGCACCGCGAGGGCGTCGAGCACCGTGGTCAGCACCGACGCCGCCCGGTCGACCCCGAGCGGCTCGACCGGTGCGGGTGACGCGCCCCAGCCCGGCAGGTCGACGAGCACGAGGCCGCGGTCGTCGATGCCGTCCGCCGCCGCCAGGAGCGGGGTCCACGTGGTCCACGACCCGGCGACCCCGTGCAGCAGGAGCAGCGCGACGGGGCCGGGTCGGTGGTGCACGACGACCGGGCCGACGTCGGTCGGGACGACGGTGCGCTGCAGGCCCCACCGGTCGGCGTCGGCGGTGACCGGGAACGGCGCGTACGGCTCGGCGGTGACCACCCGCGCGGGTGGGCGGTCGTCGACGGCGTGCACCGTGCCTCCAGTCTGCGACGCGTCTCGCGTCGCCTCAGGAGGTGTTCGGAACGCTAGCCGACGGGGACTGGTGCGGCGCAGGCCGCCAGGCGGTCGAGCGCGGCCTTGTACTCCGTCACGTCACGGGCGACGCCCGGCTCGGAGATGATCGAGGCCTTGATGCGACCCTGCACGTCGATCACGAAGGTCGCGCGGGTGGCGAAGCCCTTGTGCTCGAGGAAGACGCCGTACTCCTTCGAGACGGCGCCGTGCGGCCAGAAGTCCGCGAGGAGCTCGAAGTCGTAGCCGTTCGATTCGGCGAACGATCGGAGCGTCGCCTTCGAGTCGACCGAGATGCCGACGAGCTCGACGCGCTGGTCCTGGAACATCGCGATGTTGTCCTGGAGGGCGCAGAGCTCGTTCGTGCAGGTCGACGAGAACGCGAGCGGGAAGAAGACCAGCGCGACCGGGCGGACGCCACGGAAGTCGCTGAGGCGGACGTGCTCCCCGAACTGGTTCGGGAGTTCGAAGTCCGGCGCGAGCGAGCCGATCTCCAGTGCCATCAGTGCGTTGCTTCTTCCTCGGGCGTGGGGTGTGCCCGGTGTCCTCGCGCACGCACGGGTCGCGTGTGCACGATCGGCAATCGTACGCCGACGTCACCCGAATGCAAGCACCTGTCCACCCACACGTCACCATCAGCCTCTGGGTCGGTGCGGGGGCCTAGAGTGGTCGGGGCCCCATCCGGTCGTGACCCGACCAACCGGTGGCCCGCCATGTCCACCACCACGAGAACGAACGAGGTCAAGGGTGACGGTGAACGACCAGGACCCGTACAGCCACGGCAGCAGCGACCAGGACCCGGAGGAGACCGCCGAATGGCGTGAGTCCCTCGACGGGCTGGTGCAGACCCACGGCCACCAGCGTGGCCGCGAGATCATGCTGAGCCTGCTCAAGCGGTCCAAGGAACTGCACCTCGGTGTGCCGATGGTCCCGACCACGGACTACGTGAACACCATCGCGCCGGAGAACGAGCCCGAGTTCCCGGGCGACGAGGAGCTCGAGCGCCGCTACCGCCGGTGGATCCGGTGGAACGCCGCGATCACCGTGCACCGCGCGCAGCGCCCCGGGATCGCGGTCGGCGGCCACATCTCGACCTACGCGTCGAGCGCCGCCATGTACGAGGTCGGCTACAACCACTTCTTCCGCGCGCAGGACCACCCGTCCGGCGGCGACCAGGTGTTCTTCCAGGGGCACGCGTCCCCCGGCATGTACGCCCGCGCCTACATGGAAGGGCGCCTCGGCGAGGACCAGCTCGACGGCTTCCGTCAGGAGAAGTCCCACGCCGGCGGCGGACTCTCGTCCTACCCGCACCCGCGCCTCATGCCGCACTTCTGGCAGTTCCCGACCGTGTCGATGGGCATCGGCCCGATCAACGCGATCTACCAGGCGCAGCAGGCGAAGTACCTCTCCAACCGCGGCATCAAGGACGCCTCCGACCAGCAGGTCTGGGCGTTCCTCGGCGACGGCGAGATGGACGAGGTCGAGTCGCGTGGACAGCTCCAGGTCGCCGCGAACGACGGCCTCGACAACCTGAACTTCGTGATCAACTGCAACCTGCAGCGTCTCGACGGTCCGGTCCGCGGCAACGGCAAGATCATCCAGGAGCTCGAGGCGTTCTTCCGCGGTGCGGGCTGGAACGTCATCAAGGTCGTCTGGGGCCGCGAGTGGGACGACCTGCTCGCCCGCGACACCGAGGGCGCGCTCCTCAACCTGATGAACCAGACGCCGGACGGCGACTACCAGACGTACAAGGCCGAGAACGGCGCGTACGTCCGCGAGAACTTCTTCGGGCGCGATCCGAAGGCGCTCGAGCTGGTCAAGGACTACACGGACGACCAGATCTGGAACCTCAAGCGCGGTGGGCACGACTACCGCAAGGTCTACGCCGCGTTCAAGGCCGCGACCGAGCACAAGGGCCAGCCGACCGTCATCCTCGCGAAGACGGTCAAGGGCTACGGCCTCGGCCCGAGCTTCGAGGGGCGCAACGCGACGCACCAGATGAAGAAGCTCACGCTCGACAACCTCAAGCAGTTCCGCGACGAGATGCGCATCCCGATCACGGACGCACAGCTCGAGGAGAACCCCTACACGCCGCCGTACTACCACCCCGGGAACGACGACGAGGCGATCCAGTACATGCACGAGCGCCGGCGTGAGCTCGGCGGGTACGTGCCGGAGCGTCGCACCAAGTACACGTCGATCACCCTCCCCGAGGACTCGAAGTACCAGGTCGTCAAGAAGGGCTCCGGCAAGCAGGAGATCGCCACCACCATGGCGTTCGCCCGACTGCTGAAGGACCTGCTCCGCTCCCCCGACTTCGGCGACCGCGTGGTACCGATCATCCCCGACGAGGCACGCACGTTCGGCATGGACGCGTACTTCCCGACGGCGAAGATCTACAACCCGAACGGCCAGCACTACACGTCGGTCGACCGTGAGCTCCTCCTCGCCTACAAGGAGAGCCCGCAGGGGCAGATCATCCACGTCGGCATCAACGAGGCGGGCGCCCTCGCGGCGTTCACCGCGGTCGGCACCTCGTACTCGACGCAGGGCGAGCCGCTCATCCCGGTCTACGTCTTCTACTCGATGTTCGGGTTCCAGCGCACCGGCGACGCCATCTGGGCCGCCGGCGACCAGATGACCCGTGGCTTCATGATCGGCGCCACCGCCGGTCGCACGACGCTCACGGGCGAGGGGCTGCAGCACGCCGACGGCCACTCGCTGCTCCTCGCGACGACGAACCCGGCCGTGGTGTCCTACGACCCCGCGTACGGCTACGAGATCGGGCACATCGTCCAGGCCGGCCTCGACCGGATGTACGGCACGAACGAGGACGGCAGCGCCAAGCACGCCGACCCGAACGTCATGTACTACCTGACGGTCTACAACGAGCCGATCGTCCAGCCGGCCGAGCCCGAGGGCATCGACGTCGACGGCATCGTCAAGGGCATGTACCTGCTCAACCGCAGCGAGCACGACGGCCCGAAGGCCCAGCTGCTCGCGTCGGGTGTCGCCGTCCCGTGGATCCTCGAGGCGCAGCAGCTCCTCGCCGAGGACTGGGGCGTGTCGGCGGACGTCTGGAGCGTCACGAGCTGGGGTGAGCTGTACCGCGACGGTCTCGACGCGGAGCAGCACGCCTTCCTCAACCCCAACGAGGCGCCGCGGACCCCGTACGTGACCGAGCGGCTGCTCGGCACCGAGGGCCCGGTCGTCGCGGTGAGCGACTTCATGCACGCCGTGCAGGAGCAGATCCGCCCGTTCGTCCCGACCGACTACGCCACCCTCGGCGCCGACGGCTTCGGCTTCTCGGACACCCGTCCGGCAGCGCGCCGCTTCTTCCACATCGACGGCCCCTCGGTCGTCGTGCGGACGCTGCAGCAGCTCGCGAAGCAGGGCAAGGTCGACGGCGCGCTCGTCCAGCAGGCGATCGACAAGTACCGCCTGCACGACGTGACCGCCGGCACCACGGGCAGCGCGGGCGGCGAGAGCTGATCTGCCGGTGACGTCGGTCCGACCGGACTCCGAGAGCCAGGAGAGCGCGCGCGAGCGGGCGCTCTCCTGGCTCCGTCAGGTGTCCGGGGAACTCTCCACCGCCACCATCAAGCGGCTCGAGGACACCCTCCCCTGGTACAGCGAGATGCCTCCGGGCCGACGCTCCGCCGTGGGGCTCGTGGCCCAGGCGGGCATCACCTCGTTCATCAGCTGGCTCGAGGGCACCGCGTCGACCCCGTGGATCGCCGCGGCGGACGTCTTCGGCTCCGCGCCGCGGGAACTCCTGCGCTCGGTGAGCCTGCAGCAGACGCTCCAGCTCATCCGCGTGGTCGTCACCGTGGTCGAGGAACGCGCCAAGGACGACGAGATGCTGCAGGAGGCGATCCTCAAGTACTCGCGGGACATCGCCTTCGCGGCCGCCGACGTCTACGCTCGCGCGGCCGAGGCCCGTGGGCTGTGGGACGCCCGGCTCGAGGCCCTCGTGGTCGACTCCATCCTGTCGGGCGAGTACGACGACGAACTCCCGTCGCGCATCGCGGCCCTCGGCTGGCACGGTCACGGCGAGGTCGCGGTCCTGGTCGGCAACGCGCCGAAGCAGCTCGAGGTCGACCAGATCCGTCGCACGGCCCGGCACATGGACGCCGACGTGCTCATCGGCGTGCAGGGCTCCCGCCTCGTCGTGGTGATCGGCCGTGCCACGCCGCGCGACGACGTCCCCGAGGGCGAGGAACCGGTGTCCTTCACCGCCATCGCCCAGGCGCTCGAGCCCTCGTTCGGCGAGGGACACCTCGTGCTCGGCAACGAGGTGCCCGGCGTGGTCGACGCGTCCACCAGCGCGAAGGGCGCCCTCGCCGGCTTCGCGGTCGCGCGGGCCTGGCGCGGGGCTCCTCGTCCGGCCCTGGCCGACGACCTGCTCCCGGAGCGGGCCCTCGCCGGCGACCCGCTCGCCCGGTCCGCCCTCGTGCAGCGCATCTACGTGCCGCTCAAGGACCAGTCGACGGAGCTCCTGCAGACGCTCTGGTGCTACCTCGACACCGGCCGGTCGCTCGAGGCCACGGCGCGCGAGCTGTTCGTGCACCCGAACACGGTGCGCTACCGGCTCCGCCGCGTGGCGGACATCATCGGGTGGGACGCCACGCACGCGCGGGACGCCCTCATCGTGCAGTCGGCGCTCATCCTCGGCGCCATGTCCGAGTCGACCGCCGGTCGGCGTCGCATCCCGCACCGCCGGTGAGCGACGTCGTATGCCGCATCGTCGCTAGGAAATGCACAATGTCGAGCGGTCATCGCTGTGGGAAGCCCACACGGGTGCGGCGCGGGCCGACGGGCAGGATTGTCCGGTGATCGTCGTCGTCGCGCCCGGACAGGGCTCCCAGACCCCCGGCTTCCTCGCCCCCTGGCTCGAGGACGCCACCGTCCGTGACCGCGTGGGGGCGTGGTCCGAGGCCATCGGCGTCGACCTCGCCGCCCACGGCACCGAGTCCGACGCCGAGACCATCAAGGACACGGCGCTCGCGCAGCCGCTCATCGTCGCCGCCGGTCTCATCACGGCCGACGCCCTGCTCGCCGACGGCCGCCGTGCCCTCGTGGGCGGGGTCGCCGGCCATTCGGTCGGCGAGTTCACCGCCGCCGGGGTCGCCGGGATCCTCGAGCCGACCGACGCCGTCGCCCTCGTCGCCGAACGCGGCCGGGCGATGGCGGACGCCGCCGCGCTCGAGCCCACGTCGATGGCCGCCGTCCTCGGTGGGGACGCCGATGCCGTCGCCGCCGCGCTCGAGGCGAACGGCCTCGTCCCCGCGAACCACAACGGCGGCGGTCAGACCGTCGTCGCCGGTCCCGCCGACGCGATCGCCGCCCTCGCCGCCGACCCGCCCGCGAAGGCCCGCGTGATCCCCCTCGCCGTGGCCGGTGCGTTCCACACCCGGTACATGGCGTCCGCCGTCGAGCGTGTCGCCCCGGTCGCCGCCGCCGCGACCGTGCAGGACCCGTCGCTGCCGATCTGGACGAACGCCGACGGTTCCCGTGTCGACGACGGTCGTCGATTCGTCGACCTCATGGTCCAGCAGATCCAGAGCCCCGTGCACTGGGACGCCGTGATGGAGTCCTTCGCGGCCGCCGGTGTCACGGGCATCATCGAACTCGCACCCGCCGGTGCCCTCGTCGGCCTGGCGAAGCGCGGTCTGCGCGGGACGCCGACCGTCGCGATCAAGACCCCCGACGACCTGCCCGCAGCGATCGACCTGCTGCAGAGCGCGGGCCAGGAAGCAGACGCAACCGCATGACCGACGCCCCCATCCCGACCACCGCGACCGAGGGGACGGAGCCGACCCGCGCCTCCCGTCCGCTGCTGCAGCAGCGCCGCGGCCACGAGTTCACCCGCATCCTCGCCTTCGGCGCCGCCCGCGGTGAGAACGCCGTGCCGAACGACGACCTCGTCGGGCCGATCGACTCCTCCGACGAGTGGATCCGCCAGCGCACCGGCATCGTCACCCGCATGCGCGCCGGCAAGGACGTCGAGGCGGTCGACCTCGCCGAGGCCGCCGCGCTCGACGCGATCGCCAAGGCCGGCCTGACGCCGGACCAGATCGGCGTCGTGCTCGTGAGCACCGTGACCCACACCGTCGCCACGCCGTCGATGGCGTCGCTCCTCGCCGAGCGCATCGGTGCCGCCCCCGCCGCGGCCTACGACATCAGCGCCGCGTGCGCCGGGTACGCGTACGGCATCGCCCAGGCGGACTCGTTCGTGAAGTCCGGCATCGCCGACCACGTGCTGGTCGTCGGTGCCGAGAAGCTCAGCGACATCGTCGACCCGACCGACCGCTCGATCTCGTTCCTGCTCGGCGACGGTGCCGGAGCGGCGATCGTCGGCCCGAGCGACTTCCCCGGGATCGCCCCGACGATCTGGGGCTCCGACGGGTCGAAGTGGGACGCGATCGGCATGACCTCGACCTACAACGAGTGGGAAGCGGGGGCCGCGCGGCCGACGATACGGCAGGCCGGTCAGACCGTGTTCCGCTGGGCCGTCTGGGAGATGGTCAAGGTCGCCCGCGAGGCGCTCGAGTCCGCCGGCATCCAGCCGTCCGACCTCGCCGCGTTCGTGCCGCACCAGGCGAACATCCGCATCATCGACGAGTTCGCCAAGCAGCTCGGCCTGCCCGAGTCCGTCGTGATCGCGCGCGACATCACCACCACCGGCAACACCTCCGCCGCGAGCATCCCGCTCGCCACGCACCGCCTGCTCGAGGAGAACCCCGAGCTCTCCGGCGGCCTCGCCCTGCAGATCGGCTTCGGCGCCGGCCTCGTCTTCGGCGCCCAGGTCGTCGTCCTCCCCTAGCCCATCCCGGCCACGCACCCGCGCGGCCACCCTCCGACGAGCCTCCGGGCACGCGACCGCTGCGTGCCCTAGGCTGGTCCACGGTCAAACGACACCCCCTCAAGGAGAATCCCCATGGCCCTGTCCAACGAAGAAGTCCTCGCCGGCCTGGCCGAGCTGATCAACGACGAGACCGGCATCGCGACCGACACCGTCGCGGCCGACAAGTCGTTCACCGACGACCTCGACATCGACTCGATCTCGATGATGACCATCGTCGTCAACGCCGAAGAGAAGTTCGACGTCAAGATCCCCGACGAAGAGGTCAAGAACCTCAAGACCGTCGGCGACGCCGTCGACTACATCGTCAAGGCCCAGGCCTGACGCGAGCTTCCTGAGCGCCGCGGCCCCGGCGGACCGACCGCGGGCCGCGGCGCTCATCTCGTCCACCGGACCGACCCTCGTCGGTCCACACAGGTCCGGCGTTCGTCGGGCCGCCCCGGTCCGGCGTTCGTCGGGCCGCCCCGGCTCCGTCCGGCACCGCCACGAGCGGTCGGACGTCCTCACGAAAGAACACGTCGTTCCATGACCAACAAGACCGTCGTCGTCACCGGGATCGGTGCGATCACGCCCCTCGCCGCGACCGCCCCGGACACGTGGGACGCGCTGCTCGCCGGCACGTCCGGCATCACCCGCATCGAGGACCCGCGCTACGCCGAGCTCGAGCTCCCCGTCGAGTTCGCCGGCCAGGCGCGCCGGTTCCTCACCGACCAGCTCACCCGCCCCGAGTCGAAGCGCCTCGACCCCTCGTCGCAGCTGTCGCTCGTCGCCGCGCGCGAGGCCTGGGCCGACGCCGGCATCGACGCCGAGACCGTCGTCCCCGAGCGCCTCATCGTCGACTGGGCCACCGGCATCGGCGGCGTCAACACCCTGCTCGACGCGTGGGACACCCTGCGTGAGAAGGGCCCCCGTCGCGTCCTGCCGATGACGGTCCCGATGCTCATGGCGAACGGCCCGGCCGCCGCCATCGAGATGGAGTTCGGCGCCCGCGGCGGCGCCCGTACCTACCTCTCGGCGTGCGCGTCCTCGACCGAGTCCCTCGCCGAGGCCTACCGCCACGTCGCCACCGGCGAGGCCGACATCGTCATCACCGGCGGCGCCGAGGCCGCCCTGCACCCGCTGCCCCTCGCGGCGTTCGCGTCGATGCAGGCGCTCTCCCGCCGCAACGACTCCCCCCAGACCGCATCGCGTCCGTACGACGTCACGCGCGACGGCTTCGTGCTCGCGGACGGCGCCGCGGCGCTCATCCTCGAGACCAAGGAGCACGCCGAGGCCCGCGGCGCGACGATCTACGCCGAGGTCGCCGGCGCCGGCATCACCTCGGACGCGTTCCACATCACCGCGCCGGACCCCGAGGGCAGTGCTGCCGCCCGTGCCGTCCTGCAGGCGCTCGAGCACGCCGGTGCCGCGCGCGAGGACGTCGTCCACGTCAACGCGCACGCCACCTCGACCCCGGTGGGCGACGTCGCCGAGTACCACGCCATGCGCCGCGTGTTCGGCGACCACCTCGACAACGTCGTGGTGTCCGCCACGAAGGCGTCGACGGGGCACCTCCTCGGTGGTGCCGGTGCGATCGAGGCCGCGTTCACGGCCCTCGCGCTGCACAACCGCGTCGCGCCGCCGACGATCAACCTCACCCAGCAGGACCCGGAGATCGTGATGGACGTCGCCACGGCGCCGCGCGAGCTCCCGCAGGGCGATCTGCTCGCGGTGAGCAACTCGTTCGGGTTCGGTGGGCACAACGCCGTGGTCGCGTTCCGGAGCGTCTGAGTCCGGTCTGTCGGGTCCGCCCGCCGTGTCCGTTGGGTCCGTCCGTCGGTCCTGGAGGCCCGTCCCGCGTCGTCGGGGCGGGCCTCCGTCCGTCCCTGGTCCGGTCCACCGCCGCGAAAGCGACAGTCTGGCGGCTCGCCCCCACGTCGCTGCCGCCGAAGCGACGGTCTGCCGCCGCAACGGGGCGGCAGACCGTCGCTTTCGCGAAGCGGCGCCGGCCGCCCCGGCAGCGGCTACGTCACGTCGGAGGGCGCGACCCGCGGCCGGACGCACGAACGCCGCCCCGAGGGGCGGCGTCCGTGACGGAGGATCGGGCGCGACTCAGCCGACGCGGTGCAGCCAGACGACCGGGTTGCCCTCGGCGGCGTGGCGGAACGGTTCGAGTTCGTCGTCCCACGCCTGACCCAGGGCGAGTCGGAGCTCGCGGTGGAGTTCGAGGGCGTTGCTCCCCGCCACCTCCATCGCGTAGCGGACTCGGTCCTCGGGGACGACCATGTTGCCGGTGACGTCGGTCTGCGCGTAGAACACCCCGAGGTCGGGCGTGTGCATCCAGCGGCCGCCGTCCGACTCGGAGGCGGGTTCCTCGGTGACCTCGTACCGGAGGTGCTCCCAGCCGCGCAGGGCCGAGGCGATCGCCGCACCCGTACCGACGGAACCGGTCCAGGTGAACTCGGTCCGACGCGCGCCGTCCTGTGCGGGCTGGTCGAGCCACGAGAAGTTCACGGCACGGCTCATGGCGCGACCTGCCGCCCATTCGACGTGCGGGCAGAGCGCGCGTGGTGAGGAGTGCACGTAGAGCACCCCGGTGGTCGTTCCGTTCACGATTCCTCCGATTCGTCAGGTGCGACTTCCCCATCGACCTGAACTGGAGGTTCTCGTTTCGGAACCATCGATATCCGATTGTGATGTCCTTGCGGACACGCCCATTATGCAGGCTGCGCGCTGGGAACACCAGGCACCGCGACAGAGTCAGTGGAAGACGTGCCCCGACGCGTCGAGCGGGTGCCGCTCCCCCGCGGTGACCGGCACCGGGATCCGGTTCTCGGCGGGCGGGATCGGGCAGGCGAACTGGTACGAGAACGCGCACGGTGGTAGGACGAGGAGGTTCCAGTCCAGCTCGACGTCGGCAGCGACACCGGGGTCGTCGAGGTACAGGAACCGGCCCATCGAGTAGGTGCTGCCGGGATCGTCCTCGGGCAGGGCGCTCGTGGCGTCTTGCACGATGAGCTGCAGTCGTGCGGCGCCTCGGAAGGCCGCGGAGCGGACCGCCACCAACCGGACGGCCGATCCGCCCAGGGTGGTCTCGACGTGTCCGGCGACCTCGAGCGGATCGCCGGCTGCGTCGACGACGCTCGCCGCGCCTCCTGGGACACCCGGCGTGTACCTGCCGGACGTGACCCACGCGGCGGAGTGGTCGAACCGGGCGATGCGTGCGAAGCGGGCGATCGCGTCGGACGCCGGGTCCCACACGCGCAGCGTGCCGCGGGAGACGGTGCCGGCGAGGCCGTCCGGGAAGGCGACCACCGACGGGACGACCGCCTCGTCGCCGGCGACGAGCACGGTGCCGTCCACCGGGTCGCCGTCGACGACCACCCCGTCACCCGCGTCGGCGGTGACCGTGAGGCCGCCGGGTGCCGGTGTCCACTGCCCCGGGACCGGCCACACGGGCTGGGCGTGGTCGACACGCTGGGCGTTCACGAGCGCGAGCGGACCCCGAGGGCTGGTCGCCCAGCGGTCACGGTCGGCTCGGTGCTCGTCGAAGGCGGTCACGACTGCTCTTGGCGGGGGTAGATGACCTTCTGGACGATGATGATCACCGACGCGGCGACCGGCAGGGCCACGAGTGCGCCGAGCACCCCGCCGATGGTCCCGCCCGCGACCGCTGCGATGACGACGAGGGCGCCGGGGACCTGCACGGCACGCGACATGATCCGCGGCGAGATCACGTACGCCTCGACCTGCATGTACACGAGGTAGTAGATCGCGGCGGCGAGGGCCGTCGCGGGCGAGGCGAACAGGCACAGCAGCGAGATGACGATTGCTGACGCGAGCGTCCCCACGAGCGGGATGAGCGACCCGAGGAAGGCGAACGAGGCCAGCAGCACGGGCAGCGGAGCACCGATGATGAGCAAGAACACCAGGCTGAGGATGCCGTTGATGAGCGCCTGGGAGATCTGCCCGACGACGTAGCGACCGACCGCCTGGGTGATCTGCTCGCTGACGTCGATGAAGTTCTCGCGACGGGACGCCGGGACGAAGCGGTAGGTCATCGACTTCATGCCGCGCATCGACGCGAGGAAGTAGAGCATCAGGATGATGACGATGACGGCGCCCGTGAGACCGGTCAGGATCCCGCTGCCGACCGCGAGGATCCCGCCGCCGAGGCTCAGCAGGTTGCCGGGGTTCTCGACGAAGGACTGCACGGACTGCAGCGCGTGGTCGATGTCGAACGACCCGGACAACTGGTCGGAGAGGTTCTGCACCCACTCCTGCCTCGAGATGTCCTGCACGATGTCGGGGAAGTTCTGGATGAGGTTCGTCGCCTGCTGCACGAGGATCGGCACGACCGCGAACACCACCCCGGCGAACGCGGCGAGGACCCCGACGACCACGACGGTGATGGCCACCCAGCGCGGCACGAACCGTTCGAGGAAGGACACCAGCGGGTCGATGCCGAGCGCCAGGAACAGCGCGACGCCGACGTAGACGAGCACGGTGGAGAGCTCGTTGACGATCGCCCCCGCGACGACGGCGACGAGCACGCCGAGCGCACCCATGAAGCCGATCCGGAAGGCGTTCACGCGCACGCCGGTGCCACCACGGGTCACCTCGAACGTCACGTTGGGCGTCGGGCTGTGGTCGTCCTGTTGCTGCTGCGCGTCGCGCTTCCTCGGGAGGTGCACGCGGGGCGGGTGCGGTCGCTTGCTGTTGCTCGAACCCGCGTCGGCTTTTGACATGTAGGGCGGGCGGGACTTGAACCCGCGAATCGTTCGGTTATGAGCCGACTGCCTTGACCAGCTTGGCTACCGCCCCGTGCCGGGGACCGTCAGGCCACCGGTTCCCCACGATACAGCGACTCGAACGTCGAGAGCGTGCGGTTGATGTCGTGTGCCTCGATCATCGCCAGGCTGCGGTCGCGCATCGTGACGTAGTCCTCGTCCGACGCGGTCAGCACCGCCGTGAGCTTCGCCGCGAGGTCGTGCTCGTCGCCGGGGGTGAAGAGGTACCCGTTGCCGTCGATGAGGTGCGGGAGCGCCATCGAGTCCGCCGCGACGACGGGGAGGCCGGAGGCCATGCCCTCGAGCGAGGCGATGCTCTGCAGCTCGGCGGTGGAGGGCATCGCGAACACGGTCGAGTTGGTGAGCGCCTGCTGCTTGACCTCGTCCGAGACGAAGCCGAGGAACCGGACGCGGTCCTCGAGCCCGAGCTCCTTCGCCTGCTGCCGGAGCTTGGGGATCATCTCGCCGTCGCCGACGATCGTCAGCGTGGCTCCGAGCTCGGACGGCAGCAGCGCGAGGGCCTTCACGAGGACGTCGAGGTTCTTCTCGGGTGCGACCCGACCGACGAAGACGATGTCGTTGTTGGCAGGCCGCCCCTCGCGTGCGACGTACCGGGTGGCGTCGATCCCGCACGAGATCGCCAGGACCCGCTGCCCGGCGATGGCCCGGCGCAGGTAGTCGGCGGCGAGGTTCGTCGGGGTCGTGATCGCGTCGGCGAGCCGGTAGGTCTTGGCGGCGTCGTTCCAGGCGATCTTCACCGCGATCGGCACCGTGCGCTTGCCGAACGGCGTGTACTCGAGGAGGTTCTCGGGCATGAAGTGGTTCGTGGCGATCACCCGGATGCCGCGCGCGTGCGCCTCGGGCACCATGCCCCGGCCGACGACGACGTGCGACTGGATGTGCAGGACGTCGGGCTGGAACGCGTCGAGGATCGGGGCGGTCCACTTCTTCACGCTCCACGGCCACACGAAGCGCAGCCACGCGTGCAGCGGCCACTTGTAGGACTTCAGGCGGTGCACGACGAGGGTCACGCCGTGGAGCTCCTCGTCGAAGGTGCCGTAGTGGCGGCTCGCCGCCGGGGCGACGATCTGGACCTCGTGCCCGCGCTCGGCCAGGCCGACGGCGAGCTGCTCGGCGAAGGTCGCGGCTCCGTTGACGTCGGGTGCGAAGGTGTCCGCTGCGATGAGGACGCGCAGCGGTCGTCGACCGCCCGTCGCACCCGTCGGTCCGGCGGTGGCGGTGGTGGCGTCGTCTGACACGGCTGGCGTCGTCCTCTCGTGGGCGATTGCTGGTCGTTCGACGACGCTACCGCACGCCGCTCGGGCAGCGCGTCCGCCTCGCGGTGGACTCCGTCACCCCACGGGACGACGGCTCAGGAGCGGGTCTGCGGGTGATGCTTGGCGAGGAGGAACACCCCGGTGATCGCGATCGCTGCGGCGACGACGAAGCCGAAGACGGCGAAGACCGGGGCGCCGGCGGCCTCGCCGAGGACGATCACCCCGATGCCGACGGCGACGATCGGGTCGATGACCGTCAGCCCGGCGATGACGAGGTCGGCCGACCCGCTCGAGTACGCGTTCTGCACGAAGTACCCGCCCAGCGAGGCGGCGACGACCACCCCGACGATCGCGAGCACGGTCAGCCAGTCGAACGTGCCGTTCACGAACCGGTTGAGCACGACCTTGGCCAGCGTCGCGACGAACCCGTAGAGGACGCCGGCGCCGACGATGTAGTACAGCGCGTTCTTGTGCTTCGCGACGAGGCGGAACGACACGAGCACGAGCACAAGCACCACGGCCAGGATCACGAGCACGGTGACGAGCTGTCGGCTCGTGATCGCGCTCTCGTGCCCGACGAAGGCCGCGATGCCGACGAAGATGCCGACGCCGACGATGCACGTCCAGACGGCTCGCCGTGCCCGACGGCCGAGCGGGACCCCGGAGGACCGCGACGAGAACCAGGTCGTGATCACGAGGGCCACGGCGCCGAGCGGCTGCACGACGATGAGCGGCGCGTACGTGATGCTCACCAGCTGCAGGACCACGGCGATGCCGAGCATGAGCGTGCCGAGCACCCAGTAGCCGCTCGAGACCAGCCCGACGACGTGCCGGACGCTGAGGCCCTTCGACTGCCGACCGAGCCGCGCTTCCACCCGCTGCACCCCGCGGCTCTGGAACTGCGCCCCCAGTGAGAGGAAGACCGCCCCGATGAGCGCGACGGGGATCATGAGCGCCTGGAACGGCGTGAGGTTCACCGCGTCGGGCAGCTGGAGGTCCGTCGTCACGCGTCGAGGCTACCGTTCCCCGCCGGATAACCTGGGTGAATGGCCGTTCTCCCGATCCGCATCACCGGCGAACCCGTCCTGCACGAGCGTGCAGCCGAGGTCACCGACTTCGACGACGACCTGCGATCGCTGGTCGCCGACATGTTCGAGACGATGGACCTCGCACCCGGGGTCGGACTGGCCGGCCCGCAGGTCGGCGTCGGCAAGCGGCTGTTCGTGTACTCATGGACCGATGATGACGAGGTCCTGCACCGCGGCGTCGCGGTGAACCCCGTCCTGTGGACGACCCCCGCCGTTCCCGAGGCTGTGGAGGAGCTCGACGAGGACGAGGAGTCCGAGGGCTGCCTCTCGGTCCCGGGCGAACGGTTCCCGCTCCGCCGCTCCGAGGGCGCGCTGCTCCGTGCCGTCGACGAGCACGGCACGCCGTTCGAGGTCGAGGCCCACGGCTGGCTCGCCCGCATCTTCCAGCACGAGTACGACCACCTCGACGGGTACCTCTACGCGGACCGGCTCGTGCACCCGTACGGCAAGCAGGTCGCGAAGGCCATCAGGAAGAACAGCTGGGGCGGCCCGGGCAAGTCCTGGCTGCCGGGGCGCGACCACCCCGAGGGCTGACGGCGGCGGACCGCGTCGGCTCGGGCCCGGTCAGCGGGGACGCAAGGCGAGGGCCCGGGAGGCGCGGCTCACCCCCGCCAGGCAGCGATCGCGTCCCGCAGGTGCTCGGTCTCCGGATGCCCCGGGCAGTACTCGAGCAGACCTGCCGCGACGTGCGCCTCGGCCGACGAGTCGACGGAGGCCGCCCACGGCCCGGTCCCCCGCACCGCGCAGGTGGTCGCGAGTTCCTCGAGCGTGGCGTCCCCCTCGGCGGCGTCGACCGCGGAGCGCTGCTGCGTCGACATCTCGGTGCCGGTGATCCGCTGCGCCCGGCAGTCGGTGCGCTCGTCGTCCCACACGGCGGAGTAGGTCGTGTACGTCTCGGAGCGGTCCGATGTCCCCACGTCGCAGACGAACGCGAAGACGATCGGTGCCGTGCCCGACACCGCGACGCCCGAGGTTGCGGTGGTGTCGAGCGAGTCGCCCGGCTCGGACTCCGCGCCGGTCGTGCACCCCACGAGGCCGATCGCCGCGGCCGCGACGACGCCCGCGGCGAGGGCTCGGCGCACGGTGATCACCTGTGAACGCTAACAGCTTCCGGCCATGCGTCCGCTGCGAGCTCCGACGCCACGCAAAAGGCCCCCACCCGAAGGTGAGGGCCGTGCTGCTCCCCGAGTTGGACTCGAACCAACAACCTGCCGGTTAACAGCCGGCTGCTCTGCCAATTGAGCTATCGAGGATCACTGTCCGCTGGCGAATGTCGTGCGAACAACGGGTAACAGCATAGCAGCACCCGGGAGCGACCCCGCGCATCCGCCACGCATCCCGGGCGTGCCGCGCTCAGTACCCCGCGACCGGGTCCACCACGCCGACGAAGCCCTCGCCTGCCGCGCCGAGGAACGCCACGGTGTTCACCCGCACGCGCTCGGCCAGCAGCGGCGCCACCATCTCCGGCGTGTCGGCCTGGTGCGGCGTGATGATCGCGCCCGGCTCGTCCCAGAGCGGGTGTCCGTCCGGCAACGGCTCCGGGTCGGTGACGTCGAGTCCGGCCGCCGCGATCGCACCGCTGCGCAGGGCGTCCACGAGCGCGGCGGTGTCGACCAGTCCCCCGCGGGCGATGTTCACGAGCCGTGCCGACGGCTTCATGATCGCGAACTGCGCGGGCCCGAAGAGCTTCGCGGTCCCCGAGGTCATCGCCGCGGCGATCATGACCACGTCGGCATCGGGCAGGACGTCGTCGAGCTGGTCGGTCGTGACGGTCCGGTCCGCCCCGGGAACCGGCGAGGACGACCGGCGCACAACGGTGACCGAGACCTCGAACGGCGCGAGCAGGCGGATGTACTCCAGCGCGATGCCACCGGCGCCGATGACGACCACGTTCCGGCCGTAGAGCGAGACGCCCTCGGGCTCGGTCGCCCACGACCGCGCTCGGGCACGCTTCTGCAGCACCCGCAGCGTCCCGAGCGTCAGCGCGAGGGCGTGCTCGGCGACGGGTTCGGCGTACGCACCCTTGGCCGAGGTGAAGAGCACCCGGTCGCCGTGCTCGGCGATGAGCGAGGCGAAGGCGTCGACGCCGGCGAACGGCAGCTGGACCCAGCCGATGGACGGTGCGGCGTCGAGCGCCTCGGCGAGCCCCGCGGGATCGCGAGGGTCGAGCCAGACGAGTCCGGCGGTGTCCGCCCCGAGCGGAGCGACGGTCCCACCGGCTGCGGCGACGGCGTCCTCGTGGAGGGCGGTGCCGTCCCCGGCGGGCAGGATCGCGATCGGTCCGGCGGTCGGCGGGGCGACCGGCAGCTCGGCACCCGCGTCGGTCACCACGGCCCGGTGCCCGCGCGCGCCCGACGACGAAGACGTACCCGCGCTCATGCGTTCTCCTGCCGCTCCGCGCGCGGACCGGTGCCGGCGGCGACCGGCCGACGCGGCGCCGAGGACCGACGGGGTGCGGCAGACGCCGGCTGCCGACGCTTCACCGGACGGGCCGCCGTCGACGCGAGCGTCTTGACGTAGGGGTCGACGGGGTTGTCGAGGACCTCGTCGAAGGTGCCGAGGCCGACGAGCCGGCTCTCGGCCATGATCGCCACCCGGTCGGCCAGTGCCCGGGCCTCGCGCAGGTCGCTCGACACCACGACCGCCGAGAACTGCCGGTTCCGCTGCAGGGTCGCCAGCGCCTCGAGCACCGACTGCCGCACGAGCACGTCGACGCCGCGGGCGGGTTCGTCGGCGACGAGCAGCTGGGGCTCGAGCACGAGCGCCTTCGCGAGGGCGACGCGCTGCCGCTGCCCGCTCGAGAGCTCCCACGTGTTGAGCCGCATCACCCCGAGCGGCAGGTGCACCGCGTCGACCAGGCGGGCGACGATGAGGCCGGCCTCCTTGCGGTCGAACCGGCGGTCACGTGCGTAGATCGGTTCCGCGATGGCCTCGCCGACGGTGAGGTCCGGGCTGAGCCGGTCTGCGCCGTCCTGCGGCAGGTAGCCGATGCGACCGCTGAGCCGCTCGAGCTTGCGGGACGTCGGTCGGAGCCCGCGCGTCTTCTGCCCGAGCACCGTGAGTTCGCCCCCGACGATGTGCCGACGGTGGGCGCCGTCGCCCTCGCCGGTGGTGCCGAGCTGGCCGGCGATCGCCGCGGCGAACGTCGACTTGCCGGACCCGGACTCGCCGAGCACGGCCAGGATCTCCCCCTGACGGACCGTGAGGCTCACGCCGTCGACGGCCCGGATCGCATCCGTCCCCCGTCCGCTCCGGTACTCGATCGACACGTCGTCCGCGACGACCGCCGGTCCGTTGACCGCGATCATGGGTCCCCTTCCACGCCGCCCCCTGGCGGCGGTTCGCGACGGACCGGGCTGCACCGACCGTCGTGCGTGTTGCGGTGGAGGTGACCGCCCAGGAGGCGCGGCGTGCGTCGTCGACGTCAGCCGCGCCTCCGGGAGTGGTCGCGTCGGGTCAGGACCCGGCGTTCTCCAGTTCCACAAGCGTACGCCGTCGCTCCGCCTGTTCCGCCGGATCCGGCACCGGGAGTGACGCCAGGAGACGCTGCGTGTACGGGTGCTGCGGCGAGCCGAGGACCTCGGCCGTGGTGCCCGTCTCGACCAGGTCGCCGCGGTAGAGCACGGCGATCCGGTCGGAGAGCGCGCCGACCACGGCGAGGTCGTGGCTGATGAACAGCGATGCGAACCCGAGGTCCTGCTGCAGCTCGAGGAACAGCTCGAGCACGCGCGCCTGGACGGACACGTCGAGCGCACTCGTCGGTTCGTCGGCGATGAGGAGCTTCGGCCGGAGCGCGAGCGACCGCGCGAGCGACGCACGCTGCCGCTGGCCGCCGGACAGCTCGTGCGGGTACCGGTCGCCGTAGGCCGCCGGGAGCTGCACGGCCTCGAGCAGCTCGCCGACACGCTTCCGGGCGGCACGCGGGCTCGACACCTCGCCGTGCACGACGAGCGGTTCGGCGACGCACTCCGAGATCGTGAGCAGCGGGTTGAACGAGGTCGCCGGGTCCTGGAAGACGAACCCGATGTCCTTGCGGTGCCGCTTGAAGTCGCGTTCGCGGTACCCGAGCATCTCGGTTCCGAGCACCTCGAGCGAGCCGCCGGTGATCTTCGTCAGACCGGCGATCGCGCGGCCGATGGTCGTCTTGCCGGAGCCGGACTCCCCCACGAGGCCGAGGACCTCGCCGGGACGGATGTCGAGGTCGACGCCCTTGACCGCCTTGAACGCGTGCGACCCGAGCCGGCCCGGGTACTCGATCTCGAGCCCGCGTGCGCGGACGAGCGGCTCGACGTCGTCACTGATCGCCGCACGGCGGGCGACCCCGGTGGAGGCCTCGAGCCGCGGCACGGCGGCGAGCAGGCGCTTCGTGTAGTCGGCCTGCGGCGCCGCGAACAGCTCGGCGACCGGGGCCTCCTCGACGACCTCGCCCTGGTACATCACGGCGACGCGGTCCGCCAGGTCGGCGACGACGCCCATGTTGTGCGTGATGATGACGATCGCCGCGCCGAACTCGTCGCGGCACCGGCGGAGCAGGTCGAGGATCTCCGCCTGGACCGTCACGTCGAGGGCGGTGGTCGGTTCGTCGGCGATGATCACCGACGGTTCGAGGGCGAGCGCGCTCGCGATGACGACGCGCTGCTTCTGACCGCCGGAGAACTGGTGCGGGTAGTGGTCGACCCGGGTCTCGGGATCGGGGATGCCGACGCGCCGGAGGTAGTCGATCGCCTTCGCGCGGGCCTCCTTCGCGGAGACGCCGCCGTGGGCCCGGAGCCCCTCGGCGATCTGCCACCCGACCGTGAAGACCGGGTTCAGCGCCGTGGAGGGCTCCTGGAACACCATCGCGCCGGCGGTGCCACGCAGGCTCCGGAGCTTCTGCGCGCCGACGGTCACGACGTCCGCGCCGTCGAGGAACACCGCACCGCCGAGCGTCGCCGTCTCCGGCATGAGGCGCAGGATGCTCCGCGCCGTGACGGACTTGCCCGAGCCGGACTCGCCGACGAGGGCGAGGACCTCGCCGGGGCGGACGTCGATGCTGACGCCCTTGACCGCGTCGACGGCACCGCCGTCGGTCGCGAAGGTGACGGTCAGGTCGTCGACGACGACGACCGGTTCCGTCGTGGTGTCGCCGGCCTGGAGGCGCGTGGAGGCGCGGGACTGGTTGGTCGCGTCCGTCATGCGGTCGCCCCTTCCGTGCTGGCCGTCTGCTTGCGGGACACCAGCTGCTTGAGCCGGCGTCGCGCACGCAGGCGCGGGTCGGAGATGTCGTTGAGGCTCTCGCCGATGAACGTCACGCCGAGGACGAGCACCACGATCGCGACACCCGGGAAGACGCCGGTCCACCAGACGCCGCTCGCGACGTCGGACAGCGCGCGGCTGAGGTCGTAGCCCCACTCCGCGCCGCTGGTCGGGCCGATGCCGAAGCCCAGGAACCCGAGGCCCGCGAGCGTCAGGATCGCGTCGCTCGCGTTCAGCGTGAGGATCAGCGGGAGGGATCGCGTCGAGTTCCGGAGGACGTGCCGGGTCATGATGCGCCACGGGTTCGTGCCCATCACCCGCGCGGACTCGACGAACGCCTCGTTCTTGAGCCGCACGGCCTCGGCGCGGACGACCCGGAAGTACTGCGGGACGTACACGACCGTGATCGAGATCGCCGCGGCGATGATGCCGCCCGAGTAGCTCGAGTTGCCGCCCGAGATGACGATCGACACCACGATGGCGAGGAGCAGCGAGGGGAACGCGTAGATCGCGTCCGCCACGACGACGAGGATCCGGTCGAGCCAGCCGCCGATGTAACCGGAGACCATGCCGAGCAGGACGCCGATGATGATCGACACGACGACGGCCACGATGACCACGAGCACCGCGGTCCGGGCGCCGTAGACGACGCGGCTGAAGACGTCGAAGCCGCCGACGGTCGTGCCCCAGATGTGCGTGGCGCTCGGTGCACCGGTGCGCGGGAAGCTCTGCCCGTCGGCGCCCTGCAGCTGGCCGAAGCCGTACGGGGCGATGAGCGGCGCGGCGATCGCGACGAGGAGGTACAGCGCGCAGATGACCACGCCGGTGATGAGCATGGCGCGCTGCCAGCCCGTGCTCCGGCGGAGCTGCAGCACGACGGGCAGCCGCTTCCAGAGCGGCTCGTGGCGGTCGACGAGGGAGGTGTCAGCCATCTCTAGAACCTCACTCTCGGGTCGATGAGGGCCGCGACGACGTCCACGATGAAGTTCGTCACCGCGACGATCACCGCGAGCATCGCGACGATGCCCTGGACCGCGACGAAGTCGCGGGCCGACAGGTACTGGTTGAGCTCGAAGCCGAGCCCGCGCCACCCGAAGGTGGTCTCGGTGAGGACGGAACCGCCCAGGAGCATGGCGATCTGGAGTCCCATCACCGTGATGATCGGCACGAGGGCGGGACGGAACGCGTGCGTGCGGACGAGCCGAGCCTCCCGAACGCCGCGCGAGCGGGCCGCGTCGACGTACTCGGAACCGAGCGTCCCGATCATGTTCGCGCGCACCAGGCGCAGGAAGATGCCAGCGGTGAGGAGCCCCAGGGTCAGTGCCGGCAGGACGGCGTGCGCCAGCACGTCCCCGATGATCTGGGCGTTGCCGGTGCGCAGGGCGTCGATGAGGTAGATGCCCGTCGCGCCCTGGATGTCGTCGAGGACGAGCGACACCCGCGTGGACGCGCGGTCGCCGAGCGGGAGCCAGCCGAGCCACACCGAGAAGACGAGCTTGAGCAGCAGGCCGCCGAAGAACACCGGCGTCGCGTAGGTGAGGATCGCGAGCGCGCGGAACAGGACGTCCGGCCACTTGTCGCGCATGTACGCGGCGAGCATGCCGAGCGGGATGCCGAGCAGCAGCGCGACGATGAGCGCGTAGAAGACGAGCTCGGCGGTCGCGCCGCCGTACGTGACGATGATCTCGGTGATCGGCCGGTTGTCGGTGGCCGTCGTGCCGAAGTCGCCGCGGACGATGTTGCCGAGGTACTCGATGTACTGGACGAAGACCGGGCGGTCGTAGCCCGCGGCGTGCAGGCGTTCCTGCAGCTGGGACGGCGTGAGTCGGCCGCCGACCGATGCGGTGATCGGGTTCCCGATGACGCGCATCAGGAAGAACACGAGCGTCACCAGGATGAAGACGGTCGGGAAGATGAGGAGGAACCGGACGAGGACGTACCGGCCGAGTCCGCCGCCGCTGCTCTTGGCACTGCGCTGTGCCTCGGGCTTGGTGGGGTCGGTGGCCAGTTCCGAGCTCGCCTCTGGGGTGCTGAGGGTCACGGGGACGGGTGCCTTTCGGTGCCGTTGGGGACGCGGTCACGGGGGCGCTCCTCGTGGGAACGCCCCCGTGGGCCGGAACCGGTCTTACTTGGAGAGGGTCGCGTACCGGAACTTGTACGAGGAGTCGAGGGTCAGGCCCTTGACGTCCTTGGCCGCGACGGCGACCGACTTGCCCTGCAGCAGCGGCAGCGTCGAGATCTGCGTCGCCTCACGCTCCTGCGCCTGCTCGATGAGGTCGGCGCGCTTGTCCTTGTCGGACTCCTGCTGCTCGTCGGAGATGAGCTGCTGGATCGTCGGGTCGTCGTAGTGGTTCTGCACGAAGTTGTCCTTCGTGAAGAACGGCGACAGGTAGTTGTCGGCGTCCGAGAAGTCCGGGAACCAGCCGAGCTGGTACACCGGGTAGGCGTCCTTCGTGCGCTCCTGTGCGTAGGTCGTGTAGACCGTCGACTGGATGTTCACGGTGAACAGGCCGGAGTTCTCGAGCTGGGTCTTGAGCTCGGCGTACTCGTCGTCCGACGTCGAACCGTAGTGGTCCGGTGCGTACTGGATGTCGAGCTGCACCTTGCCGGTGACGCCCGCCTTCGACAGGGTCTCCTTCGCCTTGTCGACGTCCGCGCCGCCGTCGCCGTCGCCGTAGAGCTCCTCGAAGGGTTTCGCGGCACCGGTGAGGCCGTCCGGCACCATCGAGTAGAGCGGCGAGTAGGTGTCGTTGTAGACGTCCTTGGCGAGCTTCTCGCGGTCGACGACGTCCGCCACGGCCTGGCGCACGGCCAGGGCCTTCGTCTCGTCGGCGTCCGACTGCTTCGCGCCGAACGGCTGCGTGTTGAAGTTGAAGACCAGGTAGCGGATCTCACCGCCGGGGCCGTCGGTGACCTTCACCTTGTCGTCCTTGCGGAGGTCGGCGATGTCGGTCGGCGTCAGCGAGCGGTAGGCGACGTCGACGTCGCCCTTCTGCACGGCGAGCTTGAGGTCGGTCTCCTTGGTGTAGTAGCTCGCCGTGACCTCGTCGGTCTTCGGCTTGCCCAGGAGGCCGTCGTAGTTCTTGTTCGCCTTGTACTGGATCGTGTCGTTCTCCTTGTAGGAGCTGATCGAGTACTGCCCGGCGAATGCCTTGCCCTTGACGATGTCCGCAGCCGGCGTGAGCTTGTCGGCCGAGAAGACCTGCTCGTCGACGATCGGGCCGGCGGGGCTGGAGAGCACCTGCGGCCAGGTCTGGTCGGCGTGGTCGAGGTTGAACACGACCGTCGTGTCGTCCGGCGTGTCGATGCTCTTGAGGTTGGCGAGCAGGGACTGCGGGCCGTTCTCGTTGTTGATCTTCAGCTCGCGCTCGAACGAGAACTTCACGTCACTCGACGTGAGGTCGTTCCCGTTCGCGAACTTCAGGCCCTTCTTGAGCGTCACCGTGTACGTGGTGTCGTTCGTGAACTCGCCCTTGGTCGCGATGTCCGGCTTGACGTCGGGGCTGCCCACCGGCGTGTTCATCAGGAACGGGAAGACCTGGTTCTGCACGGCGAACGAGCCGTTGTCGTACGAGCCCGCCGGGTCGAGCGACGTGATCTTGTCGGTCGTCCCGATGCTGATGCCGTTCAGGGCGGTGTCGCTCACGCTGCTGCTCGCGCAGCCGCTGAGCACCAGCGCCGTCGCTGCCACTCCGGCGCCGAGCGCGATGCCGCGCTTGCCCCACTTGGTCACGGATGCCATGTCCGATGCCTCTCTTGGTGATGAATGCAAGGGTCCTGGGCCGGAGGTGGATCGACTGTGTGCCCGGCCAGGAACGCTCATTGCTATCACCCTGTCACGGAACTGCACGAACCGAGGGAGATTTGTTTACACCGCTGTAATGCACGGTCGCGTCGCGTGATGCATCATCCGTGCGTGTCCGTGCGGCGCGTCGCGCAGGATTGTTGCGCGGTGCAACGCGGGGCTCTGCCGGCCTCGGCGGCCCCGGGCGCCCCGGCGCGCGAGCGGGCGATGTCCGCACCGCTCGCGCACGGCATCCGGCGCATTCCGCCCGCTCGAGGTCGCCGGCGGCGGTTCGGCGGGTTCGGCGTGGTTCGCCGGCTCGGCGGCTCGCCGGTTCGGCGGCTCGCCGGGTTCGCCGGGTCGCGAGCGGGCGAAAGACGGACCCCTCACGCCCGGCATGCGGCATGTTCCGCCCGCTCGCCGAGCCGCGCGCGGCGCGTCCCGCCCGCTCGGCATCCCGGCGGGCCGCCAGGGCGCCCGGCCGACAGCGCCGAGGTCGCACGAAGTGCCGCCCCCGAGCAGCCCGGCCGGCCGTTCGTGGGACCTCGGCGGCGGCCCGGCGGCGCGTCGTGCGACCTCGGCACCCTGGAGGCGCGGCGCCAGTCCGCACCGCATCCACCGGTGGAGCTCCGGTCACGTCCACCGCACGCGGGTCCACCCCGTGCGCGTGGCTGGCCCCTGGGCCGAGGTCGCACGAAGTGCCGCTCCGAGCGCTACCGAACGGCCGTTCGTGCGACCTCGGCGACACGCACGCGGCGCGTCGTGCGACCTCGGCGAACGACCCCGCGCGGGCGACCCCAGGCGAACGACCCCGCGCGGGCGACCGCGGGCGACCACGGGCGTCCGACCGCACGGCAGCCAGGTGGGCGCCGCGACCCGCCTACGGGTTCGCCGCCGCCTCGGCGTCCGCGCGCAACCGCATCCGCTGCGCGTCGATGTCCACGAGCTGCCGCTGGATCTCCGCCCGCCGATCGGCCTGCTCCGTCGGGTCCGCCCGCTGCAACTGCCCGAGCAGCGATGCCTTCCGCGCGAGCAGGTCCCGCTCCACCAACGCGACGACGATGCTCCGCGCGTAGATGGCCAGGTCCTCGTCGGTGCGGGCCGGGATCGGTGCGAGCGCGAGCTCCTGCACGAGGCCACGGAACGGCCCCGGCACGTCCTGCAGCAACCGTTCGAGCCAGTCCCCCGCGCCGATCGCGTCGACGTTCGCCACGACGGCGTCCCGCACGACGGACAGCATCGGCGCCGAGAAGGTCGCGGCCGCCGCCAACCCGAGGAGCGGCGCTCCGACGTGCCCGGGTTGCTGCACCATCGCCATCACGGCATCGCGCTCCATGCGGGTGATCGGGTCGCTCGGCAGGAGTCGGAGCCCGGCCACGGGCTCGTCCGGGACGGCGACCGCCTCGCCACCGGAGCCGGCGTGCGTGGCTGGAGCCGCGCCTCCTGAGCGGTGGTCGGTCGTCGACGCGCCCGCGCGCTGCCGGGCGTTCTCGACCGCGCGACGCACCTCGGGGATGTCGAGGCCGAGCCACTTGGCGGTCTCGCGCGTGTACGCCGTCGCGAGCGTCCGGTCGCGGATGCCCGCGACGACCGGTGCGGCGTCGCGGAGGCCGGCGACGCGCCCCTCGGCCGTCTCGATGTCGTGCGCGGCGAGCCGGCGACGGATGATGAACTCGAACATCGGGCGCTTCGTCTCGATGAGGCGCGTGACCGCGGCGTCGCCCCGCGCCAGCCGGAGGTCGCACGGGTCGAGCCCGCCCGGCGCGACCGCGACGTAGGTCTGCGACGCGAAGCGGCTCTCTTCCGCGAACGCCCGCGAGGCAGCGCGCTGCCCGGCCTCGTCCGGGTCGAACGTGAAGACGATGTTGCCGAGCTGCGAGAGGTCGCGGCTGGCCGAGTCGCCGAGCATCGGCCGGAGCACCTTGATGTGGTCGACGCCGAACGACGTGCCGCAGGTGGCGACCGCGGTGGTGATGCCGGCGAGGTGGCACGCCATGACGTCGGTGTACCCCTCGACGATCACGACCTGCTTCTGCTTCGAGATGTCGCGCCGGGCGAGGTCGAGCCCGTAGAGCACCTGGCTCTTGTGGTAGATCGGGGTCTCGGGCGTGTTGAGGTACTTGGGGCCCTTGTCGTCCTCGAGCAGCCGCCGCGCACCGAAGCCGATCGTCGCCCCGGTGACGTCGCGGATCGGCCACATGAGGCGCCCGCGGAACCGGTCGTACGGCGACCGGTCGCCCTGGCTGACGAGTCCGGCGGAGACGATCTCCTCGAGCGAGAACCCACGACCGCGCAGGTGGTCCCGCAGTGCGTCGTACGACTTCGGGGCGAAGCCGACGCCGAAGTGCTGTGCCGCCGCGGGGTCGAACCCGCGCTCACCGAGGAACTGCCGGGCCGGCTCGGCCGCCGCCGTCGTGAGCTGCGCGGTGTAGAACTGCTGCGCCGCCTCGTTCGCGGCGATGAGCCGCGCGCGGGCGTTGTAGTCGGTGCGGGGGCCGTCGCCCTCTTCGTAGTGGAGCGTGAAGCCGATCTTCGCGGCCATCCGCTCGACGGCTTCCTGGAAGGTCGTGTGGTCCTGCTTGATGACGAAGTCGAAGACGTCGCCGTCCTCGCCGCAGCCGAAGCAGTGGTACCGCCCGACCTGGGGACGGACGTGGAACGACGGGGAGCGTTCGTCGTGGAAGGGGCAGAGGCCCTTCAACGAGCCCACCCCGGCGGACTTCAGGGTCACGTAGTCGCCGACGACGTCGGCGATGTTGACACGCGAGCGGACCTCGTCGATGTCGTTCCGCGCGATCCTCCCAGCCACCCCTCGATCCTAGTTCGTGCGACCGACGTCGGCCGACCGTCACGAGACCTGTGGACAACGGCCAGGAGGCGCGGCTCGGCCCCGCCCCGCCGGCGCCGCCCCGCCGCGGGTCGCGGCCAGGGCGAAGCGCACGTGACCCGGGCCCGACCGTCAGACCGGGATGTGCACCGTCTCGCGGTCCCCGACCACGAGCCGCTTGTGCCACGCCAGCGCGCCCTGGTCGGTCAGGCTCGCCACCTGGTCGACCACGGCCCGCAACCGCCCGGCGTCGTCGGACGCAGCACGCCAGTCCGCCGCGAAGCCCGGCTCGAGGTCGGCGCTGCCGCTCGCCGCCAGGGCGTCGAGGAGCTCGGTCAGGATGCGCCGCTGGTCCTCGTACACCGGCTGTCGATCGCCCTGCGTCATGACGAACGCCGCGACGATGCCCTTCAGCACGGCGATCTCTCCGATGATCTCGGGCGGGGTCACGACCGACGCCGCGAAGCGCACGAGGGAGCCCGAGGCGTAGGACTCCCGCGTCGCCGCGGTCGCCGTCCGCGCGAACCGACCGATCAGCTGCGAGGTGAGGTTCTTCAGCCGCGCCAGGTCTCGTCGCGACCCGTCGTAGGAGGTCATCCACAGCGGCAACGAGCGGAGCCGGTCGAACGCCTCGAGCAGCTCGTCGCGGCTGAGGTCCGAGCCGACCCAGGCGTGCATGGCCGACACGATGTCGTTCTCGCCGACGCGGTCGCCCAGTGCAGCGACGTCGATGAAGCCCGCGACGACGGCGTCCTCGAAGTCGTGCACCGAGTACGCGATGTCGTCCGAGAGGTCCATGACCTGCGCCTCGATGCAGCGCTGCCGACGGGGAGCACCGGCACGGAGCCACTCGAACGCGTCGTGGTCGTCGTCGTAGAAGCCGAACTTGGTGCGGCCGGACGACGCCTCGGACACGCCCTGGGCTGCCGGCCACGGGTACTTGCAGCTGGCGTCGAGCGATGCCCGCGTGAGGTTGAGCCCGTACGGACGGTGGTCCTCGGGCTCGGCGCCGTACACCTTCGGCTCGAGCCGGGTGAGGAGCCGCAGCGTCTGCGCGTTCCCCTCGAACCCGCCGATGCCCGCCGCCCACGCGTTCACGGCCGTCTCGCCGTTGTGGCCGAACGGCGGGTGCCCGATGTCGTGCGCGAGGCAGGCGGTGTCCACGACGTCGGGGTCGAGGCCGAGCGAGTCGGCGAGCTCGCGGCCGACCTGGGCGACCTCGAGCGAGTGCGTCAGGCGGTTCCGGGCGAAGTCGAGCCCGGTCGTCGGACTGAGCACCTGGGTCTTCGCGGCGAGCCGTCGGAGCGCGCTCGAGTGCAGGAGCCGGGCGCGGTCACGGGCGAAGTCGGACCGACGGTTGCCGTGGGTCTCGGGCAGCCAGCGTTCGGCGTCGGCCGGCCCGTACGAACTCGTGGCGCTCATCCGCCGCTGTGGTGCAGCTCGGCGGCGGCGAGGACCTTGCGGAACTCGCTGTCGACGTCGCGCGACTCGAGCCAGCGGTCGGGCAGGGCGGTGCGCTTCGGGTGGCCCGCACGACCTCGGGGCCCCTCGGCGTCGGCACCGGGGTACGGAGCGTCGTGGTCGAGCTGCCCGAGCAGGTCGTCGATCTCCTGCAGGCTGGACGCCATCGCGAGCCCGGACCGGACGTCGCCGCCGATCGGGTACCCCTTGAAGTACCAGGCGACGTGCTTCCGGACGTCGCGGCAGCCGTGCTCCTCGCTGCCGAAGAACTCGACGAGCAGTTCGGCGTGCCGCTTGAACGCCACCGCCACCTCGCCGAGGGACGGCATGTAGCGCAGCCCCTCGCCGCGGAACGCCGCCGCGAGGTCGCCGAACAGCCACGGCCGGCCGAGACACCCGCGCCCGACGACGACGCCGTCCGCCCCGGTCTCGTCGACCATGCGGAGCGCGTCGGCAGCGGACCAGATGTCGCCGTTGCCGAGCACCGGGATGTCGGTGATGGTCTCCTTCAGCGTCGCGATCGCCGACCAGTCCGCGTGGCCCGAGTAGTGCTCGTTGGCGGTGCGGGCGTGCAGGGAGACGGCCGCGACGCCGGCGTCCCGCGCGATGCGGGCGGCGTCGAGGTACGTGAGGTGGTCGCCGTCGATGCCCTTGCGCATCTTCACGGTGACGGGCACGTCCCCGGCGGCGCGGACCGTCTTCGTGACGAGTTCCTTGAAGAGGTCGAGCTTCCAGGGCAGGGCCGCTCCCCCGCCCTTGCGCGTGACCTTCGGCACGGGGCACCCGAAGTTGAGGTCGATGTGGTCGGCGCGGTCCTCGCCCACGAGGATCGTCGCCGCCTCGGCCACCGTGTTCGGCTCGACGCCGTACAGCTGGATCGACCGCGGGGTCTCGGACTCGTGGTGCTGGATGAGCTGCATCGACACGGGGGTCCGTTCGACGAGCGCGCGCGAGGTGATCATCTCGCACACGTACAAGCCGGCGCCGTACTCGCGGCAGAGCCGGCGGTAGGCCATGTTCGTGATGCCCGCCATCGGCGCGAGCACGACCGGCACGTCGACCTCGATGGGGCCGATGCGCAGGGGCTTCGCCGGACGGGTCGCCGTCCCGGGTGCGTCAGTGATCGTCATACGTCTCCCATCTTCCCACGTCGGTGCACGCCGGTAGCGTTCTCCACATGACGACCGACGCCATCACCAGGTTCGACGCCGACGCACGGGCCCGACGGCTCCGGGTCGACGTGGTCGAGCGACCCGCCGCGGACTCCCTGCACGGGGCAGCCGCACTGCTCGGCATCGAGCCCGGCGACATCGTGAAGACCCTCGTCGTGAAGCGGCACGACGGCGGCTTCCTGCTCGCCCTCGTGCCCGGTGGCCGTGCCATCGCCTGGAAGAAGCTCCGCACCGTCGTCGGCGTCAACAAGCTCTCGATGCCCGACGCCGCCACCGCGCTCGAGGCCTCGGGCTACGAACGCGGCACCATCACGCCCATCGGCGCGACCGGCGACCTGCCGGTCTACGCCGACGAGCGGATCGTCGGACGCCGGGTCGCCCTCGGCGCCGGTCGGCACGGCGCGAGCGCCTTCGTCGACGCCGACGACCTGGTCGCGGCGTACGACGCGACGGTCGCCGACATCACCGACGAGGAACCCGTCCGCTAGCACCCGCTCAGTCGGGGACCTCGGTCCAGACGCCCTCGGCGCCGGGCACGAAGCACGAGTCGCCCTCGCACACCGGCGCACCGCCGGGCGTGACGAGCGTGAGCAGGGCGGGTCGCGCCTCCTGGCCGTCGGACTGGAGGCGCGGCTCGGCCGAGCCGTCGACGCGGACGTCCGTCATCGGGTCGCCTCCGCGTCTGCTGCCGCGTCCTCGGCGGACCGCTGCTCGGCCTCGGCGACGTCCGACGGGGTCGTCCCGCGGAGGGCGACGACCTGCGTCAGCACCTGCTCGAACGCAGCCGGGTCCTGCGCGCCGGAGACGCCGTACTTGCCGTCGATGACGAAGAACGGGACGCCGTTGATGCCGTACGACTGCGCCTGCGCCTGGTCGGCGCGGACGGCCGCGAGCTGCGAGTCGTCGCGGAGCGTGGCGCGGACCTCGTCCGGGTCGAGACCGACCTCGGCCGCGAGGGACGCCAGCGACTCGTCCTGACCGACGTGCTCACCGCGCTCGAAGTAGGCGGCGAAGAGGCGCTCGACCATCTCGAGCTGCTTGCCCTGCTCCTTCGCCAGGTGAATGACCTGGTGTGCCTTCACCGTGTTGGTGTGGTGCATCGACTCGAAGTCGTAGTCGAGGCCCACGCTCGCGGCGATGCCGGAGACCTGGTCGAGCATCTGCTGCGCCTGCTCGACGGGCATGCCCTTGTGGCCGGAGAGGAACTCGGCCTCGGTGCCCTCGAAGTCGACGGGGGTGTCGGGGCTGAGCTCGAAGGAGTGGTACTCGACCTCGACCGGGGCGCCGTTCGGGGTCGAGGCGAAGGCGGCGACGCCGGCCTCGAACTTCCGCTTGCCGATGTAGCACCAGGGGCAGGCGATGTCCGACCAGACATCGACCTTCACAGAGTCGTTCATGCTGGTCGCAACCGGGGCCGCCGCAGCCGCATTCCCGCGCTGCCCCGGCCCGCGCCCGCTGTCACTCCGTCGAACCACGAATCCGACACCGAACCACGGCCAAGGCCCGGTTCGATGTCGGATCCGTGGTTCGACCCGGCAGCGCCGCCGCCGCGCGACGCCGCGCCGGCCGCGCCGCGCCTACGCGCCGAGCAACCGCGCCGCGAGGTACCCCTGCAGCTGGTCGAGCGCCACCCGCTCCTGCGACATCGTGTCGCGCTCGCGCACCGTCACGGCCTTGTCCTCGAGCGTGTCGAAGTCCACCGTGATGCAGAACGGCGTGCCGATCTCGTCGTGGCGACGGTAGCGACGGCCGATCGCCCCCGCGTCGTCGAAGTCCACGTTCCAGTACTTGCGCAGGTCGTCCGCGAGGCCGCGCGCCACCGGCGACAGCTGCTCGTTGCGGGACAGCGGCAGGACGGCGGCCTTGACCGGAGCGAGCCGCGGGTCGAGCCGCAGGACCGTGCGCTTGTCGACGCCGCCCTTCGCGTTCGGCGCCTCGTCCTCGTGGTAGGCGTCGAGCAGGAACGCCATGAGCGCGCGGGTGAGACCGAACGACGGCTCGATGACGTACGGCACGTACTTCTCGTTCGCGGCCTGGTCGAAGTACCGGAGGTCCTTGCCGGAGGACTCGATGTGGTTGTTCAGGTCGAAGTCCGTGCGGTTCGCGACGCCCATGAGCTCGCCCCACTCCGTGCCCGCGAACCCGAAGCGGTACTCGATGTCGGCGGTGGCGTCGGAGTAGTGCGCGCGTTCCCCGTCCGGGACGTCGAAGCGCCGCAGGTTCTCCGGGTCGATGCCGAGGTCGGTGAAGAACGCGACCGAGTCGGCGATCCACTGCTCGTAGTGCTCCTGTGCGGAGGCCGGCGGGACGAAGTACTCGATCTCCATCTGCTCGAACTCGCGCGTCCGGAAGATGAAGTTGCCGGGCGTGATCTCGTTGCGGAAGGCCTTGCCGACCTGGCCGATGCCGAACGGGGGCTTCATGCGGCTGGTCGTCACGACCTGCGCGAAGTCCACGAAGATGCCCTGCGCGGTCTCGGGGCGGAGGAAGTTCAGGCCCTCTTCCGACTCGACCGGGCCGAGGTAGGTCTTGAGCATGCCGGAGAACTCGCGCGGCTCGGTCCACTGCCCGCGGGTACCGCAGTTCGGGCACGCGATCTCGGCCATGCCGCCCTCGGGCTGCCGGTCCTTCTTCGCCACGAACGCCTCGATGAGGTGGTCTTCGCGGAACCGGTGGTGGCAGTGCAGGCACTCGACGAGCGGGTCGGTGAACGTCGCGACGTGCCCGGACGCCTCCCACACCTTGCGCGGCAGGATCACGGCCGAGTCGAGGCCGACCATGTCACCGCGGCCGCGGACGAACCGCTGCCACCACTGCCGCTTGATGTTCTCCTTCAGCTCGACGCCGAGGGGCCCGTAGTCCCATGCGGAGCGCGATCCGCCGTAGATCTCCCCCGACTGGAAGACGAAGCCACGGCCCTTGGCCAGGGCGATGACGCTGTCGAGACGGGAGGACTGTGCCACGGGATGCTCCAGAGGTCGCCGAGCTGGGTGCCCGGTTCGGAAACGTACCGGGCAAGCGTACCGGCCCCACGGGCCTCGGCGGACGGGAGGCGCGGTCCCTGTGGAGAACGCGCCTCACCCCTCCGGTCTGAAGCCGTCCACCGCGCCCAGCGCGTCCGCCACGCGCGTCACGTCGTCCTCGTCGTTCCAGAGGTGGAACGCCAGCCGGAGCCGACCGGCCCGCCCGCTCGCGGTGATCCCGGCTGCCGCGAGGGCCCGGAGGGCCGCGCCCTCGGCGTCCGCGAACGTCGTGATCGCCTGACCGCTCCGAGGTGACCCGACCGTGTCGGCGAGCCGGTCCGTGAGACGCGTGGCGTGCCTCCAGGACGACGTCGCATCGAGCGCGGCGACGTGCCGGAGCGCAGCCACCGCGCCCGGCCATGCCTGCCACGCCGGCGAGACGTCGAACCGACGCGCATCGTCGGCGAGCCGCATCGCTGGGCCGTAGCAGGACGCCCACACGTCGGCGCCCGCGTACCACCCGGCCTGCACGGGGCGGAGCCGTTCGAGCGCGGCGTCCGAGAACGTCGAGAAGGCGACCCCGCGCGGCGCGCACAGCCACTTGTACGCGTGCGTGACCGTCACGTCGAACCGGGCCGCGTCCACCGGGAGCACGCCGGCGGCCTGCGTGAGGTCGCACAGCGTGAGCGCGCCGACGGTCCGAGCCGCCTCGAGCACCGGCTCCGGATCGGTGACGACGCCGCTCGACGACTGCACCGCGGACCAGGCGACGAGGGACGTCCCGGGCCGCACCGCGTCGGCGAGGGAGGCGAGCGGGACGCTCCGGACCCGGACCCCGCGGTGCGCCTGGGCGAGGAACGGGAACACGAGCGAACTGAAGTCGCCGTCGGGGACGACCACCTCGGCGCCGTCCGGCAGCGCAGCGGCGACGACCGCGACCATGGCGGAGGTCTGCGACCCCGTGGCGACCCGTGCATGGTCGACGCCGACGATCCGCGCGAAGAGCGAGCGGCCCTCCTCGACGAGCGCGCCGTACGCGACCGGCGTGGACGCGGCGTGCTCCCACTCGTCGAGGTCGGCGCGCATGGCGGCGAGCGTGCCGCGCGTGGGGAGTCCGGCGGTGCAGGCCGCCAGGTAGCCGGAGCCGTCGACGAAGGAGTCCATGCCTCCACGGTGGCGCGGGGTCGCCCATCACACCAGGGCAGGCTTCTTCGATCCCCCATAACATGACGTTGTGGACGACCTCGATCCCCAACTCCTCCGCGTGCTGCGTGCCGTCCGTGACGCCGGCTCGATCAGCCGCGCGGCCGCCGCCCTCGGGTACAGCCAGCCCGCGGTGAGCCAGCTGCTCGCCCGCGCCGAACGCCGGACGGGCCACGAGCTCGTGCTCCGCGGAGCGCGCGGCGTCACGCTCACCGAGTCGGGACGGGTCCTCGCCGACCACGCCCTCGCCGTGCAGGCGGCCCTCGCGGCAGCGCAGGAGGACCTCGACGCCGTCGGCGGCCTCGCCCGCGGACGGGTGCGGATCGCCGGGTTCCCGAGCGCGTCGTCGACCCTCGTGCCGCCGGTGCTCGCCGCGATGTCGGCCACGAGCCCGGGGGTGGTGACCTCGTACGTCGAGGCCGAACCGCCGGAGGCCGTCGAGCTCCTCCGCCGCGGCGAGGTGGACGTGGCGCTGACGTTCTCGCACGCGTTGCAGGGCGACGACGTCGGCGCCGACCCGACGCTCACGACCGGGGTGCTCGGTCGCGACCCGCTCGCCCTCGTGACGCCTGCCCCGGCACTGAGCGGGTCCGCGCACGGTGCCGACTCAGTCGCGGACCTCGCCGCCTTCCGCGAGGCGCGCTGGATCGGCGGGTGCCCGCGCTGCCGAGGGCACCTGCTCGCGTCGTGCGCCGCCTCCGGCTTCACCCCGGACGTCGTCCTCGAGACGGACAACGCCGCGGCGGTCGTCGGGTTGGTCGCGGCGGGCCTCGGTGTGGCCCTGCTCCCCCGCCTCGCGCTCACGACCACCGTGGTGCCGCCCGGCGTCTCGGTCACGCCGGCGAGCGACGAGCTCGCGCGGCGCGTCGAGGTGGTGGTGGCACGGGGCGCGGACCGGGTGCCGAGCGTCCGCGCCGCGCTCGACGCGGTCCGCGGCGCGGCGCACCTGCTCGGCTGAGCCGGAGGCGGGCGCTCGGTCGAGCCGGGAACCGTCGGACGGGAGGCGCGGGTCGGCGCCGCCCCGCGCCTCCTGTCAGGCCGTCGGTGCGTCCACCGCCCCGCCGAACCGTCGATCGCGGCGCGCGTACTGCTCGATCGCTCCCCACAGGTCGGTGCGACGGAAGTCCGGCCACAGCCGGTCGAGGAACACCATCTCGGCGTACGCCGACTGCCACAGCATGAAGTTGGACGTCCGCTGCTCCCCCGAGCTCCGCAGGAAGAGGTCGACGTCCGGCAGCTCCGGCACGTACAGCCGCTTCGCGAGGGCCTTCTCGGTGACCTGGCTCGGCTTGAGGCGCCCGGCCACGACGTCCTCGGCCATGCCCCGCACCGCGTCGACGATCTCGTTCCGACCGCCGTAGTTGACGCACATCGTCAGCGTGCAGACGTCGTTGTCGGCGGTCATGCGCTCGGCGGTCTGCAGCTCGTCGATCACGCTGCGCCAGAGCCGCGGCCGACGTCCCGCCCACCGGATCCGGACCCCCCACGCGTTCAGTTGGTCGCGGCGGCGGTGCAGGACCTCGCGGTTGAAGCCCATCAGGAAGCGGACCTCGTCGGGTGAGCGCTTCCAGTTCTCGGTCGAGAACGCGTACGCCGAGACGTGCTTGACGCCGATCTGCACGGCGCCGGCGACCACGTCGAGGAGCGACGCCTCGCCCGCGCGGTGCCCCTCGACCCGGGTGAGGCCGCGCTGGTTCGCCCAGCGGCCGTTGCCGTCCATCACGATCGCGACGTGCTCGGGGACGAACTGCAGCGGGATCGCCGGAGGGTGCTCACCCGTCCAGTCGACGGGCTTCAGCGGCTCGGACTCGGCGTACCGGCGAGGGCTCATGCAGGGGTTCCTCCGTGGTCGGACGGCTGGTCGGGCGCGTGGTCGGACGCGTTGCCGGGCGTGTTGCCGGGCGCGTGGTCGGTTGCGTTGCCGGTCGCGTTGCCGGACGGGTCCGGGGGCTCCGGCAGCGTGGGTGCCGGGGTCGCGGCAACCGCGGCGGGCACACCACCCGGTGTCGGATGGACCGGGGACGGGTGCTCGGTGCGGTCGACGTGCGGCAGCGACCGGAGCGATCGTTCCAGGTGCCACTGGGCGTACGCCGCCACCACGCCGGACGCCCGGGAGCGTGTGCGCTCGTCCGACGCGTCCACCGTGCTCCAGTCGCCGGCGAGCAGGGAGCCCAGGAGCTGCAGGGTGTCCGGGTCGAGCCGCGGTGTCCCCGGAGGCGCCGCGTGGTCCGCCACCACGCCGCCGAGCTGCACGACGAACGCCGAGTGCGGCCCGGGCTCGCCGGTGACCGCGCAGTCGCGGAACGACGGCGCCCACCCCGCGATGCTCATCGCGCGCAACAGGTACGAGTCGAGCGTCGCACTCGTCACGTGCTCGCCGCGCGCCAGCGACCGGAGCGCCCCGACGAGGAGCAGGTACTGCTGCAGTCCGGCGTCCGCCTCGCTCAGGCGGTCGGCGGTCTCGACCATCGCGCTGGCGGCGGTGTAGGCCCCGTAGTCGGCGACGATCTGCGCGCCGTACGAACCGAGCGACTCGGCCTGCGTGACGATGTCGAGCGAGCGGCCCTCGTAGAACTGGGCGTCGACGACCATGAACGGCTCGAGCCGGGACCCGAACTTCGACGCGGTCCGCCGGACGCCCTTCGCCACCGCCCGGATCTTGCCGTGCTGCCGGCTCAGCATCGTGACGATGCGGTCGGCTTCACCGAGCTTGTGGGTACGCAACACGACGCACTCGTCCCGGTACAGCGGCATTGGTCCAGTATCCCCCGCGCCACCGACGCTCCGCGCCGCGCTGCTCGCGGCGCACGAGCGTTCGCGGCGTGCGATCGGGCGGGCGGGCGGGCGTGCGGGCGTCGAGCGGGCGCGACACGCCGCTCACGTCCGCCGAGCGGGCGGAAGGCGCCGCTCGCCACCGCCGAGCGGGACAGAAACGTCCCGCACGCGGCGCGCACGCACGCACCAGCGCGACCACGCACAGGAGGCGCGGTGCGGGACGGACCCGCACCGCGCCTCCTGGACGGAACGCGTTACGCCGAGACCAGCTCCGACGCGCCGGACGCAGCCCCCGCGCGCACCGCGCGGTTGACCGCCGAGACGATCGCCTTGAGCGACGCTGTGGCGATGTCGGCGTCGATCCCGACGCCCCACAGCCGGACACCGTCGACGTCGAGCTCGACGTAGGACGCGGCCTGCGCGTCACCCGAGGCGCTCATCGTGTGCTCCGAGTAGTCGTAGAGCGTCACGTCGACGCCCTGGTCCCGCATCACCGTGAGGAATGCGTCGATCGGGCCCGTCCCGACGGCGTCGGACGTGATCGAGCCGTCGTCGACGCGCAGGGCGACCGAGAGCTTCGTCGTGCCGTCGAAGTCGCTCGACGTCGCCGTCTTCGTGATCTCGTAGCGGCCCCACTTGTCGGACTCGTCGGCCGCGGGCAGGTACTCGTCGCGGAAGAGGTCCCAGATGCGCTCGGACGAGAACTCGCCGCCCTCGGCGTCGGTGCGCTGCTGCACGACCCCGGAGAACTCGATCTGCAGCTTGCGGGGCAGGTCGATCGAGTGGTCCGTCTTGAGCAGGTAGGCGACGCCGCCCTTGCCGGACTGGGAGTTGACGCGGATCACGGCCTCGTACGAGCGACCGATGTCCTTCGGGTCGACGGGCAGGTACGGCACCGCCCACGCGATCTCGTCGATGTCCTTGCCGGCGGCCGCGGCCTTGGCCTTCATGGCCTCGAAGCCCTTGTTGATGGCGTCCTGGTGCGAGCCGCTGAACGCCGTGTAGACGAGGTCGCCCGCCCACGGCTGGCGCTCCGGCACCGGCAGCTGGTTGCAGTACTCGACCGTGCGCTTGATCTGGTCGATGTCCGAGAAGTCGATCTCGGGGTCGATCCCCTGCGTGAACAGGTTCATGCCGAGTGCGACCAAGTCGACGTTGCCGGTGCGCTCACCGTTGCCGAACAGGCAGCCCTCGATGCGGTCAGCGCCGGCCATGTACCCGAGCTCCGCGGCCGCGACGGCGGTGCCACGGTCGTTGTGGGGGTGCAGGGAGAGGATGACGTCCTCGCGGTGGGCCAGGTTGCGGGACATCCACTCGATCGAGTCGGCGTAGACGTTCGGCGTCGCCATCTCGACGGTCGCCGGCAGGTTGATGATCACCTTGCGGTCGGGCGTCGGCTCGAAGACCTCGAGCACGGCGTTGCAGATCTGGACCGCGACCTCGAGCTCGGTGCCGGTGTACGACTCGGGCGAGTACTCGTAGAACACCTTCGTGTCGTGCTGCAGGGTCGCCTCGGCCGCACGGCACAGCTTCGCACCGGACACCGCGATGTCGACGACGCCCTGCACGTCGGTGCGGAACACGACCTCGCGCTGGACGATCGACGTCGAGTTGTACAGGTGCACGATGGCCTGCTTCGCGCCGTCGATCGCCTCGTACGTGCGGTTGATGAGGTGCTCGCGCGCCTGAGTCAGCACCTGGATCGTGACGTCGTCGGGGATCGCGCCCTCGTCGATGAGCGAGCGGACGAAGTCGAAGTCGGTCTGCGAGGCGCTCGGGAACCCGACCTCGATCTCCTTGTAGCCCATGCGGACGAGCAGGTCGAACATGGCGCGCTTGCGCTCGGAGTCCATCGGGTCGATCAGGGCCTGGTTGCCGTCGCGCAGGTCGACCGCGCACCACCGCGGTGCCTCGTCGATGCGCTTCGTCGGCCAGGTGCGGTCCGGGAGGTCGACACGGATCTGGTCGTGGAACGGGACGTACTTGTGGATCGGCATCCCGGAGGGGCGCTGGGTGTTCTGCATCGTTTCGTCGCTTTCGTCGTCAGGTGTGGGTCAGGCCACGACGGACTCCGCGACGAGGTGGGCCGTTGTGTCAGGCCTCGTCGCGGCAGCGAAGGAGGAGGAGCGCCGAGTACATCGAGTCCACGGTAGCACCGGCGGCGGTCCGTGTGACAGAGCGAGCCGTCGCGGGGCGCCGAGGTCGCACGACCCGGGGCCCGGGGTCCGAGGTCGCACGACGTGCCGCGGCCGGGGCGTCGAGGTCGCACGAACCGTCGCCCGCAGGCACCGCGAGCGACACTTCGTGCGACCTCGGCCGACCCGAACGACCGAACGTGCGACCTCGGCCGGCCCGAGCGACCGAACGTGCGACCTCGGCCGGCCCGAGCGACCGAACGTGCGACCCGTGCGACCCGAGCGACCGCGAGCGGCGTCTCAGTCGACCGCCAGCGCCTCCGTCGGCGGCACCCGCATCGCACGCCGCACCGGACCGAGCACCGACCAGAGCGCGACCGCGAGCGTCCCGATCACGACCACCGCGACGGCCGACAGCGGGAAGACGGGCGCGATCAGCGCTGCTCCCTGCGTCGTCCCGAGGATCGAGTACGCGCCGGCCCAGCCGTAGCCGACACCGAGGAGCACGCCGAGGACCAGCGCCACCGTCACCATGACCACCGTCTCGACCGTGACCATCACGGCCACCTGACGCCGGGTCGCACCGAGCGTCCGAAGCAGTCCGAACTCCTGCCTGCGTTGTGCGACGGTCATCGACGAAACGTTCACCACACCTGCCGCCGCGATCACGCCGGCACCACCGATCAGCACGGTGAACATCGTCGAGAGCGCGACGAACTGATCATGGATGCCGCGGTAGTAGACCGGGTCGCCGTCGACCTGTCGGACGAGCATGGCCTCGTAGGTGGCGAGCCCGACCGAGAACGTCACGACGAGGGTGACCGCGATGAGGAGCCCGACGGCGGCCCGGGAGGCGCGCGCCGGCGACCGCAGGGCGTTGCGGCCCGCGAGCATCGCCATCGGGAACCGGCCGACCGCGGCCACGAGTCGGAGGACGGGCGGCAGGACGACCGGCGACCCGAGCACCAGACCGGCGAACGAGACCGCCCCCGCCGCGACGGCGAGCAGCACGGCGAGGTACGACGTCGCTCCGAGGACGATCGAGCCGGCGACACCGATCCAGCCCCCGAGGAAGAGGACCACCGCGACCGCCGTGCGCCACGGATTCGTGCGCGCTGAGACCTCGGACTCGACCGTCGACCCCAGCGCCTGGAGGGGCGCGAGCGAGAGCACCCGACGGGACCCGATCCGGAACGCGATGACCACGGCGCCCGCGACCGTCACCCACACGACCAGGGACTGCAGGGGCACCAGCGGACTCGAGTCCTCGACGATGCCGGTCGACCCCGCCACGACGACCCCCACGTTCGCCAGCGCGAGCGCGAGGAGCACCCCGGCCAACGCCCCGATGATCCCGACGACCGCGCCGGCACGGGTCAGCCGTCGGCGGAGCAGCGACGCCGACCCGCCGAGCAGTCGTTCGAGCGCGAGCACCCGGGTCCGACCTGCCATCGCGGTCCCGCATGTGTTCACCGTGACGACCGACGCGACGGAGAGTGCGACGCCGAAGAAGACCCACGCCGCCAGCGGGAGGAGGACTGCGACGGTGCCGCTCTGGCCGGTGCGCGCTCCCGCGTCGAGGATCCGCCCTGCGAGCTCAGCAGCCGCGACGACCACTCCACCGAAGGTGCCAGCGAGGACGGCGACGACGACCGAACCGCCGTTGTCCGCGAGCGCTCGTGTCGGGACGGACCATCGCCGGGAGCGGCGCGCACGGTGCTGCCCGTTCACGCTGCGGTCTCCATGCCGAGCATCGTGGTCGAGATCGCCGCGGCATCCATCGCCGGACGATCCCCCACCACACGACCATCCGCCAGGAACAGGATCCGATCAGCATTCGCCGCAGCCACCGGATCATGCGTCACCATCACCACGCTCTGCCCCCACTCCGACACCGCACCCCGCAAGATCTGCAACACATCACGACCCGTCCGCGAATCCAACGCCCCCGTCGGCTCGTCCGCGACCACCACCGCCGGCCGCGACGCCAACGCCCGCGCGATCGCCACCCGCTGCTGCTGCCCACCCGACAACTGGTGCGGACGATGCGACAACCGATCCCCCAACCCCAGCATCTCGACGAGACGATCGATCCACGCCGACTCCTCACGAGTCACCTTGTGCCCACCCAACAGGAACGGCAACCGGATGTTCTCCGCCACGTCCAACGTCGGGACCAGGTTGAACGACTGGAACACGAACCCCAACCGACGACGCCGCAACTCCGTCAACTCCTTGTCACCCAACCCCGTGACGTCCACCCCGTCGATCCAGATCCGACCCGACGACACCTGGTCGAGCCCCGCCGCGACGTGCATCAACGTCGACTTCCCCGAACCCGACGGCCCCATCACCGCCGTGAACTCCCCCGCACCGATGTCGACACTCACATCGTCCAACGCCCTCACCCGCCGCACGGCATCGCCGTAGTGCTTCGAAACGCGGTCAAGACGGATGATCGATTGCATGTCCATGCGTCCAGTATTTCAATATCGGACCCACGCCGCGTCATCCGATGGGGTGATCAGGAGCGATCAGCAGTCTCAGTCGACCGCCAGCGCCTCCGTCGGTGGAACGCGCATCGCACGCCGCACCGGCGCGATCGTCGCGACCACCGCGAGGACCAACGCCCCCACGACCACGATCCCCACCGTCAACGGCGGCAGCACCGGCGTCGTCGCGAAGCCGAGCGAACCGAGCAACGTCTGCCCACCGACCCACCCGTAGAAGGTGCCGAGCACGAGCCCGGTGACGACGGCTGCGACGACCATCTGGACGGCCTCGGTGACGATCATCCGTCGGACCTGCGCCCCGGTCAGCCCGAGCACCCGCAGCAGCCCGAGCTCCCGCCGGCGCTGCAGCACCCCGAGGGCGAGCGCGTTCACGACCCCCACCGCGGCGATCACGGCGGAGAACCCGACGATGACGCTCACCACGGCGTTCAGCTGGACGAAGAAGTCACGCTGCCCCTCGAGCATCTCCTTCGTCATCTGCCCCTGATCCATGGCCTGCAGCTGGGCACCGAGCACGTGCTGCATGATGCCGAGCGCCACGGCGAACGTGACGAGCAGGGTGACGCCGATGACGAGCCCGATGGTCGCCCGTGCGGACCGGCCGGGTGCGCGCACGGCGTTGCGGCCGGCGAGCAGGACGACGGGGTCACGGGCCCCGATGCGTCCGATGAGCTGCAGCACGGGCGGCATCACGATCGTCGCACCGACGGCAACCCCGGCGAAGGAGACGAAGCCCCCGAGCGCTGCCGGCAGGGCCGCGATGGGCGAGAGCGCGCTGGCGAGCAGCCCGACGAGCAGGAGCAGGCCGCCCGCAGCCATGAGCACGATCGCCCAGATCTTCCGGGCGGTCCCGGAGCGGACGTCGTCGTGACTCGGTTCGACGCTCGACGAGAGCGCCTCGAGCGGCGTCACGGTGAGCACCCGCCGCGAACCGGCCGCGAACGCACCCCAGGTCGCGAGGACGACCGCCACGACCGGGAGCACGAGCTCCCACGGCACGATCGTGTACGCGGTGTCCGGCAGGAACCCGTTGCCCCGCAGCACGACGACGAAGAGCGCACTGAGCCCCGTGCCGACGACCGCCCCGATCAGACCGCCGAGGACCCCGACGACGAGGCCGGTCCGGGTGATCCGTGCGCGCAACGAGGCGCCGGTCGCCCCGACGAGCCGCTGCAGCGCGATGATGCGGGTCTGCCCGGCGATGAGCGTGGCGCAGGTGTTCGCCGTGACGATCGCACCGACGTAGAGGGCGATGCCGAGGAAGAGCCACCCGACGACCGACAGGATCGCCTTCACCGGGCCGAGCTCGGAGAGACCGGAGGCCGCCAGGGCCTCGGTGACGATCCCCGGCGCGATGACCAGTGCCGACCCGAAGGTGGTGCCGAGCGCCGCGACGAGGACGGTCGGGGCGAACGCGCGGACGCCGTTCACGCTGCGGTCTCCATCCCGAGCATCGTGGTCGAGATCGCCGCGGCATCCATCGCCGGACGATCCCCCACCACTCGACCATCCGCCAGGAACAGGATCCGATCAGCATTCGCCGCAGCCACCGGATCATGCGTCACCATCACCACGCTCTGCCCCCACTCCGACACCGCACCTCGCAAGATCTGCAACACATCACGACCCGTCCGCGAATCCAACGCCCCGGTCGGCTCGTCCGCGACCACCACCGCCGGCCGCGACGCCAACGCCCGCGCGATCGCCACCCGCTGCTGCTGCCCACCCGACAACTGGTGCGGACGATGCGACAACCGATCCCCCAACCCCAGCATCTCCACCAACCGGTCGATCCACGCCGACTCCTCACGAGTCACCTTGTGCCCACCCAACAGGAACGGCAACCGGATGTTCTCCCCCACATCCAACGTCGGCACCAGGTTGAACGACTGGAACACGAACCCCAACCGACGACGCCGCAACTCCGTCAACTCCTTGTCACCCAACCCCGTGACGTCCACCCCGTCGATCCAGATCCGACCCGACGACACCTGGTCGAGCCCCGCCGCGACGTGCATCAACGTCGACTTCCCCGAACCCGACGGACCCATCACCGCCGTGAACTCCCCCGCGCCGATGTCGACGCTCACATCGTCCAACGCCGTCACCCGCCGCACAGCATCGCCGTAGAACTTCGAAACGCGGTCGAGACGGATGATCGGTCTGCTGCTCGTGGTCATGACTCCACGATGACGGCCAGGAGGCACGCCCCGCGTCGGCCCAGCGGCTCCTGTGGATCGTCCGCTCGGCTCCACTGCCTGGGGAGAAGTCATCCTGACGGATGACGGACCGTCAGCGCGCAGCGCGCAGCCGCAGCGCGCAGCCGCGGTCAGTCGGCCTTCGCGACCAGACCGTGCTCGTGCGCGAACACCACGAGCCGCACCCGGTCCCGCAGCTCGAGCTTCGTGAGGACGCGCGAGATGTGCGTCTTCACCGTCGCCTCGCTCACGTACTCGTGCTGCGCGATCTCGCTGTTGCTGAAGCCCCGCGCCGCCAGGTCGAAGATCTCCCGTTCGCGCGGCGTCAGGTCGGCGAACGCGGCCGGCACCGAGGCCGCCTGCTCGCTCGTGTCCTCGTAACGGCGGAGGAGCTCACGGGTCGCCGACGCCGCGAACACGGCGGTCCCGGCGTGCACCGTGCGGATCGCCGCGAGCAGGAACTCCGGGTCGGCGTCCTTCAGCACGAACCCGCTCGCGCCGGCTCGGATCGCCTTCGCCGCTGCCTCGTCGAAGTCGAACGTGGTGAGCACGAGCACCTTCGCGCCGTCGGTCCCGCTGTCCTCGACGATGCGGGCGGTGGCCGTGATGCCGTCCATCACCGGCATGCGGACGTCCATGAGCACGACGTCGGGACGCCCGCGCCGCACGAGCTCCACGCCCTCGGCACCGTCGCCGGCCTCGCCGACGAACTGCAGGTCGGCCTGCGAGTCGATGAGCATCCGGATGCCGGTGCGGAACAGGGCCTGGTCGTCGACGAGCGCGACGCGGATCGGGGTGTCGTTCATCGGCCGGTGCGCTCCTGGAGGGTCGAGGGTGTGGTCGGGACGAGCCCGCGCGGCATCTGGCCGCTCGCGGGGACGGACGGCATCCGGACCGCGACCGCGAAGTCGTCGCCCCGCGGTCCCGCGGTCATCGTGCCCCCGGTCATGGTGGCACGTTCGCGCATGCCGACCAGCCCGTGTCCGGTACCGGGCCCGCGCGTGCCGTCGTCGGCGCGCCGGTTGACGACCGTGATCTCGACGGTGTCCGGCCGGTACGTGAGGCTCGCGCGCACCGGGGTGTTCGGCTCACCGTGCTTCCACGCGTTCGTCAGGCTCTCCTGGACGATCCGGTAGACGGCGAGCTGCGTCGTGGTCGGCAGTCCAGACGAATCGCCCTCGCGCTCGACCCGCACGTCGAGCCCGACGCCACGCATCTCACCGATCAGCCGGTCGATGTCGTCGATCTCCGGGGTCGGTGCGGTGCCCTGCTCGTGCCGCAGCGCACCGAGCAGTTCGCGCACGTCGCCGAGGGCACGGCGGGCGGTGCTCGAGATCGTCCCGAGCGCCTCGTCGGCGATGGCCGGATCTGCCTTCAACGCGTACCGGGCGCCGTCCGCCTGCGCGATCACGACCGCCAGCGAGTGCGCGACGATGTCGTGCATGTCCCGGGCGATCCGGACGCGTTCCTGCTCCACGGCGACGGCTCGATCGGCCCGTGCGGCGTCGCGCTCGGCGAGGAGCTGGGCCTCTCGGCTCATGCTCGCCGACCGCCGGGTGCGGAGCACGAGACCGGCGAGCCACGGCAGGAGGAGCAGCAGCAGCACGATCGCGAAGTACGCGATCGCGACCTTGAGCGACTCCTGCTCGGGCGTCGTCGCCGTCACGATGCCCTGCCGCTGCCGGTAGTCGTCGAGACCGAGGTAGACGGCCGCCGTCACGGGGCCGACGATCGACGACACCAGGCCCGCCAGCCGGACGCGCCGGCTGCCGTAGCGGCTCGTCGAGTACACCACCCCCGCGATCAACGCGTTCGACAGGTCGGGCATCTGCAGGGTGACCATCTCGAGGACGGCGAACACCCACGCCACACCGAGCGCGAGGCCCGGCGACAGGCGCCGGAGCGCCAGCGCGGCCGTCATGCCGAGGACCGTCAGCAGCGCGAACGGCGAGTCCAGCCCCCGTGCGGTCACGACGAGCACGAGCGCGCCGAGCAGGACCGCGATCACGACGTCGGTGATCACCTGCGCACGCAGCATGGGACGGAACACCACACCACGGTACGTCCAGGAGGCGCGGTGCGCGTCCGCCTCCAGGTTGACGTCAGCAGACGGTCGGGTCAGAAGCCCAGTCGCCCGAGCTGCTTCGGGTCGCGCTGCCACTCCTTCGCGACCTTCACCCGGATGTTGAGGTACACGTGCCGGCCGCCGAGCAGCGCCTCGATCTCGGTACGGGCTCGCGACCCGACGTCCTTGAGGCGCTCCCCCTTGCGGCCGATGACGATCGCCTTCTGGCTGTCCCGCTCGACGAAGAGGTTCGCGAAGATGCGCAGCGGGCCGTCCGGTTCGTCGTCTTCGTCGGGCTCGACGACGTCCTCGATCACGACGGCGAGCGAGTGCGGCAGCTCGTCGCGCACGCCCTCGAGCGCGGCTTCGCGGATGAGTTCGCCGATCCGCTCCTCGTCGGTCTCCTCGGTCACCGCGGCGTCGTCGTAGAGCTGGGGCGACTCGGGCAGCAGCGACGTGATCACGCCGAGCAGGTCCTCGAGCTGCAGTCCCCTCGTGCCCGAGGTCGGCACGATGGCGTCCCACTCGCGCAGCTTCGACACCGCGAGCAGTTGCTCCCCGACCTTGTCCTTGGCGGCCCGGTCGATCTTCGTGACGATGGCGACCTTCTTCGCACGCGGGTACTGGTCCAGCGTGTCGTTGATGAACCGGTCGCCGGGGCCGATCGGCTCGTTCGCCGGGACGCAGAGCCCGATGACGTCGACGTCCCCGAGGGTGGACTGCACGAGGTCGTTCAGCCGCTCGCCGAGCAGGGTGCGCGGTCGGTGCACGCCGGGGGTGTCGACGATGATGACCTGGCCGTTCGGTCGGTGCACGATCCCGCGGATGGCGCGGCGGGTGGTCTGCGGCTTCGACGAGGTGATCGCGACCTTCTGGCCGACGAGCGCGTTCGTCAGCGTGGACTTCCCGACGTTCGGGCGCCCCACGAACGAGACGAACCCGGCACGGTACGGCTCGGTCGGTCCGGCGGTGGCTGGCGTGGTGTCGGTCATGCGTGCGTGGTTCCCGTCGTGGTGGATGCTGCGTCGTCGAAGGCGTCCTCGACGTCCGCGAGTCCGGGCGTGCGCTCGGCGAGCACGGTGATGAGGTGGCGGCGCTTGCCCTCGACCCGGTCGGCCGTGAGCACGACGCCGGACACGGTGACGCTGTCGCCGCTGATCGCCAGGTGGCCGAGCTCCTTGGTGAGCAGCCCGCCGGCGGTGTCGACGTCGTCGTCCTCGAGCTCGATGCCGAACAGGTCGCCGAGGTCGTCGATCGGCAGTCGGGCGGAGATCCGCCAGACGCCCGGCTCGACCTCGACCCGGTCGACCACGGCGCGGTCGTACTCGTCCGAGATGTCGCCGACGAGCTCCTCGATGAGGTCTTCCATCGTGACGAGCCCGGCGACGCCGCCGTACTCGTCGACGACGAGCACGAGGTGGTTCTTCGCGACCTGCATGTGGCGCAGGGTGTCGTCGGCGGCCTTCGACTCCGGCACGAACTCCGCCGGGCGGAGGAGCGTCGTGACCCGCTTCGTACCGGACCCCGGGCGCTCGTACAGGGCCCGGGCGACGTCGCGCAGGTAGAGGACCCCGAGCACGTCGTCGCTGCCCTTGCCGGTGACGGGCATGCGGGAGACACCCGCGGCGAGGAACTGCTCCATGCCGCTCGCGAGGGTGTCCGACCCGTCGACGGTGAGCATGTCGGTGCGCGGCACCATCACCTCGCGCACGAGGGTGTCGCTGAACTCGAAGACCGAGTGGATGAGCTCGCGGTCGTCCTGCTCGAGGACGTTGCTCTCGGTGGCCTCGTCGACGAGCGACAGCAGCTGCTCCTCGCTCGACACCGTCGACGCGCTGCCCCCGCGCCCGGGCGTGACGCGGTCGCCGATCGCCACGAGCAGGCCGGCGAGCGGACCGAGCACGATGCGCACGGCCCGGACGAGCCCGCCCGTGGTCGCGATGAGCCGTTCGGCGTGCGCGCGACCGACGCTGCGCGGGCTGGACCCGACGAGGACGAACGACACCGCGGTCATGATCGCGGCGGCCACGATGAGCGCGACCCACCACGTGTCGAAGACCATCACGAGCGCGATCGTGACGAGCACGGCGGCGGCGGTCTCGGCGAGCACCCGGAAGAAGTTGAGCGCGTTGACGTGCGCCCCGACGTCGTCGCCGACCGCCTCGATGGCGCGACGGTGCTTGCTCTCCCGCGCGATCTCGTCGAGGTCGGCGCGGGAGAGGACGGAGAGCGCGGCGTCGGACGCGGCGAGCAGGCCACCGACGACGACCAGCACGAACGCCACCGCCAGCAGGCCGACGACGAGCAGCATCAGCTCACCGCCCGCGGCGCTGGGCGGCGAAGGCCGTGAGGATCTCGCCCTGCAGCCCGAACATCTCCGCCTTCTCGTCCGGCTCGGCGTGGTCGAACCCGAGCAGGTGCAGGATGCCGTGGCAGGTCAGCAGGAGCATCTCGTCGGTGCTCGAGTGCCCGGCGGTCTTCGCCTGTTCCTCGGCCACCTGCGGGCAGAGCACGATGTCGCCGAGCAGCCCGGCGGGCGTCGGGTCGTCCTCGGTGCCCGGACGGAGTTCGTCCATCGGGAAGCTCAGGACGTCGGTCGGCCCGGGTTCGTCCATCCACCGGACGTGCAGCTGCTCCATCGCGCCCTCGTCGACGAGCACGATCGCGAGCTCCGCATCGGCGTGGACGTGGAGCGCGTCGAGCGCGAAGGCGGCGAGGCGCTGGATGGCTGCCTCGTCGACCTCGACGCCGGACTCGTTGTTGAGCTCGATGCTCACCGGTTCCCTCCTCGGGAGTCGTTCTGGGGGTACGGGGAGCGCTGGCGGTCCTGCGGCGGACGCCCCCGTCGCTCGGCGCGGTTCGTACCGGCGGGGTTCGGCGTGGCGGCGCTGCCCCGGCCGCCCGGGCGGTACCCGGACTGCTCGGCGAGGCGTTCCTCGTCGTAGACGGTGTAGGCGTCCACGATCCGTCCGACGAGCGTGTGGCGGACGACGTCCTCGCTGCCGAGGCGAGCGAAGTGGATGTCGTCGACCTCGCCGAGGATGCGCGTGACGAGCCGGAGCCCGGACAGGTTGCCCGGCAGGTCGACCTGGGTGATGTCACCCGTGACGACCATCTTCGAGCCGAACCCGAGCCGCGTCAGGAACATCTTCATCTGCTCGGGCGTCGTGTTCTGCGCCTCGTCGAGGACCACGAACGAGTCGTTCAGCGTGCGTCCGCGCATGTACGCCAGCGGGGCCACCTCGACCGTGCCGGCGGCCAGGAGCTTCGGGACCAGCTCGGGGTCCATCATCTCGTTGAGCGCGTCGTAGAGCGGGCGCAGGTACGGGTCGATCTTGTCGGTGAGGGTGCCCGGCAGGAAGCCGAGCCGCTCGCCGGCCTCGACCGCGGGGCGCGTCAGGATGATCCGGGTGACCTCGCGTCGCTGCAGCGCCTGGACGGCCTTCGCCATCGCCAGGTACGTCTTGCCGGTACCGGCGGGGCCGATGCCGAACGTGATCGTGTGCTCGTCGATGGCGTCGACGTAGGCCCGCTGCCCGTCGGTCTTCGGCCGCACGGACTTTCCGCGGCTCGACACGATCGGCGTGCCGAAGGTGTCGGACGGCTTGCGGTCCTCGTCGAGGAGCTTCGCGGAGACGGGGATGTCGGACGGCCCGATGTCCTGCCCGCGCTTCACCATGCCGACGAGCTCGTCGACGAGGGCGTGCGCGCGCGCGACGTCGCGTTCGGGCCCGGTCAGCGTGACCTCGTTGCCACGCACGAGCACGCGGACGCCCGGGTACTGGCGTTCGACGGTCTTGAGCAGTCGGTCCTGGGGGCCGAGCAGCTGCACCATGGCGATGCCGTCGACCTGGATCGAGGCCGACACGTCCGTCGGGTCGGCCGGGGTGGGTGCTGGTTCGTTAGCCGGCAAGGGTGCCTTCCTGCAGTTCACCTGCGAGTACGTGCGCGTGCACGTGGAACACGGTCTGACCGGCGGCTTCGCCGGTGTTGAAGACGAGTCGGTACTGGCCGCCGGCGCGCTCGTCGGCGATGCACTGCGCGGTGGCGACCAGGTGGGCGAGGAGGTCCGGGTCACCGGCTGCGAGCTCGGTGACGTTCCGGTACTGCTCGGTCTTGGGGATGACGAGCACGTGGACGGGTGCCTTCGGCGCGATGTCCTCGATGGCGATCACGCGGTCGTCCTCGGCGACGACGGTCGCCGGGATCTCGCGCGCGATGATCCGGGAGAAGATGCTGGGCGTGCTGGTGCTCATGGCTCCATCGTAGAACGCGGTACCGACGCCACGCCTTCCCGATCCGGGCGCTACCAGCGACCGAGCCGCGTCTGGAGGACCGCGAGCGCGGCCGGGCCGGCGGTGGACGTCCGGAGGACCGTGTCGCCGAGGCGGACCCGGACGGCGCCGGCGGCCACCAGCCGGTCGAACTCGGAGCCGTCGATGCCGCCCTCGGGTCCGACGACGAGCACGATCTCGGCAACGTCGCTCGGCGGTTCCCACTCGGAGAGCCGGACGTCGCCGACCGGGTCCAGCACGAGGACGGCGCGAGCACCGTCGGCCGCACCGGGAGCCGGAGCCGCGAGCTGCCCGGTCGTCACCGGCGCGTCGACGACGGGCACCCGGGAACGGATCGCCTGCTTCGACGCCTCGTGCGCGATCGCCGTCCAGCGTGCGCGGCCCTTCTCGACCTTCGCGCCGTCCCAGCGGGAGACGCTGCGGGCCGCCGACCACGGCACGATCCGGTCGACACCGATCTCGGTCGCCGCCTGCACCGCCATCTCGTCGCGGCCGCCCTTCGCGAGCGCCTGCACGAGCGTGAGCGTCGGTGTGGGTGCGTCGTCGACGGCGACCGTGGACACCGCCAACGAGAGCGTGTCCCGCCCGAGCGCGGTCACGGCCCCGGTCACGACGGTGCCACGACCGTCGGACAGGCGCAGCGTCTCCCCCACCCGGACCCGGGCGACCGTGACGGCGTGGCGTCCCTCCGCCCCGTCGAGCGGGACGGTGTCGCCGACCGTGACGCCGTCGAGCGACCCGACGAGGTAGAGCGATGCCATCAGAAGTTGAAGAACCGGTCGCGGAGCTTGCCGAACATGCCCTGCTGGAAGCGGGCGAGCTGCGGCTTCGCGGCCTTGTGCGACTTCGCGAGCTGCTCGACGAGCTGCCGTTCCTTGTGCGAGAGCTTCGTCGGCGTCACGACCTGCACACCGACCCGGAGGTCGCCGCGACCGTTGCCCCGGAGCTTCGTGATGCCGCGGTCCTTGATCACGAGGACGTCGGCGCTCTGCACACCCGGACGGACCTCGAGCTCGACCGGGCCGTCGAGCCCGTCGATCGTCGTGGTCGTCCCGAGCACGGCGTCGGTCATCGCGACCTCGAGCGTGGCGAGCAGGTCGTCCCCGTCGCGGCTGAACACGTCGTGGTGGCGCACCCGGATCTCGAGGTAGAGGTCACCGGAGGGGCCACCGGCCGGACCGACCTCGCCCTGGCCGGGCATCTGCAGGCGGAGCCCGGAGTCGACCCCGGCGGGGACGTCGACCGGCACCGTGCGGCGGGCGCGGACGCGTCCCTGGCCCTGGCACGTCGGGCACGGGTTCGGGATGACGGTGCCGTACCCGCGGCAGGTGCCGCAGGGCGCGCTCGTCACGACGTTGCCGAGGAGCGAGCGGACCTGGCGCTGGATGTGGCCGGTGCCGCCGCAGATGTCGCACGTCTGCGGGCTCGTGCCCGGCGCGCAGCAGGAACCGCCGCACGTCTCGCACAGCACCGCGGTGTCGACCTCGACGTCCTTGTGGGTACCGAAGACGACCTCGTCGAGGTCGACGTCGATGCGGAGCAGGGCGTCCTGTCCGCGCTCGGCACGGCTGCGCGGGCCGTTGCCACGACCGCCGGCGCCACCGCCACCGAAGAACGCGTCGAAGATGTCGCTGAACCCGCCGGCTCCGCCACCGAAGGGGCTGTCGGCCTGGGGCCCGGCGTCGTACCGGCGGCGCTGCTCGGGATCGCTCAGCACGTCGTACGCGTGCGTCACGTCCTTGAAGCGCTCGGCCGCGTCGGGGCTCGGGTTCACGTCCGGGTGCAGTTCGCGCGCCAGACGGCGGTACGCCTTCTTGATGTCGGCATCGGAGGCGTCCTTCTGGACGCCGAGGACGTCGTAGTGGTCTGCCACGTATCCCTCAGTCGGTTCGGTTCGGTCGGTCGGGTGCGGCGGTCGCCGCGGTTCTGGTGGTCGTCGGTGGGCCTGGAGGCGCGGGTCGCCCCGTCGGGACCGGCTCGCTCAGGCGCGTGGGCACCTGGTCAATGTTCACCCAGGAGTTTGGACAGGTACCGTGCGACGGCGCGCACGGCGGCCATGTTCGTGCCGTAGTCCATCCGGGTCGGCCCGAGCACGCCGAGCCGGGCGAGTTCGCCGCCGGCCAGGTACCCGCCGGCGACGATGCTCGTCGCGTCGAGCCCGTACTCGGCGTTCTCGACGCCGATGCGAGCCGCGACGCCGTCGTCGATCTGCATCTCACCGAACAGGCGGAGCAGGGTCACCTGTTCCTCGATCGCCTCGAGCACGGGGAAGAGCCCGCCCGAGAAGTCCTGCTCGCTCTTGGCGAGGTTCGCCGCACCGGCCATCACCAGGCGGTCCTGCCGGTTGGCGGCGACCTGCTCGATGAGGGTCGCGACGACGACCCCGGCGAGCGGTTGGGCGTCGGGGCGGATCTGCTGCGGCACCGCGCGGAGCGCCGTCGAGACGTCCTGCAGCAGCAGCCCGACGCTGGCGCCGTTCACCACCGTGCGGAGTTCGGTGAGCGAGCCCTCGTCGAGCGCCACGTCGGTCTCGACGACGCGCTGCTCGACCCGGGCGGTGTCGGTGATGAGCACGACCATCAGGCGGTTGTCGCCGAGGCGGACGAGCTCGATGTGCTGGACACGCGCGCGCACCATCGAGGGGTACTGCACGAGGGCGACCTGGTTCGTGAGTTGGCTGAGCAGCCGGACCGTGCGGCCGAGGACCTCGTCGAGGTCGTTCGGCGCCCCGAGGAACGTCTCGATCGCGTGCCGCTGGGCGCTGGACAGCGGCCGCGCGCCGGCGAGGTGGTCGACGAAGACGCGGTACCCCTTGTCGGTGGGGACGCGACCGGACGAGGTGTGCGGTGCCGCGATGAGCTGCTCGTCCTCGAGCTGGGCCATGTCGTTCCGGATGGTGGCGGCGCTGACCCCGAAGGCGTGCCGCTCGACGATCGTCTTCGAACCGACCGGCTCGCGTGACGCGACGTAGTCCCGCACGATGGCCTTGAGGACCTCGAGGCTGCGTTCGCTGACCACCCGGACCCCTTCCACTCGATCTGGCACTCGGACGTGTCGACTGCTGATCCTACGCCCGACCACCGACGGACCGGGACTTCTCCACACGCCTGCCAGTACGCTTCCGCCATGACCTACGGACAGCAGCCCGGTGGCCCCCAGTTCCCGGGCGGGTACCAGCCGCCCCAGCCGATGTCGCCCGAGGACCAGCGCCTCTGGGCAACGCTCACGCACATCGGCGGGATCTTCTTCAACTTCGTCGCGCCGCTCGTGGCCTACCTCGTCCTGCGCGATCGCGGCGGCTTCATCCGCGAGCACACGCGCGTGGCGCTGAACTTCCACATCACGATGGCGATCGCCTACGTCGCCGCGGGCCTCTTGACCATCGTGCTGATCGGCGCGGTGCTCCTGCCGGTGATCGGGATCCTGACGATCATCTTCGGGATCATGGCCGCCGTCGCCGCCAACCGCGGGCAGTTCTACCGCTACCCGCTCTCGATCGAGTTCATCAAGCAGTAGCTCAGTCGAGCAGCTCGCGGACCACCGTGTCCGCGAGCAGGCGACCCCGCAGGGTCAACTCGATCCGTCCCCGCACCGCGGCCGACCCGTCCACGAGACCACGTGCGATGAGGCCGGCGACGCGGCCCCGTGCCTCCTGGCCCAGCTCGTTCGTCGCCAGCTCACCGCGGACCCGCGCGGCGAGCAGCACGCGCTCGACGTACCGGGTCTCGTCGTCGAGGGTCTCGCGGCCGGCCGCGGGCGACTCGCCCTGCAGCACCCGGTTCGCGTACGCGGCCGGGTGCTTCACGTTCCACCAGCGGGTGCCGGCGACCGCGGAGTGCGCGCCCGGGCCGACGCCCCACCAGTCGTGGCCCTTCCAGTAGGACAGGTTGTGCCGGCTCGCGTGGTGGTCGCCGCGGGACCAGTTCGAGACCTCGTACCAGGAGTACCCGGCGTCGCCGAGGACCTGGTCGGCCAGCTCGTACATGTCCGCCGCGAGGTCGTCGTCCGGCGCCGGCAGCTCGCCGCGTGCGACCATCCGGCCCATCGCGGTGCCGTCCTCGACGATGAGCGAGTACGCCGAGACGTGATCGGGCGCACACGCCAGGGCCGCGTCCAGCGAGGTGCGCCAGTCGTCGAGGGACTCGCCCGGCGTCGAGTAGATGAGGTCGAGCGAGACGTCGAGCCCCTGCTGCTTCGCGGCGTCCACGACGAGCGGCACGCGCTCGGGGTCGTGCGTCCGGTCGAGCGTCGCGAGCACGTGCGGCACCGCGGACTGCATGCCGTAGCTCACCCGGGTGAACCCACCGGCGCGCAGCGTCGCCAGGGACGACTCGTCGACGGAGTCCGGGTTCGCCTCGGTCGTGACCTCGGCCCCGGGCAGGATGCCCCAGGTCTCGTCGATCGCCCGCAGGATCATCACGAGGTCGGACGCCGGCAGCATCGTCGGCGTGCCCCCGCCGAAGAACACCGTCGACACCGGTCGCCGCGGGACGCCGGAGCGGTCGAGGACGTCCGCCGCGAAACGGATCTCCTGCACGGCGTGGCCGGCGTAGTCGTCCCGCCGGACCCCGCGCAGCTCGGACGCCGTGTAGGTGTTGAAGTCGCAGTACCCGCACCGCACGCGGCAGAACGGCACGTGCACGTACACGCCGAACGGGACGTCACCGGCTCCGGCCGCGGGCGAGAGCAGCCCGTCCGCTGGTGCGGGATCGGCGATCGGGAGAGCACTCGGCATGGACTCCATTGTCCGTCATGATGGAGACATGGAGCACCACCCCGTCCCCACCACGGTGCTGTGGGACATCGACGGCACCCTCGTGATGAACGCCTCCTCGCCGGGCAACCTCTACCACCTCGCGCTCGAGCGGGCGGTGGGTCGCGGCCTCGTCCTCCGCGTCGGGCACCAGCACGGCCGCACCGACGCGGGGCTCATCGCCGAGCACGTCCGGGCCCACGACCTGGACGACTCGCTCATCCCCACCGTGAGCCGCCACCTGCACGACCTGACCGAGGAACGGCACGTGTCCGGCGACCACCGGAGCCCGGCTCCGGGAGCGATCGCCCTCGTCCGACGGTTCGCCGAGCTCGGCTGGCGCAACGGCCTGCTGACCGGCAACTCCCCCTACCGCGCCCGCGTGAAGCTGCAGGGCGCCGGGTTCGACGTGGACGCCTTCGACTGGGAGCACTCGTACTTCGGGGATGCCGAGGTCGAGCGCAGCGGGGTGACCGCGCGTGCTGCCGAGGCCCTCGCGGGCACCCGGGCCGTCATCGTCGGGGACACCCCGCGCGACGGCGAGGCAGCCGAGGCCGTCGGGATCCCGTTCCTCGCGGTGGCGACCGGGGTGTTCGACGTCGACGCGCTCCGCGCCACGGGTGCCGTGACGATCGCCCGGAACTGCGTCGACGACGCATCGCTCATCGAGGACGCCATCGCGGCGCTGCCGCCGCTCCGCCCGGTCGGCGAGGGCTCCTAGCCGAGCGGACCTAGTCGCCGCGGAGCGCTTCGAGGTACTTCTGCGCCATCACGCGCTGCTGGCGGCGGAGCAACGGGGCCACGAACTGCCACTTCCGGCTCGACGGCTGCGAGAACTGCCGGATCTGCAACCACACCGAGCCGTCCGGGGTCCGTTCGACGACGAAGGACTCTTCGCCCGAGAGCGGGTGCCCCTCGAGCGTGCCGTACGCGAAGCCCTTGCGGTCGGTCTCGTCGATGATCGAGACGACCCGGACCGGCGCCTGCACCGTCTGGCCGAACGCGTGCATCGTCAGCGTCGCGCTCGTCCCCGCCGTCACGAGCGGCGTGCCGTCCGGAGCGAACTTCTCCACCCGCGGCGTCCCGATCGAGGCCGGGGCGATCGGCACGCCGTCCTCGTCGAAGGTCACCGGGTTGTAGCGGACCTCGTCGTCGTCGGGCTGTTCCTCGACGTGCACGCGGATCCCGCTGCGCTCCTGGATCTGCCAGGTCAGGGCCTGGGTCACCGCGGTCTCGAAGCGCTGGTCGCCGTGGCCGATCCGGGAGCGCGACTCGGACGGGGCGAATCCCTCCGGCGGGTACGTCATGAGGTCCGGCGCCTGGGTCGCACCCACGGCTCCGTACGTCAGGGCGGTCCGGTAGCTCCCGCGGGTACTCATGCGGCCCACTGTACTGGGGACTCGTCCCCCGGATCGAACCGAGTCGCCCTCGGGTGCGCAACCGGCGGTCCGCTTTCCGCGCGCCCCGAACTGGAGGCCCGACACGCGTCCGACACGCCCCTATCGTGGGTGCGTGCCCCGCTCCCCCCTCGCTCGCGCGCGGTCCGTCGACCGCACGACGGCCGCGTTCGCCGTCCTGACGCTCGCGGCGTTCGGGCTGGCGGCGACGGCACGGGCCGCGGTCGAGTGGGCGACGGCCGGCCTCGGCGCTCCCTCCCGGTACGTCACGACGCCGCCGGGGGACGTCGACGTGTTCGACACCGCGAACGCCATCGCCGCGTTCGGGGCGTGCAGCGCCGGAGCGGGTGTGCTCCTGTTCGGGGTGACGCTCGTGCTCGCGGTGCGCCGACACTCGGCACGCCGGCTGCCCTACGTGCTCGGGTTCTGCACGCTGGCGATGGTGGTCGGGTCGGTGGTGGCCGGGTTCGCCGCGGCGGCGCAGGCCGACTACGACACGGCTGCCGGACTCGTCATCCTGCGGACCGCACTCGCAGGACTGGCCGCGGCGAGCCTCCCGGCACTGGGCCTGGCAGCGTTGCGGGCTCGCGCCCGCCGCGTCTGACGCGCTCCGCTACTTCTTCTTCTCTTCGACGTCGCCGGAGAGCGCCGCGATGAAGGCTTCCTGCGGGACCTCGACGCGACCCACCATCTTCATGCGCTTCTTGCCCTCCTTCTGCTTCTCGAGGAGCTTGCGCTTGCGGGTGATGTCACCGCCGTAGCACTTCGCGAGGACGTCCTTGCGCATCGCCCGGATGCTCTCGCGGGCGATGATCCGGGCGCCGATGGCGGCCTGGATCGGGACCTCGAACTGCTGGCGCGGGATGAGCTTGCGCAGACGCTCGGTCATCAGCGTGCCGTAGGCGTACGCCTTGTCGCGGTGCACGATCGCGCTGAACGCGTCGACCTGCTCGCCCTGGAGCAGGATGTCGACCTTCACGAGGTCGGCCGCCTGGTCACCCGTGGGCTCGTAGTCGAGCGACGCGTAGCCCTGGGTCTTGCTCTTCAGCTGGTCGAAGAAGTCGAAGACGATCTCACCGAGGGGCATCTCGTACCGGATCTCGACGCGGTCCTCGCCGAGGTACTCCATGCCGAGCAGCGATCCGCGGCGCGACTGGCACAGCTCCATGATCGCGCCCACGTAGTCCTTCGGCGCGAGGATGGCCGCACGGACCATCGGCTCGCGGACCTCGACGATGCGGCCGCCCGGGAACTCGGACGGGTTCGTGACCTCGGTCACGGTGTTGTCCTCGTTCGTGACCTCGTAGATCACGCTCGGGGCCGTGGTGATGAGGTCGAGCCCGAACTCGCGGCTGAGGCGCTCGGTGATGATCTCGAGGTGGAGCAGGCCGAGGAAGCCACAGCGGAAGCCGAAGCCGAGCGCCACCGACGTCTCCGGCTCGTACACGAGGGCGGCGTCGGACAGCTTGAGCTTGTCGAGCGCCTCGCGGAGGTCCGGGTAGTCCGAGCCGTCGATCGGGTACAGGCCCGAGAACACCATCGGCTTCGGGTCGGTGTACCCGGCCAGCGCCTCGGTCGCGGGCTTCTGTGCCGTGGTGACCGTGTCGCCGACCTTCGACTGGCGGACGTCCTTCACCCCGGTGATGAGGTAACCGACCTCGCCGACGGAGAGGCCCTTCGTCGGCTTCGGCTCGGGCGCGGACACGCCGATCTCGAGGATCTCGTGCGTCGACTTGGTCGACATCATCTGGACCTTCTCGCGCGGGTGGATCGTGCCGTCCACCATCCGCACGTACGTCACGACGCCGCGGTAGCTGTCGTAGACCGAGTCGAAGATCATCGCGCGGGGCGGAGCGTCCACGTCGCCCACGGGGGCCGGCACGGAGCCGACGACCCGGTCGAGCAGTTCGGCCACGCCCACGCCGGTCTTGCCGGACACGCGCAGGACGTCGTCGGGCGAGCCGCCGATGAGCTGCGCGAGCTCGGCCGCGTACTTCTCCGGCTCGGCCGCCGGCAGGTCGATCTTGTTCAGGACCGGGATGATCTCGAGGTCGTTCTCGAGCGCCAGGTAGAGGTTGGCGAGCGTCTGGGCCTCGATGCCCTGCGCCGCGTCGACCAGGAGGATCGCTCCCTCGCACGCCGCGAGCGACCGGGACACCTCGTACGAGAAGTCCACGTGACCGGGCGTGTCGATCATGTTGAGGGCGTACGTCTGCCCGTCGAGCTCCCACGGCATGCGCACCGCCTGGGACTTGATCGTGATGCCGCGCTCGCGCTCGATGTCCATGCGGTCGAGGTACTGCGCACGCATGGCGCGGTCCTCGACGATGCCGGTGATCTGCAGCATGCGGTCGGCCAGCGTGGACTTGCCGTGGTCGATGTGCGCGATGATGCAGAAGTTGCGGATCGCGTCGGCCGGGGTCGAGGCGGGCTCGAGCGGCGCGGATGCTTGTGGGCTCACGGTTCCTCGGGGTGGGTCGGACGGTCGAACGATTGTCCCACGTCCGCGCGGCGGCGGCGCGCACGTCCCGTCAGACGACGGCGTGCTCCGGCGCCGGCAGCGCACCCAGTCCGCGGCGCAGGTCCGCCGGCGTCGCCGCGAGGCAGACGCGGATCCAGCCCTCGCCGGTCCGCCCGAACGCGCTCCCCGGCGCCACGGCGACCCGCTCCCGCTGGAGGAACCCGAGCGCCCACTCCGCGACGTCGCCCTGCGAGGCGTGGGACATGTCGATCCACAGGTAGAAGGCGCCGCGCGGGTCGAGGTAGTGGATGCCGGCGGCGTCGAGCACCTCCTTCGCGACGCCGAGGTTGGCGCGGTAGTGCTCGCGGGCGTCCTGCACGGCGGAGTGGTCCCCCACGATCGCCGCGAGGGCCGCCCACTGGTCGGGTTCGGCGACGCAGCTGATCATCGCCTCCTGGGTCGTCCGCATCGTCGGGCCGAGTCCCTTCGGCGTGACGAGGTACCCGACACGGACGCCCGTCATCGCGTAGGTCTTGCTCAGCGAGAAGGCGGTGAAGACGCGGTCGTCCTCGTCGAGGCTCGCCAGGCTGACGTGGCGCGTGCCGTAGGTGAAGTACTCGTAGACCTCGTCGCTGATCACCCAGAGGTCGTGCCGCTTCGCCAGGGCGAGCAGGTCGCGGAGGGTCTGCTCGCCGAACACCGAGCCGAGCGGGTTCGAGGGCGAGTTCACGACGAGGGCGCGGGTCCGCTCGGTGATGCTCGCCTCGAGGGCCTGCAGGTCCGGCTCGAACCCGTGCTGCGGCTCGAGCCGGTACGGCACCGGGGTGGCTCCGATGATGTGGGCGTTCATCGTGAAGGTCGTGTAGCCGGGGTCCGGCACGAGGACCTCGTCGCCGGGGCTCAGCACGAGGGTCATCGCCTGGAAGAGCGCCTGCGTCGCGCCGATCGTCATCCAGATCTGCTCGACGTCTACCTCGACCCGGTTCTCGCGGCGGAGCTTGTCGCGGATGGCCTCCCGCAGCGGGGCGATGCCGCCGTTCGGGGTGTAGTCGGTGCGGTCCTCGGTCCAGGCGCGCCGGGCGGCCTCGCCGATGTGCGCCGCGACGGGCACGTCGGGCTCGCCGATGACGAGCATCGCGATGTCCGTGCCGGTCGCCTGGTCCGTCTGCTCGGCCTGCATGCGGGCGGCTTGCTCGAACACCCGGCGGATGCCGGAGGCGGGGACGGTCTCGATGCGGGGCGCGAGCGATGGCATGCTCGTCACGGTAGCGAACGGTTGTTGCGGCACGGTTTCGGCGTTTCGGTGCTTTGGTCCAGACGCTCCGGCCTGGTAATGTTGGTGGCTGGCTTCCGCGTTCCCCGCCCACGGGTGGAACGCGATGCGACCAAGGGCCCCTCTACCCAGCGGTCGCGACCACCCGTAGAGACGATCAAGGAGCAACACGCATGGCGAACATCAAGTCGCAGATGAAGCGCATCAAGACCAACCTCAAGGCCCAGGAGCGCAACAAGGCCTACCGTTCGGAGCTCAAGACGGTCATCCGTCACACGAACGAAGCCGTCGTCGCCGGCGACAAGGACAAGGCCGTCGCGGCCCTGACCCTCGCGTCGAAGAAGCTCGACAAGGCCGTGAGCAAGGGCGTCATCCACAAGAACCAGGCCGCGAACCGCAAGTCGGCCATCGCGAAGAAGGTCGCGTCGCTCTGACGCACTGACCCTTCTGGTCAAACAGGCCCCGCACCGTTCGGTGCGGGGCCTGTCTGCGTGCGCGGGGCGCGCGGCGCGGGGCGCGCGGCGCGGGGCGGGGCGGGCGGCGCCGGCGCCTGGCGGCGTGACACGCGCGGTTCGACATGCTGCGCGTCGATCGACACGCAGAACGTCGCAACGCGTGTGCGGTGCCGTCCGACTCGCGTCGCGTGCGCAGTTCAGGAGGCTCGGCTCGCCTCAGCGCGCCTCGCCGCGCCGGGCGATGGTGCGGACCATGACCTCGAGCGCGTAGTGCGCATCGCGCGAGCCACCCTTCACCGCGGTGTCGGCCTCGGCGATGCTGATGAGCGCGTTCGCGAGCCCGGACTCGCTCCACCCCGCGACGTCACGCTGCGCCCGCTGCACCTGCCACGGCGCCATGCCGAGTGCCGAGGCGGCCTGACCGCTCGGCCCGCGGAAGGCACTGACCTTCGCCATCGTGCGGATCTTCGACGCGAACGCCGCCACGATCGGCACCGGAGCCTCGCCCGTCGAGAGCGCGTGCCGCAACTCGACGATCGCCGGAGCCGAACGGCCGGCGAGTGCGATGTCGGCGACCTTGAACGCGTTCGTCTCGACGCGACCGCCGTAGTACTTGTCGACGACCTTGTCCGTGATCTCGGCGGCTTCGTCCGCGAGGAGCTGTCGGCACGCGGCCGCGAGCTCGGCCAGGTCGTCCGCGAACGCCGCGACGAGGGTGCGAACCGCCGAGGGCGCGATCTTGCGTCGGGCAGCGCGGAACTCCGCCGTGACGAAGTCGATCCGGTCGGTCTCGCGCTTGAGCTCGTCGCACTGCACCTCGACGCCCCCGCCGACACCGCTGCGGATCGTGTCGAGCAGCTTCTTGCCGCGCACTCCCCCGCCGTGGCGCAGCACGAGCGTGACGTCGTCCGCCGGGGCACCGAGGTACGAGATCGTCTCGGTGATGAACGCGTCGGTGCACTTCTCGACGTTGGTGACCCGGACCAACCGGGGCTCGCCGAACAGGGACGGACTCGCGAGGGTGGCGAGGAGGCCGGGAGCGTACTGGTCGGCTTCGAGGTCGTGCACCTCGAGCGCGGGGTCCTCGCCCAGGAGCAGGTCACGCAGGACGCTGCTCGCTCGCTCGGCGAGGAAGGTCTCGGGCCCCGTGACGAGCACCACCGGCGCAGGGCGGATGCCCGACCAGGGCACCTGGTCGATCTTCGCTGCGGCGCGGACGGGCTTCTTGGCGGCCATGCCTCGATCCTACGGGCGACCGCTGACGCCGAACGCTCCGTCCACACCCGGAGGGCGTCGGGTCCGTCCCGTCCGACGACCACGGTCCCCTGCTGGTCGGTCCGGTACGCACGGGTGCCCGCGGCCTCGAGCACGTCCAGCGCCGAGCGGGTCGGGTGGCCGTACGTGTTGTCCGCACCGACGCCGATGAGCCCCACCGCGGCCGCGGTCTCGCGGTAGAGCACCGGGTCCTGGTCGGCCGAACCGTGGTGCGCGACCTTCACGACCTCGATCGTGGTCCCGGGCCGGGCCTGCGTTCCGGTGTCGGCCCGGGACGCCAGGACACCGCGGAGCCGGCGCTGCGCGGTCTCCCCCAGGTCTCCGAGGAACAGCCCGGCGACACACGACGTGCAGCCCGGCCCGGGTTCCGTGCGGAGGACCAGACTCGCGTCGTTGCCGGCGTCCCGCGCACCCGACCGCGGCCACAGCACCCGCCACCGGAGCGGCCCGAGCGTGCCCGACGTCGTGTCGTCGGCCGTCCGGACGTCGATGCCCGCATCGACGAGCGACCGGAGGACGCGCTCGTCCTCAGCCCGACCCGTCGGCCCGACGAGCGCGGTCGTCACACGGTCCGCGACCGACGCGACCGCGCCGACGTGGTCCCGGTCGAAGTGCGTCAGCACGAGCAGGTCGACCCGGTCGACGCCGAGGAGGTCCAGGCACGCGCTGAGTCGCTCCGGATCGTCGCCGACGTCGACCAGTGCGGTGCCGCTCCCGCCGCGGACGAGCACCGCGTCACCCTGTCCCACGTCGCACGCGGCGACGGCCCAGTCGCCCGGCAGCCCCGCGCGCACGACGAGTCGCGGCACGGCGACGGACACGATCCCGACCGCTGCGACCGTGCACGCGGCGAGGAGCAGGCGGAAGCGGACCGCTCGGGGCGCGAGGACCGCCACCGCGACCGAGGCGCTCACGACGGCGGCGCCGACCACCCCGAGCACGCCGGCTGGCCAGGGCGCGGCGGCGTACGGGAGCGCAGCCGCTCCGTGCGCGATGCCTCCGATCGCGCTGGCGGGCGCCCACGCCACCGCGGCGAGCACCGAACCGCCCCACGGCCACAGCGGCGCGGTCAGGCACGCGGCGAGCCCGATCACCGTGACGACGGGCGCGAGCGGCTCGGTCAGCAGGTTCGCCGGGACAGCGTAGGTCGGGAACGTGGCCGACAACGGGATGGTGACCGGCCAGCAGGCGAGCTGCGCCGCGACGGGGATCGCGAGCGCTGCCGCCACCGGCGTCCACACCCGTCGTGCGAACAGCGCCGTCAGCGGCGGACCGAGGACCACGATCCCACTCGTCGCGAGCACCGACAGGGCGAACGCGAACGACCGGGCGTACCAGGGGTCGACGACGAGCATCCCGACCACGGCGAGGGCGATCAGCGGGACCCCTCGCACCGGACGTCCCGCGAGGTGCACCACGAGCACGACCACCGCCATCACCGTCGCCCGCACGATCGAGGGGTCCGGACGGACCAGTGCGACGAACGCCAGCAGGAGCGCGATCGCCACCACCGCCCGACCCGCTCGCGGGAGGCCGACGACCCGCCCCAGCACGACCACGAGTCCCACGATCACCGCGCAGTTCGCGCCGGACACGGCGGTCAGGTGGGTGAGCGCCGAGGTCTCCATCGCGGCCTCGGTCGCGGGGTCGAGTCCGCTCCGGTCGCCGATCGCCAGACCGCGCAACAACGAGGCTCCGGGTTCCGGCAGGGTCGCGCTCGCGGACACGAACGCTCGGCGCGCCCGATCGGTGGCCGCGAGGAGTCCCGTCGGCGGCTCGGTCCGGACCCCGCCGCGCAGGAACGCCACGAACGACGTCGTGTTCCCCGGCTCGTCCGATTGGAGCGTCGCCACCCCGTGCACCCGACTCCCCGCAGCGACGGCCTCGGGCGCGCCCTGCGCTGCGGGGACGACCCGAACCGGCACACGCAGCCCGTCGACGTCCTCCGCAGCCACCAGGGTCCCGACGACCGACCGGGCACCCGGCGCGAGGTCCCGGTCGAGCACGACCTCGACGGCGGCCGTCCGGACACCGTCGAGGACGGCAGGGCTCCGCCGGTCGTCGCCGACCACCACGGCGACCGCCACCGTGGTGCAGAACGCGGCCGACGCCACCACGAGCCCCACGACGCCGAGAGCCCGCCGCGGACACCCCACCACCAGCCATGCGATGCCGCCACACGCGACGGCCGCGCCCGCGAGGACGAACCACCCCGCGCTGCCGGGCAACCCGACCAGCACCGCCGCGCAGACCCACGCGGCCGACGCCGGACCGGCCACTCGCAGGTCACGCACGCCGGGAGCGAGGTCGACCGCCACCGCCGGCCCCGATCAGACCCGCACGCGGTCGCGGAGCTCCGCGAACCGGGCGTCACCGATGCCGCTGACGTCGAGCAGGTCCTCGACGGCGGCGAACCGTCCGTGCTCGTCGCGCCACGCGAGGATCCGGCCGGCGAGCGACGGCCCGATCCCGGGCAGGGTCTCGAGCAGGGTCTGGTCGGCCGTGTTGAGGTCGACGACGGTATCGACGGCAGACCCGGCACCACCACCGGCACCATCCGACCCGGCACCGCCCCCACCGACCGAACCGCTCGAGCCGTCGAGCGCTGCCGGGATGTCCGTCTCCCCCACCTTCGGCACGTACAACCGCTCGCCGTCCACCAGCACCCGCGCGAGGTTCAGTCGAGCCAGGTCCGCGTCGTCACGAGCACTCCCGGCCCGCTCGACCGCGTCGGACACACGGCTGCCCCCGGGCAGGGTCACGATGCCCGGACGTGCCACCGCCCCGACGACGTGCACGACCACGAGCGGGGCGGCTGACGAGGACGGAGGACCCCCTGCCGGAGAACGGGACGGCACCGCTGACGGAGCACCCGCCACCGACAGCTGACCGTCGCCCCCACCGCCCGCCGACGATGACGTACCCGACCACGACCCGACCGCCACCACGACCCCGGCGACCAGGACGACGAGGCCTGCCAGCAGGACCGCCGTCCGCGGCGACAACGCCAGCCCAGCGGCCCACGACCGCGCAGACCCACCCGCCGACACCGCCCCAGCCCCGCCGGACGGCCCCGTGGCTCCACCATCACCAGACGACATGCCCGCACGCTACGGAGCCCGACCACCCGGCCGGACCCCGCAACGACGATCGGTGGACGACCGTCCGCCCGCCCAACCTGTGGAGGACGAACGGCGCGCTACCCCTTGATCGCGATGTTCACGAGCTTCGGCGCCCGCACGATCACCTTCACGATCTCGCGGTCCCCGATGTACCGCTGGACGTTCGCCGACGCCCGAGCGAGCGCCTCGAGCTCCGACGGCTCGATCGACTTCGACACCTCGAACGAGTCCCGCACCTTGCCGTTGACCTGCACGACCGCGGTCAGCGACTCCTGCACGAGCAGCGTCGGGTCGGCCTTCCGCCAGCCGTACGTGGCGACGGTGGCCTCGTAGCCCAGCTTCTCCCACATCTCCTCGCCGGTGTACGGCGCGAAGACGCTCAGGCCGAGCGCGATGGTCTCGACGGCCTCGCGGACGGCGGGGTCAGCCGCGCCCGGACCGTTGTCGATCGCCTTGCGGGTGACGTTCACCAGGTCCATGAGCCGGGCGATCACGACGTTGAACTTGAACGACTCCATCATTCCCGGCGCATCGGCCAGGAACCGGTGCGTGACCTGCCGCAGGGCGCGGTCGCCGTCCGCCCACACGACGTCCGGCGACGACGTGACGTCGAGCGCCAGCCGGTAGGCACGGGCGAGGAAGCGGGCCGAGGCGGACGGGGAGACGTCCTCCCAGTTGATGTCGTCCTCTGGAGGCCCGGCGAAGCCCATCACCAGGCGGATCGCGTCGACACCGTTCGCGTCGAGCTCGTCGCCGAGCGAGACGCCGCCCTTCGACTTCGACATCTTCGAGCCGCCGGACAGCACCATGCCCTGGTTGAGCAGCGCCGAGAACGGCTCGGTGAAGTCGAGGTAGCCGAGGTCGAACAGCACCTTGGTCACGAAGCGCGCGTACAGCAGGTGCAGGATCGCGTGCTCGATGCCGCCGATGTACTGGTCGACCGGGGCCCACTTGCGTGCGACGGCGGGGTCGAACGCCTGCGTGTCGTCGTTCGCCGCCAGGAAGCGCAGGAAGTACCACGACGAGTCGACGAAGGTGTCCATCGTGTCGGTGTCGCGGAGCGCGGGGGTGCCGTCCACCGGGTTCGGCACGTTCACCCAGTCGGTCGCGCCACCGAGCGGCGAGGTGCCCTTCGGCTTGAGGTCGAGCCCCTCGGTGTCGGGCAGCCGGACGGGCAGCTGGTCCATCGGCACCGGGTGCTCGGTGCCGTCGGCACCGTGGATGATCGGGATCGGGGTGCCCCAGAAGCGCTGGCGCGAGATGAGCCAGTCGCGAAGACGGTAGGTCTTGGCGGCACGTCCGGTGCCGCGCTCCTCGAGCAGGGAGATCGCCGCGGTGATCGCGTGCTGCTTGGACATGCCGTCGAGCGGGCCGGAGTTGATCATCCGACCGGTGCCGGTCAGGGCCTCACCCGTCGACACCGGGTCGAGCGCGGGCAGGTCCTCGAGCGAGGCACCCTCGGGGATCACCGGGATCGCCCCGGTCACCGCGGCGTTCGTGTCGACGACGACCTTCACCGGCAGGTCGAACGCCCGCGCGAAGTCGAGGTCGCGCTGGTCGTGCGCCGGGACCGCCATGACCGCACCGTGGCCGTAGTCGGCCAGCACGTAGTCGGCGGCCCAGATCGGCAGGCGCTCCCCCGTCAGTGGATGGATCGCGAAGCGACCGAGCGGCACACCGGTCTTCGGACGGTCGGCGTTCTGCCGGTCGATCTCCGACGTCTTCTGCGTGGCGACGAGGTACGCGTCGAACGCAGCCCGGACGTCGTCCGACACGGATCCGTCAGCCACCAGTGCAGCAGCCAGGTCCGAGTCCGGCGCCACCACGAGGAACGTCACCCCGTGGATCGTGTCCGGACGCGTGGTGAACACCGTGACGGGCTCGTCGCGGCCTTCGATCACGAAGTCGACGTCCGCACCGACCGAGCGCCCGATCCAGTTCCGCTGCTGCGCGATGACCTTCGCCGGCCACCGGCCCTCGAGCTGGTTGAGGTCGTCGAGCAGCCGGTCCGCGTACTCGGTGATCTTGAAGTACCACTGCGTCAGCTTCTTCTTGACGACGACGGCACCGGATCGGTCCGAGGTGCCGTCCGGCAGCACCTGCTCGTTCGCGAGGACGGTCTGGTCCACCGGGTCCCAGTTGACCCAGCTGTCCTTGCGGTAGGCCAGCCCCTTCTCGTACATCTTCAGGAACAGCCACTGGTTCCACTTGTAGTACTCGGGGTCCGAGGTGTGGATCTCGGTGGTCCAGTCGAACGACGGCGCGTAGCGCTTGAACGACGCCTTCTGCTGCTCGATGTTCGCGTAGGTCCAGTCCTTCGGGTCGACCCCGCGCTTGATCGCCGCGTTCTCGGCCGGCAGCCCGAACGAGTCCCAGCCGATCGGGTGCAGCACGTTGAAGCCCTGCTGCCGCCAGTACCGCGCCACGAAGTCGCCGAGCGCCCAGTTCTCGGCGTGCCCCATGTGCAGGTCGCCGGACGGGTACGGGAACATCTCGAGGATGTACTTCCGCGGACGCGTGTCGTCGAGGTCGGTCGTGAAGAGCCCGAGCTCCTCCCAGCGCGGCTGCCACTTCTCCTGCAGACGACGGAAGTCGTAGGCGTTCGGGTCCTCGGGGTACGGCTCGGTGGTCACGGAACTCTCATTCAGTCTGGAGGCACGGATCACGTCCGTCGGACGCGCTCCGGTCATCAAGGATATAAGCCTGGAGGAACGGATCACCGCACCGGAGTCGACCCACCACCGGCAGGTGCTCGGCTCACACCGCCGCGAGCCGCCCGTCGCGCATCCGCAGCGTCCGGTCGACGAGGTCCGCCGCCACCGGCACGTGCGACACGACGACGACCGTCCTGCCGTCCTGCCGCGCGGCCCCGACGAGGTCGCGCAGCACGGTGTCGCCGAGGTCGGGGTCGATGTCGGCCGTGGGCTCGTCAAGCACGAGCACCGGGAACGCGTGCAGGAGCGCCCGGGCGAGCGCGAGCCGGTGCGCCTGCCCGCCGGACACCAGGGCACCGCGCTCCCCCACGCCCGCGTCGAGTCCACCGCGTCGCTGCACCCACGACCCGAGCCCGACCCGGTCGAGCACGGCGAGCAGGTCCTCGTCGGTCGCGGTGTCGCGGGCGAACAGCAGGTTCTGCCGCACGGACTGGTCGAACACGAACGGGTCCTGCTCGATCAGCCCGACGCGGGCGCGGACGGCGTCGGGGTGCATGTCCTTCGCCTCGACCCCGTCGAGCGTGTACGAGCCCTCGTGGTCGACGAACCGGACGAGCGCGTCCACGAGCGTCGACTTGCCCGCGCCGCTCGGTCCCTCGAGCACGACGACCTCGCCGGGTCGGAGGTCCATCGACACCCGGTCGACGGCGGCCGCCGCGGCACCGGGCCAGCGCACCGTCACGTCGCGCAGCGAGACGGCGACGGGCCCGTCGACCACGAGCGAAGCGGGATCGGCGTCCGCGTCCGGCTCCGGGACGATGCCGGCCGGCACCTCCGCCGGGACGACCCGCTCCACCCGGTCGGCCGCGGCTCGGACCCGGCGCAGCGTCAGCACCGCGAGCGGGACCCCGCCGACGACCTCGAACAGGGCGAGCGGCACGAACACGGCGAGGGCCCAGAGCGGTCCGTCGAGCGCGCCGGTGACGACCGCGGGGGCGCCGACGGCCAGGATCCCGATGACCGCGCCACCGCCGACGAGACCGACCAGGGCCCCGACGAGTGACTCGATCGTCCCCCGGCGCCGCACGGCCGCGGTCACCCGGGCGTCGAGCCGGGCGATGTGGTCGAGCCGTTCGTCGAGCGTGCCGTATGCGGCGAAGACGTCGAGCGTCCGCACCGTGTCGAGCACGAGGTCGGCGACGTGCCCGCGTTCCGCGGCCGTCTGCTCGTCGGAGCGCCGTGCGATCGAGAGGGTGACGACCGACCCGAGCAGCGCGGCCACGGCGAGGGCGACGAGCAGCACGAGCGCCGCTGGCACCGACACGAACGCGACCGCGACGACGGAGAGCAGCGCGGCCACGCCGGCGGACACGAGCGGACCGACGACGCGGATGGGCAGGTCCTGCAGCCGGTCGGTGTCGGTGACGAGCCGCGTGAGGAGGTCGCCGCGACCGGTGGAGCCGAGTCCCGCCGGAGCGATCGACGACAGTCGGCGGTACATCTCGGTGCGCACGACCGCGAGCTGCCGGAACGAGGCGTCGTGTCCGGCGAGGCGGTCCACGTACCGGAGCGCCGCACGGCCGAGCGCGAACGCGCGGACACCCACCATCACGAGCGTCAGGTAGAGGATCGGCGGGTGCTCGGCCGCACGCGTGATGAGGTACCCGCTCGCGGCGAGGAGCGCCACGGCGCAGACCGCACTGAGCGCACCGGCCGTGACCGCCTTGGCCCAACCGGCCCCGTGCGGCATCGCGAGCCGCAGGACGGAGGCGTCCCCGCCGGCACGGCCGCCCCGCCGCTGGCGCGTCGGACCGGAACCGGCGTCGTGGGCCCCTCGCGCCTCCCGGGTCATGCCCGCACCCCGTCCGTGCTGGTGACCGCGACCGCGCCACCAGGTCGCCCGTCGACACGGGTGACCGCGACCGCGCCGTCCGGCCGCACGTCGACGCGGACGTCCGCCGTCGCGACGACCGCGGGCCGGTGGCTCGCGACCACGACGACGGCCCCGTCGTCGGCGAGGCGGCGGAGCGTGCGGACGACGTGCGCCTCGGCGTCGGCGTCCAGCGCGGAAGTCGGCTCGTCGAGCAGCACGAGCTGCGTCCCCGTCCGCCTTGCGCGGTACAGGGCGCGCGCCACCGCGACGCGCTGCGCCTGGCCGCCGGACAGGCCGCTGCCGCCGGAACCGACCTGGAGGCGCGGGTCGAGTCCCAGCCCCGCCTCGCCCAGGGCGGTGCGGACCGCTGGCTCGTCGGGGGTCGCGCTGAGCGCGACGTTCTCGGCGATCGTGCCGCGGACGAGTCGTGGGCGCTGGTCGGCCCAGGTCGTGCGCTCGGCGACCGTGCTGCCGTCGGGGCCCGGCACGGTCACCGTGCCGTCGTGGGGCAGGGCACCGCGGACCGCGGCGATGAGACTGGACTTGCCGGAGCCGCTCGGGCCGGCCAGGACGACGACCGTGCCCGGTCCGGCGCGGAGGTCGAGCGGACCGATCACGACGTCGGGACGGCGCACGGTGAGTCGGTCCAGCACCAGGTGGTCGGCGGCGGGGACGGCTCCGGGACGTGCCGCGGGCGCCGTGGTGTCGTCGAGGACATCGAGCACGGCGGTCGAGGCCTCGACGCCGTCCTGTGCCGCGTGGAAGTCGGCGCCGACCTGGCGGATCGGGGCGAAGGCCTCCGGAGCGAGGACGAGCACGAACATCGCGGCGCCGAGCCCGAGCGAGCCGTCGACGAGTCGGATGCCGATCGACACCGCGACGAGCGCGACGGACAGGCTCGCGGCGAGCTCGAGCGCGAACCCGCTCACGAACGACAGCCGCAGGACCCCGACGGTGCCACGGCGGTACTCGTCGGTGACGGTGCCGATGCGTCGGACCTGGCGCCGCGCACGGCCGAAGACCTTGAGCGTCGCCAGCCCCTCGACCGCCTCGGTGAAGGCACCGCCGAGCTTCGCGAGCGCGTCCGACTGCTTCCGCTGGAGCGCCTGCGTCGCGAGGCCGATGAGGATCATGAACACCGGGATCACCGGCAGGGCGCAGAGCACGATCAGGCCGCTGGTCAGGTCGCCGAGCCCGATCGCGACGACGAGCATCGGCGTGGCGATCGCGGTGAGGGCCAGCTGCGGCAGGTACCGGCCGAAGTAGGTGTCGAGGGCGTCCAGCCCGGGGCCGAGCGTGGTCGCGAAGGCCGCACTCGAGCGCTCGGCGAGCCACGACGGTCCGCGCTCGGCCGCCCGGGCCAGGACGGTCGCGCGCAGCTCGCTCTTCACCTTCGCCGCCGCACGTGCGGCGAGGTCGTCGGTGGCCCAGGCGGCCACGGCCCGGACGACGAACGCCGCGCCGAGGAGCGCGAGCGCCGGGGTGAACGCGTCCGGGACGCTGCCGTCACGGACGGCGTCCACGCCGAGGGTCACCGCCGCGGCGATCCCCCACGCGATCGCGATGGTCGCGAGCGTGCGGAGGACACCGGTGCCGGCGGCCGCGACGATGAAGCCACGGGCCGTCCGCGACAGCCGCAGCAGGCGCGGGTCGAGCGGCTTCACCGTCGCCGCCTAGTGCGCGGCCTGGGTCACGTGGGCCCGGGACACGCGCTTGCGGAAGATCCAGTAGGTCCACGCCTGGTAGGCGAACACGAGGGGCACGAAGATCAATGCCACCCAGCTCATCACCGTGAGCGTGTACGAGCCGCTCGAGGCGTTGTAGACGTTCAGGCTGTTCGCCGGGTCGTTCGTCGCGGGCATGACGTCCGGGAAGATCGCCGTGAACATCGCCAGGACGATCGCGGCGATGGTGACCGCCATGAGCGTGAACGCCCGGCCCTCCTTGCCCCAGGCGTTGCAGAGCACCGCGAGGACCAGGGCGAGCGCGGCGACGACCGACAGGACGATCGACGTCGGGGTGGACCGCACGAAGGCCATCCAGACCAGGAACGCTGCGCCGACGACGATCGTCAGCACGCCCGCCCGGGTCGCGAGGCGCTTCGCACGCGCACGGATCTCACCCTCGGTCTTCAGCGCGACGAAGACGACGCCGTGCGTGAAGAACACCAGCAGCGTCGCCACGCCGGTGAGCAGCGCGAAGGGGTTGAGCAGGTCGAACACCGTGCCGGTGTAGTTGTGGCCGGCGTCCATCGGGATGCCCCGGACCACGTTGCCGAACGCGACGCCCCAGAGGAACGACGGCACCGCGCTGCCGACGATGATCATGAGGTCGAACCGGCGCTTCCACTCGAGGTGCTTGTTCTGGTGCCGGTACTCGAACGAGACGCCGCGGGCGATGAGCGCCGCGAGGATGAGCAGGAGCGCCAGGTAGAACCCGGAGAACATCGTGGCGTACCACTCGGGGAACGCCGCGAACAGGCAGGCGCCCGCGACGATGACCCAGGTCTCGTTGAGGTCCCACACCGGGCCGATCGTGTTGATCAGGACCCGACGGTCGGTGTCGTCCTTGCCGAGGAACGGCAGGGACATGCCGACACCGAAGTCGAAGCCGTCGAGGACGAAGTAGCCGACGAAGAAGACGCCGACGATCGCGAACCAGAGAACGGGGAGATCCATCAGTAGACCGTCACTTCGTGCTTGACCTCGCCGGTCTCCTCGTCGACCTCCGCCGGGGCGGCGGGGCCCTCTTGCGCGACCTTCTTGATGAGCCGGAACTCGACCACCGCCAGGGAGCCGTAGATGAGCGTGAAGACGATGAGCGAGATGAGGACCTCGACCCCGGTGACGTTCGGCGAGACGCCGTCACTCGTCTTGAGCAACCCGAACACGAGCCACGGCTGGCGGCCCATCTCGGTGAAGATCCAGCCGACGATCATCGCGGCCATCGGCAGCGGGACGGTCCAGGTGGCGATGCGCCAGACCCACCGCTGGGTCGGGAACCGGCCCTTGCGGGTCAGCCAGAGCCCGACGAGCGAGACCAGCACCGCGCCGACACCGAGCGCGATCATCCAGCGGAACGACCAGTAGGTCACCCAGATGATCGGCTTGTAGTCGCCGGGGCCGTAGACCTGCGAGTACTGCGCCTGGAGGTCGTTGATGCCCTCGACCGTGCCGTTGAAGGTGTGCGTCGACAGGAACGAGAGCAGGTACGGCACACGGATCGAGAACAGCTCGTGCACGCCGTCCGGGGTGCCGAGCGTGAAGATCGAGAACGAGGCGTCCTTGCCGGTGGCGGTGTTGTACAGCGCCTCGGCAGCGGCCATCTTCATCGGCTGGGTGTCGACCATCGTGAGGCCGAGCTGGTCGCCGGTGAGCACCGTGAGCGCCCCCGCGGCCAGCATCGTCCACATGCCGAACTTCAGCGCCGGCATCATCGTCTCGAGGTTCTGGTTGCGCGCCAGGTGGTACGCGGCGACAGAGATGATCACCGCGGCGGCGACCATGAAGCACGCGAACAGAGTGTGCGGGAAGGCGGCCAGCGCGACCTTGTTGCCGAGCACGGCCCAGATGTCCGTGAGCTCCGCACGCCCCTTGGCCTCGTTCATGGAGAAGCCGACCGGGTGCTGCATGAACGCGTTCGCGGCGATGATGAAGTACGCCGACATGATCGTGCCGGCGCTGACGCACCAGATGCTCGCGAGGTGCAGGCCCTTCGGCAGGCGGTCCCACCCGAAGATCCAGATGCCGATGAACGCCGCCTCGAAGAAGAACGCGAGGATGCCCTCGAGCGCGAGCGGGGCGCCGAACACGTCACCGACGAACCGGGAGTAGTTCGACCAGTTCATGCCGAACTGGAACTCCTGCACGATCCCCGTCACGACGCCCATCGCGAAGTTGATGAGGAAGATGCGCCCGAAGAACCGGGTCAGCTGGAGGTAGTGCGCGCGCCCCGTCCGGTACCAGGCCGTCTGGAACACGGCCACGACGACGGCCATGCCGATCGTCAACGGGACGAAGAGGAAGTGGTAGATCGTCGTCAGACCGAACTGCCACCGCGACAGGAGGAGCGGATCGAGGATGTCGTTCATGCGGCGTTTCCGAGCCGGTTCGCCGCGCGCTGTTGGTGCACGTCAGTTGCTTCCTGTGGAGGGGAACTTCTGCTGTCACAACCGTTGGGACACGAACACGTTACCTCGCGGCCACATGGTTCGACAAGTTGTAGAACCCTCAGTGCACGGATGTGCAGCGGGATTGCACGGCACAACCGCGCGGAACAACGGTGCGGGTACCAGATCTCGGAACGACGACAGGTGCCGGGCAGTTGCCCGACACCTGTCGTTTTGTGCTGACTGAGTGCTACAGCAGGTCGTTGTCCTGCAGGAACGCCTTGGCGACCGAGGCCGCCGACTTCTGGTCCACCGAGTTCTGACGGTTGAGCTCGATGAGCGCGTCGGTCGTGAGGAGCTTGTTCACCTTCTCGATGGCGTCCGCGGCCTTCGAGTCGAGGTCCTTCGACACGATCGGGGTCACGTTGTTCGCCGGCACGAGGTGCTCCGGGTCCTCGAGCGTGACGAGCTTCTCGGTCTTGATCGAGGCGCTGGCGGAGTAGATGTCCGCGACCTGCGAGTCACCGTCCTGGATCGCCTTGATCGTGAGCGGGCCACCGGAGTCGTTCTGCTGGTTGACCTCGCCGGTGATGCCGTACTTCTCCTTGAGGCCCTTCGGACCGTAGGCGGCGGTGGCGAACTCCGGGTTGGCGGCGATCGAGATCGTCCCGCCGATCTTCGAGAGGTCGGCGATCGACTTCAAGCCGTACTTGTCCGCCGTCGCCTGGGTCACCGTGTAGGTGTCGGCGTCCGAGGCGTCGGCCGACGGCAGCGCCTTGACGTCCGACGGCAGTGCCGACTTCAGTGCGGTGTTGATGCCGTCCGTCGTCGTCTCGGTCGTGGTGGACTTGCCGTCCTCCTGCAGGAGGTAGTTGAGCAGGTTGCCGTTGTACTCCGGGAAGACGTTGATGCTCCCCTTCGCGACCTCGGGCCAGTACGCCTTGCGCTGACCGATGTTGAGCTTCTTGGTGACGGTGAAGCCCTCGTGCTCGAGCTCCTGCGCGTAGAGCTCGGCGATGATCTCGTTCGACGGGTACGCCTGCGAGCCGACGACGATGGTCTTGGAGTCCCCACCGCCGGAGCCGGAGGAGAGCGGGTCGCTCGACGAGCAGCCCGCGAGGGCGATGGCGGCCGCGGACGCGACGGCGATCGTCGCGGCGAGACGCCGGGTCGTTGCTGTGATCACGGGTGGGTTCCTTCCACAGGGGTTGATGCTCGTGGTGCTGAGCTGCGGGTGCTCCGACGCGACAGACGCGCCGACCCGGCGGAGACACCCGCGGGGACGGCGAGCCGCTGCAGCGCGGCGAAGACGATCTCGAACGCGATGGCGAGGGCGATCACCAGGAGGGAACCGCCGAGCACCTCCGCGTAGTCCGAGTTGGCGATGCCGGAGAAGGCGTAGCCGCCGAGTCCGCCGGCGTTGATGTAGCCGACGAGGGTCGCGGTGGCGACGACCTGCAGCACGGCGGCACGGATGCCGCCGACGATGAGCGGCAGGGCGAGCGGGATCTCGACCTTGCCGAGGATCTGCCACCCGGTCATGCCCTGCGCCTTGGCGGCGTCGATCACGACGCGGTCGATCGCCTCGACGCCGGAGTACGCGCCGGCGAGCACCGACGGGATCGCGAGGATGACGAGTGCGATGAGCGGGGCCCCGAGTCCGAGGCCGATCGAGAGTGCGAGCAGCGTCAGCACGCCGAGGGTCGGCAGCGCACGGATGCCGCCGGAGACGCCCACTGCGATCGAGCGTCCCTTGCCGGTGTGCCCGATCAGCAGGCCGACCGGCACGGCGATCGCGACGGCGATGGCGACCGTGAGCAACGTGATCCACACGTGCTCCCAGAGTCGGATTCCGACGGCGTCGGACCCGACGTTGTTCGCCGGGTCGAAGATCCAGGCGATGCCCTGGGCGAAGAGGTTCACGCGGAGACCTCGTTCGCTCGGACGTCGTCAGCGGCGCGGCGTCGGACGGCACGGGCGTTGCGGCCGCTCCCCCGTGTCCACGGCATCGCGAGCCGACCCGCGGCCACGAGCAGCGCGTCGAACACGAGCGCGAGCACGATGGTCAGGACGATGCCGGTGAGGATCTCGGCGCTGATGCCGCGCTTGAGGCCGTCGGTGAGCAGGAACCCGAGGTTCGGCACGCCGATGAGCGCACCGACCGTGATGAGGCTGATCGTGGACACCGACACCACCCGGATGCCCGCGAGGAGGACCGGACCGGCGAGCGGCAGCTCCACCTTGAAGAACCGCTGTGCGGGCGAGTACCCGAGCGCCTCGGACGCCCCCACGACGTCCTGGTCGACCGCGTCGATGGCGTCGGCGGCGGACCGGGCCATCAGGGCCACGCCGAAGATGGTCATCGCGATCACGACGTTCACCGGGTCGAGGGTGCTCGTGCCGATGATCGCGGGCAGCACCAGGAAGAGGGGCAGCGCCGGGATCGTGTAGAAGAGGCTCGCGACGACGACGATCGTCGAGGCTGTCCCCCGGGCCACGCCGTTGCGCTTCCGCAGGCGCGAGACGAGCAGTCCGATCGGGACGGACAGCAGGAAGCTGATGACGATCGGCGGGATCGCCAGCCAGACGTGCGCGATCAGGTTGTCGCTGATCGTGTCCGTGTTGCCGAGGACCCAGTTCACGCGTCGCCCCGCTGCTCCTGGGGCACTGCCTCGGCCGCGTCCACGACCTGCACCGGACCGGTGAGCACACCGGCGGCACGTCCTTCACCGTCGACGACGATCGGCCCCGTCGGCGTCTGCTCGACGCGGAGCGCACGGCGGCCGCGACCGGCGCCGATGAAGTTCGCGACGAAGTCGTCGGCGGGCTCGGCGAGGATCTCGGCGGGGGTGCCGAGCTGGGCGATCTCGCCGCCCTTCTTGAGGATGACGACCTGGTCGCCGAGCTTGAAGGCCTCGTCGATGTCGTGCGTGACGAACACCACGGTCTTGCCGAGCTCGCGCTGCAGCCTGATGAGCTCGTCCTGCAGGTCGTTCCGCACGAGCGGGTCGACGGCACCGAAGGGCTCGTCCATGAGCAGGATGTTCGGGTCGACCGCGAGTCCGCGGGCGACGCCGACGCGCTGCTGCTGTCCGCCGGAGAGCTGCGAGGGGTACCGGTTCGCGAAGGCACGGTCGAGCCCGACCGTGTCCATGAGTTCGAGGGCACGCTGGCGCGCGTCGGCCTTCGGGACCCCCGTCAGCAGCGGCACCGTGGCGATGTTGTCGACGACCTTGCGGTGCGGCAGCAGCCCGGCGTTCTGCATCACGTAGCCGATGCTGCGACGGAGCTTGACCGGGTCGACGCCCGCGACGTCCTCCCCGTCGATCTCGACGGCACCTGCGCTGGGGTCGACCATGCGGTTGATCATCCGGAGCAGCGTGGTCTTGCCGCAGCCGCTCGACCCGACGAAGACCGTCGTGGTCCTCGAGGGGATGACGAGGCTGAAGTCGTCGACCGCGTTGGTGCCGTCCGGGTAGGTCTTGCGCACCGAGCGGAACTCGATCATGGGTGCCCTTCTGTTCGGAGGTAGCCCGACTCCGAGTGAGAGTACCCGTCGGGTGTGACACCCGTTCAGCCGTGACGGCGTGTGTCGCGTCCCGGACAGCACGTGCGCAGTGTCCGGACGCGACGACGCCCGTCTCTCCTGTTCGGAGGACGGGCGTCGTCGGATTGCCGCTCGGCGTGTCAGGAGGCCGCGATCACCGCTTCGAGGTGCCCGCGACTCATCGCCCGGTACTCCTCGATCAGTGCGGTCTCGGGGTTCGCCGGGTCACGGTGCGCCCGCGCGAGGACGGCGTGCGACGACTCGGCGAGGACCACCCAGGTCCGCTCGATGCGCTCCCCCGTCGGCACGCCGAACCGCTCGTGCATGATGTGGGCGACGGCGCTCCCCAGTGCCGCCATCCGGTCCTCGGCGTCGCCCGTGCCGGTGTCCGCCGCGTCGCCGAAGCGGATCGCCCGGAACCCCGGCTCGGTGCGGTACATCTCGGCGGTGACGTCGATGAGCGCGTCGCAGGCGGCCTGCCAGGTCGTCGCCTCGCTGGTGTCGAGGGCGGTGATGAACCGCTCGGCCAGGCGCTGGGTGCTCCGGATCGCGAGTGCCTCGACCACGGCGATGCGGTCCGGGAAGTAGCGGTAGACGGTGCCGATGGACGCCCCCGCCCGCTCGGCCACCATCGCGGTGGTCAGGCGCTCGAACCCGATCTCGTCGATCACCGCGGCCGCGGCGTCGAGGAGGCCGGCGAGGCGCGCCGAACTGCGGGCTTGGACCGGCTCGTTCCTGAGCAGTGATGATCCCCCCGGCAGTGCGTTCGATACCTCGGTGACGAGCACGTGTTCTCCTCTTGCGCCGACAGCGCGACTCATGTGGGTGTGACGGTCACAACTGTCGCAGAGACCGGCTGGAATATCGCTGCGACTCTCCCAGTACACGTGTGAGGTCGTACGTGTGCCAGGTCGGACGTGGAATGATGGGGCGATGCCCGACCCGACGCCCCACGAGCCGTCGTTGGCCGAGCCGATCCTCCACCGGGCGGCCCGCATCGAGGACGCCGTCCAGGAGTTCCGCGAGCACCGGGCGCGCCGCCGGGGGCTGGTGCCGACCGTCATCCCGTACACCGGCTACGGCGCACCCGGGTGGGTCCGCGTCCTCTGCCGGGTCCTCCTCACGCGTCGGGGTCTCGCATCCGACGCCTCCTTCTACGGTGTGCGCGGCTGGCGGAGCTTCACGAGCGTCGCGGTCGACGACGCCGAGGTCACGATCACCGCCGGCGGGACCTCGCACGTGGTGCAGTCCGACCGCGGCGGCGTGGTCGACACCATCGTGCCGATCGACCTCGAGCCGGGCTGGCGCACCATCAAGCTGTCCGCCGGGGGCATGCGCGACGTCGAGGCCGACGTCTTCATCGTGCACCCGGACACGCGCTTCGGGCTGCTGTCGGACATCGACGACACCGTCATGGTGACCTCGCTCCCCCGCCCGATGCTCGCGGCCTGGAACTCCTTCGTGCTCACGGAGCACGGGCGCCGGCCCGTCCCGGGCATGTCGGTGCTGTACGAACGCGTCCTCGCGCAGCACCCCGGTGCCCCGACGGTCTACCTCTCCACCGGCGCCTGGAACGTCGCGCCGACGCTGCAGCGCTTCCTCAGCCGGAACCTCTACCCCTCCGGCACCCTGCTGCTCACCGACTGGGGTCCCACGCACGACCGGTTCTTCCGCAGCGGCCAACTCCACAAGCAGCAGAACCTCGAACGACTCGCCCAGGACTTCCCGCACGTGCAGTGGCTCCTCGTCGGCGACGACGGGCAGCACGACGAGTCGCTCTACGGCGAGTTCGCCCGGGCGCACCCCGAGAACGTCGCGGGCGTCGCCATCCGCCAGCTCTCCACGAGCGAGGCCGTCCTCGCCGGTGGGCGGTCCCGCGCCCAGGAACGCTCGCGCGAGTCCTCGGCGCCCTGGGTCTACGCCCCGGACGGCGCCGGCATGTGGTCCGAGCTGGCACGGGTCGGCATCACCCGCGCCGACCCGGACGATCCGGCCTGAGCCATCCCTCAGCAACCACCCCGGCCTCCCGAGTCGGTGGTGGTTGGATCGGCCCATGAGCCCGGCTGACACACCGACCAACCGCATCGAGGACCACGCGCTGATCGGCGACACCTACACCGCCGCGCTCGTCGGGCGCGACGGCACCGTCGACTGGGCGTGCCTGCCCCGCTTCGACAGCCCGTCGACCTTCGCCTCGATCCTCGGCACCGAGGACCACGGGCACTGGACCCTCCGCCCCACGGACCCGGACGCGACCGCCACCCGCCGGTACGACCACGACACGCTCGTGCTCGCGACCGTGTGGACGACGAGCACCGGCGTGGTCGAGGTCACCGAGTTCATGCCGATCGGTGCGCACCGGGCGACGATCGTCCGGCGGGTGCGGGGGCTCCGCGGCAGCGTGGAGCTCCGACAGACGCTGCGCATCCGGTTCGACTACGCCCTCGCACTCCCCTGGGTCCGGCAGATCGGCGGCGACGAGGACCCCGCACTGCTGGCCACGGCGGGACCCGGGTCCGTGATCGTCCGCGGCGTCCGCTTCCGCGCCGACGACCACCGGCACACCGCCACCACCACCGTGCACGACGGCGACGTGCTCGACACCGTCCTCACCTGGTACCCGTCGCACCGCGAGCCGCCGGAGCCCCTCGACGTCGACGAGGCCCTGCACCGCACCGTGCGCTGGTGGCGGGACTGGATGGCCACCGCCCGGACCGAGGGCCGGTACGCCGAGGCGGCCCGCCGGTCGCTCCTCCTGCTCCGTGCGATGACCCACGCCGAGACCGGCGGTGTCGTGGCGGCCGCGACGACCAGCCTGCCGGAGGACCCCGGCGGCGAACGCAACTGGGACTACCGCTACGTCTGGCTCCGCGACGCCTCGCTCGCCCTCGCGTCCCTCATCGCGCACGGGTACCGCGACGAGGCGATGCACTGGCGCGGCTGGCTCCTCCGCGCGATCGCCGGCGACCCCGCCGACGTGCAGATCATGTACGGCATCGCCGGGGAGCGCGAGCTCCCCGAACGCGAACTGCCGAACCTGCCCGGGTACGCGGGCTCCACGCCGGTCCGGATCGGCAACGGCGCCTACACGCAGTACCAGGGGGACGTCTTCGGCGAGGTCCTCGCCGCGCTCCACGACGCCCGCGAGCTCGGCGTCGAGGAGAACGCCGACTCGTGGGCACTCCAGCGCGCCCTGCTCGGGTACGTCGAGGAGCACTGGCAGGAGCCCGACAACGGCATCTGGGAGATGCGCGGGCCCCGTCGGCACTTCACGCACTCGCGCGCGATGATCTGGGCCGCGTTCGACCGCGGCGTCGCAGCCGTCGAGGAGTTCGGCCTCGAGGGCCCGGTCGACCGCTGGCGGACCCTCCGCGCCGAGGTGCGCGCCGAGATCGAGGAGCACGGGTGGAACGCCGAGCGCGGCAGCTACCGCCAGCACTACGACACCGACGAGGTCGACGCGAGCCTGCTCGTCCTGCCGCAGATCGGCTACGTGAAGCCCGGTGACCCGCGGATGACCGGGACCGTCGCCGCGATCGAGCAGGACCTCCGGACCGGCGACGACGGCCTCGTGCTCCGGTACCGCACCTCGTCCGGCTTCGACGGGCTCTCCGGCAGCGAGCACCCGTTCCTCGCGTGCTCCTTCTGGCTCGTCGAGCAGTACGCCGCGTCCGGGCGCGTCGAGGACGCCGAGCGGCTGATGGACGTGCTCGTCGGGTACGCGAACGACGTCGGCATGCTCTCCGAGGAGATCGACGTCGCGACCGGCCACCACATCGGGAACACCCCGCAGGCGCTGTCGCACCTCACGCTCGTGTCCGCCGCAGACGCGATCGCGCGGGCACGCGGCACGGCGGCCGGCCACCGGACCCGACTCGCCGTGCACGACGGCGGCACCCGGTCGTGGACCGGAGAGGGCGAGCGGGCCGGCACACCCGCCTGACGCGGTGGTCGTGACCGCAGACGGACGGGAGGCGCGG